>JAPCJN010000135.1:1683-4957 GCA_027886925.1 Nitrososphaerota archaeon
CGCCACTCCTGGTGTGCTCGTCGACATGCAGAACGCTTTGCCAGATATCGTTGGCGACCTCTTCTTCATAACGGGGATGGCCACCCTGATAATAATCCCTTCAAAGCTCAACGGCATCCTCGAGGCCTCTCCCTACGCCGTCGTCAAGTCGTGAGGCTTCATGCTTTAATGAGCAGACATACGGCCTGAGCGCATCGCTGGCCTCATTTTGCCAAAGACCCTCCTTTTGCTATGGGCTCCCTTCGGGTTTCGCGCCGATGAGCTGGCCGAGGTCTTGGGCGCGGAGAGGGCCAGCATCACGTTGCTCTACGGCCCCCGCTACTTCGCCCCTATCCGCTACCTAGCTCTCTTCTTCAGGACCTTGGTGCTTCTCTGGCAGAAACGGCCCGAGGTCGTCTACGCCCAGAACCCGCCGATCTTCTGCCCGTTCACGTGCCTGCTCTACTGCCGCATGACGGGGGCGAAGCTGGTGATCGACCACCACTCGATATGGAGGGTGAAGACGATGGGAGGCCGCAGTCCTCTCTCGCTGGGCATAGGCCTCATAGAGCGGATCGTGGCCAGGGCAGCCGACGCCAGCACGGCCCCTCATGGGTTCTGGGCGCAAATGCTCACAAAGATGGGCGCTAGGAACGTGCTAGTCTACCATGACTACGTCCCGAGGAACGAGATGCCTCGTGACGAAGCGCTCAGGCGCAGGCTGGCCGAAACTCCGCTGATCGCCATCGCCTCACACGGCGGGCACCCTCTGGAGAGGCTCGAGGTGGAGGCCGCGGCGGTGGGCGAGGCGCAGGAGGCAGGCGTCTCGCTCGTCATCAGCGGGCCCAGGGAGAAGCTGGAAAGGAGGACGGCCTCGTTCGCGCTCCCGAAGAACGTCCGGTACGCAGGGTTCCTCCCACGCGACGTCTATGAGACGTTGAAGGACTCTGCAGACCTTGCTTTGAACATCACAGACGAGCCCTATACCCTGTCGCATGTCTTGTTCGAATTCGCGGCCAGCTCGCTCCCGGTCATCTCCTCGCGCCAGCCTGTCGTGGAAGAGCTGTTCTCCGATTCGCTGCTCTACGCAGACTCAACGGTGGGCGACGTCGCGGAGAAGGTCAGACGTCTCTCCTTGAGCTCCGAAAGGGAGGAGTATCGCAGAAGGATAATCAAGAAGCAAGAGGAGCTGACGAGGATGCACGAGGAAGAGGTCGCCACGTTGAGGCGACTCCTGAGCCGCTAGGCGCGGGCGGGTTTCGGCATTCGCACGCCTCCGCCTTTTGACCTGGATCTCACGGCCAGGACATCGGTGATGCCGAGCAGAACGGAGTACACCGCCGCTGCGACTATGGCCCTGCTTTTGTCCAACTTCCATCGAATCCGTATATACTCCTGCCGAGGTTTCAAGCCATCACAATGGGCGCGGTCACTGGCTTCGGAAAAGAGTTCAAGTGCGAAATCTGCGGGGCTATGTTCGAAGACGTCGAGCAACTCATGGCACACCTGAGAGAGCACAGTTCTGGGATGCCCTCCGGGGCCAATGACTGATATGTATCCTCGCGGGGAACTTCGAGCTGATGCGAAGACGTATTACCGAACCGCATTGCCGCTAGAGTGAATGGCTTTGTCCTCTGGAGCTGCGATGATATATGACGGGTTCGAGTTCAAAGAGAAAGAGATGATGACGAAATATGTGGCGTTGAAGACAAGATTCAAGATCGCCACATTCGTTAGCATGGCCACCCTAGCTCCCGCGCTGGTCTTGCTCTTGCTCTCCTACGTTTCGCCCTCGGCTTACCCTCAGTATCTCTACCTGGTCTTCCTCGCAGTCTCGATACCCTTCTCCATCCTGAGCTTCAGGGCGAACTCAGGGTTGACAGAGATCATCAACTCCAACGAGGTCAGGCACGTGGCGTTCACCTGAGGCGTGCGGCGCCCGTGGGGCGCACATATCCTCGGTGCGAATGGGGTTTACGGGCCTTCGAAGCCGCAGTTAACGCACTTGTACCGACGCGAGAACTTCCTGCACAGCTCGTCTCTCCAAATCAGGACTTGGTGGCAGTTGGGACAGTTGAACCTCACGGCCTTGGTCCCCGGCAAAATGGGCCGGTTACAGGAGGTGCAGTGGGAAAGCGAAAAGCCCTCTGGCATCGTTATCGGTCAGGCCGCCCGACGGTGATTTATTAAACTAGAGCCTACGCTGTTGCCTTTGGAGTTGGCGACCGAGCGACCCGAGTCGCAGACGGGCATACCGAAGTCCGGGAGGAGGCGGGTCGTGGTGGGGAGCCTCGCCGTCGCAATCATCGTCGCCGTGGTCGTAGCCTCCATTGGTTTGGGGTTCCTTCCGTCCCTCGGGACTACAGGTTCGTCCTCAAGTAGCTCGAGCAGCTCGCCGTCCTCGACATACACTACCACATCCACAGGCCTGTCGAGCAGTTCTCTCGCCCTCTGCTCGGGGCTCACTCCCGCTCAGGAGCTCACCAACGCGAAGGCCATCAACGGGTCGGCGGTGGGACCTCCAAACTATGATGAGCAGCTTTTGTTTGGTTTCGAGCAGAACTTCACATCGTCGGTCAGCTACAACGTCACCTTGCGAGCGCAGAACGACAGCTTAGGGTTTGGACCTGCCTACCTGCTCAACGGGCTCACCGACTCGGGCTATTGGTATCAGGTCGGGGTAGCCTGGAACCTCGGGCTGGCATCGGGCGGGCAATACGCTCAGGGTTTCAGGTTCGTCTACGAGGTCTGGAACACCAACACCGGGACCTCGATATTTCCCGAGACAGGGGGGACGCTCCCCGCGAGGTTCGTCGCCGCGGATGGCGACACCGTCCTGTTGAGTCTGAACATGACGCAAGATGGACAGGTATTGATGACCGCGCGTGACTGGAACACGTCGGCTAAAGCCGCGGCTGGGTATGGCGCCTTCGGCGCCTCGCAGTTCCTCGGCTTCAAGGACAAGGTCACGAGCTTTCCGACCTCTCTTCTCACAGAGTGGTATCACGTCGTCCCTTACCTCTGCTCGGACGAGCGCGTGGTCTACTCGAACTCGGTCGTAACCCTAAACTCCGCCTGGATGCGAATCGACGAATGGAACCTCACGGGCGTGGCCATCTCTCAGCGCTTCAACTCAAGTGCCGCCGGACAGTGCTGCGTCTTCACGACTGGGTTCCAGGGGGTTGGCTTCCAAGATCCTCAGGCGTTTCACCCGTTGACAACCAACGGGACGACGATCTACGCTAACGCCCATGTGTTCGTCACGCCTTAAGGCAGTAGTGAGAAGCTTCCAGAT
>JAPCJN010000136.1 GCA_027886925.1 Nitrososphaerota archaeon
GAGGCCGGTCGAGACCATGGGGGTTTTTGACGCGGCGGCGAGTTAAGCCTTTTCGCGCTCCCGGGCGCTTCCGGTCGGAATCAGAGGCGCTCGACTTTATTAGCCGACCGCGACAATCCTTCCAACATCGATGGCTGACTGGATCGTCTACGTCTTCCTCGGCGTCGCCATCGCAGTCTCATTCTGGGCGTCCCTCCTCGAGGCGACCTACCTCAGCGTGAGACCGCTGTCGCTGATGTCCGCAAGCACAGCCGGGAACCCGAACGCGGCGAAGGCGGTCCAGATCACCAGTGAGAAGACGAAGCTGGTCAGCTCTACGACCCTCCTGTCGACGTTCGCGGATACCACCCTGGCGAGCAGCGTCGGCCTGATCCTCTCTGGGGCGTTCGGAACGGTCGGGTGGGTAGTCGGAACCGTGATCTGCTCCCTCATAATCATGGTGCTCCTCAACCTCCTCCCCAAGGCGATAGGCATAGAGAATTCCGTGAGGATGGCCATCTTCCTCGCTCCGAGCTCGAAGGTCTTGCTGAACGTCCTTTCGCCGCTCGCCCTTCCCATGACCGCCATGTCGAGGTCTCTCTCCCAGCGCATCGTCGGGAAGCCCGCCTACGACGAAGAAGACCTAGTCGATGAGTTCGAGAACCTCCTGATGATGCTCGAGAAGGCTGGGAACATTCAGCCTGACGCCGGAAGGATCCTTCGCTCCGCCCTCGCCTCCTCCAAGACCACCGCCGCGGACGTCTTGACGCCGATCAACGAGATCGTCGCAATAAAGGTCGGCTCGGACGTGAGGGAGGCGCTCGCGCTCATGGGCAAGTCAAAGCACCCCCACCTTCCGGTCTACGACGCCAAGAAAAAGACCTACGAGGGTGCTGTCACGTTCCGCTCCGTGTTCGGCGCCCTCGCCTCGGGAAGGTTCGGAGACAAAATAACCGACCACATGGTCCAGCCGGCGAGGGTCGACCTCGACCAGACCGCAGCTACCATCATGGACAAGATGCAATCGGCGGGGGTGACGATGGCTTTCATCTCCGAAGGAGGGAAGATCGTGGGGATGGTGACGCTGACCGACATCCTCGAGATCATCCTCGGAATGAAGTCCAGCGCGAACCCCCTGCCCTGACTCGGTCAGCCGGAAGACTGGCGCACGGGACCATGCGGAGAGGTCTCAACGAAAGCCTCGGCCTGGAAGCGCTGCACCTCGACGTTCCCGGTCAACCACGAGTCCGGAGGGAGCCCTGCTTTCTGACACGTGAGCGAGAGGAACTCGTGCGGACCCAGTTTCATGTCCGTCCCGACCTGAGGCAACAGAAGCCCGCTCGTCCCCGGGTGCGAGACGATGAGCCCGTCGGTGCCGACGCGAACGTGCTGCGGTAACTCACTGGGTTTGCTCCTGATGAGTTCCGGCTGAGTAAGCGCGCTGACCTCGACGAGCAGTTCGTCGAGCTCCGTCGTGACTACCTTCGGAAACCTCGGGTCGCGCGAGGCCGCCCCCACCGCAGACTCGACCACCGCCTCCCAGAGCGGCCTCACTGGGAAGGGGATGCCGATGCAGCCCCTGAGTTCTCCGGAGAGCTTGTTGAGAGTGACGAACGCCCCCCGGCGATCCCGGAGGAACCCGTCCTCGTCGTCAAGCGAGACGGAGAGCACGTCGTTGCCCGGGAGCCTGCCTTCCAATGCCAGGTTGTCCACTGTCTTCCTGGCAATCGAAACGAGGAGTGTGCCCTGTTCGATGGTGAGCCTCAAGCGATAGAGTCAGAACGAAGCCTCTCCTTAAATCTCGCGAGAGGCAGAGGAAGGCCCCTCCTTGAAAGTCAGAAGTCCTGCGGTTGCAGGAAGCTTCTATCCGGCAGGGATAGCGGAGCTGGGACAGGCAATTGCCAGCGCCTATTTGCACAGGCTGGGGCCAGGGAAGCTACCTCCGCTCGACGACAAAGAGCCGGCACAGGGGTTGCTGGCCTGCGTCTGCCCTCATGCTGGCTACCAGTATTCAGGACCGGTCGCGGCGCACAGCTATCTCCGCCTCTCCGCGATGAGGAAGCCAGACCTCGTTGTGATCGTAGGCCCCAACCACTATGGCGTCGGGAGTGGAATCGCCGTCTATGGAGAGGGAGAGTGGGAGACTCCCCTCGGAAGAATCGCGGTCGACGAGCCTGTCGCAAAGAGGATAGTCGAGCTGACCGGAATCGTGGATTTCGACGAGGAGGCGCACCGGCAGGAGCACTCCATCGAGGTCCAGCTCCCATTCCTTCAGCAGCTCTATGGAGCCTCATTCAGACTTCTGCCGATTTCTCTCGCCTTCCAAGACAAGGCGACTGCCCGCGACCTTGGCAAGGGTCTCTTCGAGCTTCTAAAGGAAGAGCTCGACGGAGGGAGAAGTGTCATCCTGATCGCATCGTCCGACCTGACTCACTACGCGCCGTCGGCCGAGGCGAAAGAGAAAGACAAGGCTCTCCTTGAGCAAGTGAAGGTGCTCGACCTCGACGGGTTCTACACCACGCTGGAGGTGAAGAAGATCACTGCATGCGGGTACGGGGCCATCGGCACCGTGATGGAGACTTGCAGGCGCATCGGCTTTGCGAAAGGCAGAGTCAACGCCTACGCGACCAGCGGAGACGTGACAGGAAACGACGAGGCAGTCGTAGGCTATCCATCCGTGAGCTTTATCACGCAGAGGTAAGTCAGCCTTATAGGCATCCGCATGAAATCGCCGTCGTGCGGGACGCAGAAAATGGTAGACAAGGAAGGGATACTCTGGCACCCCATCGGAGACGGCAGGATAGTCTGTGACGCGTGCAACCGGAGGTGCTCGATACCCGAAGGGTCCCACGGCTTTTGTTATGTAAGGAAGAACATGGGAGGGAAGCTCTACCTTTCGGTCTACGGGAAGCTCGCGGCGATGCAGATCGACCCGATCGAGAAGAAGCCGTTCAATCACTTCTACCCGGGCACCCACGTCTTCACAGTAGGGACGATTAGCTGCAACTGGCACTGCCACCCGGCGGGGACTCAAATTACGCTGGCGGACGGTTCGGCTAAGAGCGTCGAGTCTCTGGCAAGAGGCGACGTTCTCTGGTCGTATGACGTTACACGCGACGAAATGTCGAGGTCGAAGCCAAGGCCAAACGTCGTCACAGAAATTCGGACAAGACAGGCGGAGCTCTGGGCCGTCTGGTGGGGCGGAAAGAAGGCAACCCAGAAGAAGAAAAGCAGGAAGACTCTGATTACGGGCGATCATCCTGTTCTGACGAAAGGTGGGTGGAAACAGGTTGTGAATCTCAAGCCTGGTGACTACGTCCTAAGAGTTTGGCCGCAAGTCGGCACAAACAGGAAAGCAGCTCAAAGAACAGCTGAATTCGAGTGCAAGAAATGCGGAAAGGTACTCGGCGGCTTAGAAGCGTGGGCCACGCATCGCAATAGCTGCTATGCAGACCAACAGGTCATGCCTGAATCTCAGAGAGAGATAATCCGAGAGATGATGAGAACTCGGAACCCAATGAGAGACCCTGCGGCCGTTGAGAAGCAGAAAGCAACCGTCAGTGAGAGACTTCGAACCGACCCCGACTATGGTCTCCACAGGAACATAGAGCGATTCCGACAGTCCCTTCACAAACATCCATCCAACGCACAGCTGATTATGTATGGGGTGCTAAATGAGATGGGCATCAAGCATGAACCAGAATTCATGCTGAAACCAGACAAGCTTCTCCCGGAGTCTCAAACCAGATACATCTTAGATGTTGCATTGCCTGATCTCAAGCTCGATTTCGAAGTCGATGGCTGGTGGCATTACAACGACGAGCGGATTATGAAGCGAGATATCGTCAGGGACGCCACTTTGAAGTTGAATGGCTGGAAGGTGGTGCGCATCCCCGGCTCTTCAATTTACAATCATGCCGACCATATCAAACAGTTGGTATCTGCTCACTTGAAGAACCTCGTGATGGAGAATGACAAGCGCTGGGTTCGGGTGCTTGATGTCAAACGGACCGGACAGGTTACAACCGTCTACGGGTTCGAATGCATCCCCAGCCACACCTACGTGGCAGACGGGATACTCGTGCACAATTGTCTCTTCTGCCAGAACCACGCGATCAGCAAGGAGACGGACGTCTATGGCGAGGATGTCACGCCGGAGCAGGTCCCACGGATAGCGGGCGAGTATGACTGCGAAGGAGTGGGTTTCAGCTACAACGAACCGACCATCTTCGTCGAATTCGTCATCGACACGGCGAGGGAGGCCCATCGCAAGGGCAAGTACGCGGTCTTCGTCACCAACGGATACGGCACGGAGGAGTCTGTCCGGGCGATCAAGGGATATGTGGACGCGGTTGTGGTCGACTACAAGGGGAGCGGGGAGGAGCTTTTCCAGAGGAGGCAGACGATGACCGTCAGCGCGGAACCAATCAAGAACACCCTGCTAGAATTGAAAAGGCAAGCGATACACACGGAGCTCACCGACTTGGTCATCCCGCAGGTCGGCGAGGACCTTGGCGAGGCGAAGAAGCTTTGCAGGTGGCTCTACGACAACCTGGGGCCTGACGTCCCTATTCAATTCACGAGATTCCACCCGGACTACAAGATGCAGGACATCCCGGTGACCCCATACGATCTTCTCCTGAAGCATCACGAGATAGCCAAAGAGGCAGGTCTCAACTTCCCTTATATCGGCAACGTCCCTGGAAGCCCGCAAGAGCACACCTACTGTCCCGGCTGCGGTGCTAAGGTCATCGAGAGACAGGGGTTCAGGATCACAAGATGGGGAGTAGACGACGACCACCGTTGCAAGGTGTGCGGTTATAAGATCCCAATCACGGGTAACAGGGCCACCACTTTCCATTACAGGGACATCGAGTCCTTCTACATCCCCAAGCAG
>JAPCJN010000137.1:0-2675 GCA_027886925.1 Nitrososphaerota archaeon
GACCTGCCTTCGCATTGCTCGAATATATGTTGCTGTCCTTCGTGTTTCCGATTGCCAGCCAGCTAGCTCATTAGCGGGTCACGCCTCGCAGGGCGGCGAGGAAACCGTCGTTCGTTTCTTGGTCGCTTATCGTGAGCCTAAGGCAGCCTCCTATCCCGCTCGCCTTCGAATATGCTCGGAGCACGAAGCCTCTTTTGGTCAAGGACTCGTGCATCCTCTTCGCCTTAGAGTGCCCTCCCTTCACCCTGAAGAGTATGAAGTTGGTAGTGCTCGGGAAAGGTTCCACCGAATCGAACCTCCCCAATGCGGCGGCCACTCTTTTTCGCTCGCTTACGATCTTGCGGACGTTCGACCTCATCTCTTTGAGGTTGCGCAATGCCGTTTCGGCGAGCATGATTGAGATGACGCTCAAGCTGTTGGGAGGCCGCACGAGGTTCAGCTTGTCTACGGTCTGTCGTTGTGCCACCAGGTATCCGACTCTCACCCCTGCCATCGAAAAGGCCTTTGAAAAAGTCCTGCACACGACAAGGTTGTCGTGCTTCTCCGTCAGCCCGATCGCGGTCTCCCCCCAGAATTCGAAGTACGCCTCATCGACCGCGACCGCCGCTTCGGTACTCCCCGCGACCTTCGCGACCTCCTTGAGGAGCATCGGATTTCCGGTAGGGCTGTTCGGATTGCAGAGGAAGATCAGCTTCGTCTTCCTATTGGTCACGCCCAGGATCTGGTCAGCTCCTATCGAGAAATCGTCAGGATCCCTTCGCACGTATCTCACCCGCGCTCCCATCAGCTCGGGGACCACGCGGAACATCGCATAGGTCGGGGCGGGTACGACCACCTCGTCGCCGCCGTCGAGAACGGTCTTGCCGATTATGTCTAGCCCCTCGTCGGCCCCGTTCGTCACAACGAACCGTTCTGTGTCTATCCCGCAGTAGGCGGCCAGGCCCCTCCTTAGGTCCAGGTATGTCGTGTCGGGATACTGGTTCACCGGTAGGGATGCGGCCACTTTGGAAAGACGATTCAGCTCCGAGGCAGGCTGATATGGCGACGTATTCGTGTCGAGCCTGACTATCTGTCCAACCTTCAGCCCGACCTTCTCGGCTATCTCATGGCTAGGCGTCTCCCATCCATAAGGGTCGAATTTTTCGAAGATCCGTCTGATTTTCATTCTGCTTGCTTGCCGACCCGAGCGGGCGACAGGCCTTAAAGTTGTTCGGCGAGGTTAGTCAATTGCCATGAAACCTTGCCACTAGGTTTCGGTTCCAGAGCCGGGCGGCGACGGCTCCACCTATCGCGCCGCTCACGACGCCGAAGATGAGGACTGTGGAGTCCAGGAAAAGGTCGTTGGGGACGAGCTTCAAAATGCTGACGGCAGTCACGTAATACGCCACAAAGCCGATGACGCCGGTGCTGACCGTCATGCACGCGACGAGCCTCCAAGGCATCGCCTTCGAGCCCATCTTCACTCGGAGGGCGGTCCCGAGCACGTCGACCATGACGCCGAACATCAGAGAGAAGATGAGGTCATACGGAAAGAAGGATATTTTTACGAGGGTGATGAGCAATCCGCTCACCAGGCCCACGTAGGTCGCGCCTCCTCGGCCGAGACGAGGTAGCTCAAAGCGAGGAAGAAGGCCTGGAAAACAATGAGGTAGTCAGAGGTCGGGGCCGGTACGAATCCCATAGCCAACAATATCAGGACGCCGAAGAGGCTCGCAAGAGCTATCCTCCTCGAACTGCTGACCAAACGTCAACGCGGCCGTCGGTGCGGATTTAAGTCTAGCGAACGCTCGTTAGGATCTATGTTCACTCGACAAAGGACGCACCTCGACGCGGCTTTGCTGCAGAATCATTAATAACGTTCATGTGCGCGCAAAAGAGCGCATGCAGGTAGAAAAGAGCAAGCGCGGGCCCAACGAGATACTGGCTGTGGCTGCGAAGCTCTTCGCCGAAAAGGGCTACTCCAACGTCTCGATCCGTGATGTCTGCAAGGAGGCCGGGACGAGCGCCCCGATGATCTACTACTACTTCAAGGACAAGAAGGGTCTGTTCCGGGCTGCGGTGAGCGAGAAGCTCAGCCTCCACCAGTTCATATCCCGGCTCCGGGCGACGCTGGACATCAGCGACGTCCCAAATGCCGTGGAATCTTTCATAGAGGTCTATCTCAGCGCCTTCCCGGACGCCGCCTTCGATCCGGGCCTCTATCTCCGAGAGACGGCAAAGCTCGACAACAGGAGCGCGGAGGTGATGAGCAGGCAGCTCGACGAGGTCCAGACGATCGCGACCACCCTGGTGAAGAAGGGGATGACGTCGGGAGACTTCCGCAAGGTGGACGCTGACGACGCCGCCGATTGCCTCATCGGGATGGTCAACCACGTCGTGTTCCAGAAGATCCACTTCTCAAAGTCGCTCGATATCGACGCGAAGGGCGACGTCATCACCTCTTTCTTCTTGAACGCGATGAGGCCCTAGTCGCGCTACCAGAAGGGGCGCGTCTCGATGAACTTCAGTTTCGCCTCCAAGAGCTCTCGATAGAAGGTCTCCTCGTCTTCGTGCATCTTCGCTAGGATCCTCGCCGCGGTCTGCGGCCCGATGCCATAGACGGATTGGGCCACGATCGCCCTCCTTCCGTAGGAGAGGACAAGGTCTGCCGCCCTCCGCGCCTTCGCAAGTTCGGC
>JAPCJN010000137.1:2685-4863 GCA_027886925.1 Nitrososphaerota archaeon
ATCAACAACGGCTGACCGGGTCGGTGCAGCGCAAGGAAGCGCTCGGCCCTCTCGTCGTCGGTAAGGGCTTTGTCGCTGCGCCCGACCTTCCTTTCTATCAGCTCCGAGACCCTGCCCGAGCTCCAGAACATCGGAGTAAGGAGGCCTGACGCGCACTTTTTGCAGGAGGGCTCTTCGGCGAGCTCTCCTATGGTTGTGTATCCCTGGCTCTCTCCGCACTTCATGCACAGGAGGTCCAGCTGGGTGTTGAATATGCTCAGCTTCAGCTTCTCTATCGTCGTCTTCGCCAACGAATCCGGTGCGACGAGCTCCGGCACCTCGAGATACCTGTAGAGGATGCTGTAGGCGATGGGAGACGGCCTCTCCTTTGAGACGAAGGTCTCGACGGCCACCTTTCCGGCCGCGACGTTGACGAGCAGCTCCTTGGTGCGCGCCATGTCTATCATGTCCCTCCCCGTCTCCTGCAAGGCCTCCTCGAAGATTGGGGTCTTCTCGAAGCGGGTCGGGAGCGAGCAGAGGTTAGGGTGGGCGATGAACTGGCCGCGCCGGAGCGCGCCAAACCTCTCCGCTACCTGCTTGACCCGCGCCGGAAACGGGAAGTTCCGCTGGGCGGCGATGGCATAGGTGTCCTCGAACTCCTTCGGCGACATCCCGAAGAGGTCAACGGAGAGTTGCCGCAAGTCGAGCTCCTCGGCGTCGGTCGTCAGCTCGATCAATATCCTGTAACCGTCCATGTACCAGAGCCTGATGAGGCCTCTGCGAGAAAGGACCTCCTCGAAGGTGTATGCGAGGAGGCGGTTCACCTTCTCCCCGAAGCACGAGTGGATGACCAGGTACTTTTGCCACCCCTCGAGCAGGACGAGGTTGTCGCACGGGAGCGGGACGCCGAGTTGGACGTGCTCCGCTATCTCGTCGGCCACCAGCCTCGCCCCAGCCTCCGCCACGGGCAGTTCCTCGCTGAACGCCCTTGAGGCCTCCTCCGCCGACGATTCCGAGACGAGCTTCGCCACCTTCCTCCTGAGCTCCCCGCTCTTCTGCGCCAGGGCGAAGGGCACAGGGAGCATCTCCCCGTCCCAGCCCGGGACCGCCGCCAACGGGTCTTCGACCGACGTCACGTAGATCTTCCTGTCGTTCGCTATCTTCTCCATCTGCCAGATCTTTCCCTTTAGGATAAAGTGCAAGCCGACCTTGGCCTGGAGGAGGACGAACTCCATCCCCAAAATGCCCACGGTCTGGTTGTTGGCGACGTCGATGACGAAGTACCTAGTCTCGTCGGGTATCGTCGAGAGGTTCTCGAAGTAGTATTCTCTCGTCCCCCTCGTCCGGTACAGCTTCTCGCCATCGATCCGGAGCTTGCGGAGCTCTCCGAGGTAGCTGACCACCCTCCCCATTGTCTCCTCGTCGAGGTCCCTGTAGGGGTAGCAGGACCTTAGCTCTTCGAGCAACATCTTCCTGTCGACGGTGTCGTACTCCATCAGGTATCCCGCTATCTGGTGTGAGAGCACGTCGAGGCTCTTCTCGTAGGGAAGCGTCTCTTCCATCCTTCCTTTTGCCGCCTCGGACGCCGCGGCGGTCGACTCGAGGATGTCGTCGGCGCCGACGGTGAGCAGCACCCCCTTCGAGTATCGCTGGAGGCTGTGCCCTGACCTACCCACCCTCTGTATGAGCGATGTGACCTGCCTTGGGGACATGTATTGCACCACGAGGTCGACGGCTCCGATGTCGATGCCGAGCTCCAGCGTGGACGTGCAGACCAAGGCCTTCAACTGGCCAGTCCTGAAGGCAGTCTCGACCCTCTCCCGCTCTTCTCGTGGCAGCGAGCCGTGGTGCACGCCGACGTCTCCCCTCATCCTGTTGAGCTTCTCGCCGAGCATCTCCGCGGTGGTCCTGCTGTTCACGAACACGAGCGTCGACTTGTGGGACTCGATCAGGCTGGTAATCCTCGCCAGCCTCGACGCCATGTCGATTGTCGTGAAGACCTCTCTAGAGACCGCGCCGTCTTCGGGTTTTGGAGTCGTGTATTCGACGAAATATCCCACCTGCTTCGGCGCGGCGGCCCTCACGATGTCGTGCTCTGCGCGACCGAAAATGAAGCTCGCCGCGGTCTCTGGGCTTCCGATGGTGGCCGACAGCGCGACCACCTGGAAGTCCCCCGCCACCTTCCTGAGGCGCTGAAGC
>JAPCJN010000138.1 GCA_027886925.1 Nitrososphaerota archaeon
GTGAGTCTGCCGTAAGCAACGTGATGGTCACTGACTGGTTGTAGGTTGACATGGCCCACATGGTGTCGCCTACTGCGTAGACGGGAATCCCCTGCGGCACCGGGGACATGGCTGAAGGCCCATACCCCAAGTCAAATGGGATCGGTTGTGGGCCGCCTGTGGCATTGAGCGAGATAGCCGCGGCCAGGCCGACTCCGGCAGGACCGGAGTAAGGTTTAGAGTCACAGATGACCTGTGAATCGCAAGCTACCGGCGAGGAAGGAGACAAGGATGGAGGGTGCAATGCAACAGGGCCGTTTGGGATCACCCGACTCTGGTGCGCGGTCAATGCGTAGCTGCCGCCGGTCATGACGGGCAAAATCAAAAGCAGCGCAGCAATCGCGAGAGGAAGGGATTCGCCTTTCACAATGATTTCTCCATCCACGAGCGAATGCTCTCGCCATGCAGCGCATGTCGTGCGATGCAGAGGCGGGTGATAACCCTGTTTGACGCGGGCATTGTTGCCTTCGAAGATTCTTGCGACCGTGTCAATTTCTGCGACCTAGGCTGATATCATGCCGTATTCAACCGCTGTGGTGCGAGCAGCACCTGAAGGAGTGCTTGTCGTTCCGACGAATCAGCCTCACAAGAAGCGGGGCGCTCGGGCTTCGTGCCCGCGCTGCGGTAGCCTAACTGGCTCAGGAACGGCTGCAACCCATGAGCTAATCTGAAAATATGCTCGGATTTAACCTACTTGACGATGGGGACCGGGGAGACCATCAAGAGCAAGTCCGAAAAATTTTTTCTGTGGTGGGTTCCAATTTGGGACGGCCGTCGGGGAACCGGAGCATGATTCAGCGCATCCTTCTGTTGTGCGCGTGAATTTGTGATTCGTGCGTGAGAAAGAGCGCTCCCTTAAATATTGAGTCTGAATACATATTAGCGATACTTGGTATGATTTCTGGATCGAATCAGAGAATCAGGGCTTTGGGCGTTGTGGGCTTTGCAGCTTTACTCTGCACATTTGCCATCGGTGTCCTGCCGGTTCACGCTGCGACGGGGCTGATAACCTGCACGGCGACCCTCACGGGCGCCAACGAGGTACCTCCAGCCGTTACTCAGGCGACAGGCACCATCACGTTCACGTTCGACCAGTCTACTTCGACATCTACTTGGTCGGAGACCTTTGCCGGCCTCACAGCTCCTGCGACGGCAGCCCACATTCATGCACCCGCTCCGCCAGGTAGCAATACCGGCGTAGTGGTTCCGTTTACCGGAGTGCCCTCGGCCACCTCTGGTTCGTACAGTGGCACGACGACTACCCTCAATGCACCTTTCAACATACCCGGCGGAGCGTCAGCGTTCGCGGCGGCCCTCCTTGGCGGCATGGCATATGCGAACATACATACGAGCACAAATCCTGGTGGCGAAATCAGAGGATGGCTGAGCTGCTCCCAGCCCTCGGGCGTTCCTGAATTCCCACTCAGCCTTGGCGCATTCGCAATCGTCGGATTGCTGGTTCCGGTGCTCCTCCTGCTGAGGAGAACCACGATCCTAACCAAGTAGTAAGTCAAGAGAAGGCCCGGACACAGGAGTCCGGGCTGATGTAATATCGAATGGGAGCCAGTCCGAAAGATAGTCCAGAGACATTCTCATTCCGGTCTTCGAGTCTTCTCTTGTCGGATGATACGGACGGAATGACACAGCATTCTTCGATGAACCACATTGAAGGCTGCTGTTGAAGAACAGCTTGGCATAGACCCTCGATGACGCGGATTCTTCCTCCCTTCTCGAAGGTGCGACGTGCTTCTGTGAACGCCTTCTTACAGAGGATTAGCGCCATCTTGGAAGAAGAACGTTTTTCCGCGATATGTCGCTCCTTCTTCTTTCCTTCCTACCTATCGATAAGAGTCGCCCTTAACTAATGCGACTCACGCCTAGCGGTTGGCAATCGAAGGTCGCCTTCACGGTCTTGGACCCATCTTCATGAGTTCGAGGGAGCCTTCATCATGACGGCCACTTTTCGTGACCGGTCTCGAAGCCTCTTCCTGAACTTCTTGCCGGAAGACTGACTACCTATCTTCGCGACATGATCAGGGGCTGAAGCTCTATCGCGGATGCTGTTGCCTTCTGCGTCACTCTCAGAGCTTCAGAGCGAAGGTTCTCCGAGTACCTGACCAACTTATCCGCCGCTACTGCATCTGAGAAGCTTATTGCCATGTTGAACTCTTCTGGGTTGAGCGGGTTGGGGATCTCGACTCCGCAGTGGATCCCATCCACCACGAAGAAGCTGTAGGCGAGGCTCATCATCGTAAGCTTTACGTTAGGAGAAGTGGTGAACTTCTTCACCTGCAGCAACGTCTCAGTGTTGGGGGGCGTCCTCATGACTGCGGCGAGCCTGTTTCGGAAGCTCGTCGCCTCAGGATTCCCGTCTATGAAGTTGATCTTCACACCTCTCGAGAAGGCGCCGAAGATGAGAGGCGCTATCCCCGGGTCATAATAACGTGTGGCGAGGATTATCTCCTTCTCGGCACGCTGAATCCAGAACTTCAGGCCGTCGACGAGCTTCTCGAAGCTGTTGTAGAGCTGGCTCGACGACTCCTGAGACGTGCCGACCTCCGAAGACAAAGTGTGAATGAGCGAGTTCTTCTCGGCCTGCGAAAATGAGGTCGAATCCTGCACGATCCCGATGGCCTGGAGGTACTCGGGCCGCTTTAGCGACCCTCCGATTAGCTGGAGCTGCTTCCCGAGCGTCGTCCCCAGATAGGTCTGTCTGTATGACCCACTCTCCTTGCGCACCAATCCTAGGTCGACCAGGTTCTCTATTCTGCTATAGTACTGCTTCCTCGATAGGCCGAGCTCCTCGTTGGCCTTGTAGGTGCCCTTCAGTCCCTCACCGGCAGCCTTGAAAATCGTTAATGTGTTCTTGTCTCCCAGCGCCTTCATGAGATCCACAAGTTGAGCCATTCTCGTCACAACCCGTAGCACGAAGACGGTATTAATACTGAAAGAAGAAGCAATATAGATTGGGACCGATTCTCGGCCGGCGATTCGAACTCGACCTGGCCTGGCAAGGCTAGAAGAAGTGGAGCATCCGGTTGTTTTCGCTCCTGGCCAATGCTCTCCATGTGACAAAGTCATGACGAGGGCTACAAGTCGGTTATTGCCGAAAAATTATGCATGGTCCTTGGAAGTTATGTCGAGAGGATGAAGCTCAAACCGCTCGGGAGTTGATGACGCGGATGATGCAATCAATTTGCTTGAAGCGTACGTCTAAATACTTGTCTTTCTTGTATTACAAGTAATGACAGAGACCATTTCACTTCGACTTCCTGAGGACTTGGCAGAGCGATTGGAAATGCTTTCGAAATCTATAGATCGTTCGAAGACCTACATCGTCACGAAAGCCCTAGCAGAATATCTGGAAGAGTACGAAGATTACCTCATCTCTCTCCACAGGCTCAACGACAAGGATGACAAAATTGTCTCTGAGAAAGAGATCTAGGCTTGACAGGGAAGATACTTTACAAGTCTTCCGTCAGCCGGGACCTCAAGCACATCGATTCGAAAAACAAAGAGAGGCTTCTGACCTCGATTAGAACCGTGCTAGCTGAAAACCCGAAAGCAGGGGAACCCTTACGCGGAGAGTTCGAAGGCTTGTTCAAGATTCGAGTCGGAGACTACCGAATCATCTATGCTCTCGTTGGCGAAAATGTACTGATTCTGAGAATAGGCCGTCGGAGTAACGTCTACGGCTGAGAATAATCTGATTACTGAGCGAAAGGATTCGAACCTCGTGGGGTCGAATCCTGGCCGGGCTCCTAATAACTTCATTACGACCTCTATTCCCTGTTCAAAGCTTGCGGTAGCACAGGATTTGAGCAATTCGGTTGGAAACCGATATCAGCTCAAAGCCTCTACCCCCGCTGTCGTTGAATTCGACAGAAAGAGCCTTGAACCCGGTTGTCAAATCGATAAGGGATCAGCCTGACTTTCAGAAGGAAGGGGCCAGTGGGCAAAGTTCGATCCTCTCCGCGCCAACAAATTTCTAACGCTTATCCGAACTTCCCCACGCCGACGGACACGACGCGTCCTCCCACCGAGACCCGTAGTTTTCCTCCTTCTTCTCGAGCCTTAAGGTAGATTCTTGAAGGCCTGCCGATTTCGTGTCCCTGGTCGACCTTGGCGTCGACCACTCCGTTTTGGAAGTACCTGTAATGCGAGAGGTAAGCGGCCAGGCAACCATTGCCGCTGCCGGTCGCCGCGTCTTCAGAGACGCCGAACGCTTCGACGAAGACCCGCACGCTAAGGTCGTTGCCAGCTTCACGGGGCTCGGGTGAGAAGACGAGCACCCCTTCCTCTCCTATCTTCTTGAGAAGTTCTTCATATGACCCTCCTTGTACCCGACAGCGTTTGACAGCGTCCAGATTGAGCAGAGGAACGATGAGGAACGGCACGCCAGTTGAAACCTCCACTATCGGGAATCTCGAGTCGATGTCGTCAGGCCTTACTCCAAGGGCTTTGGAGACCTCGCTGGCAGTGAACCGCTCTATTCCAAACGTCGGCTCGACTTGTCTCATCCAGAGCTTGTCTAGATTGCCGCCTCTGCTGTAGACGAGGGTGACGGGAATCCTGCCGACTTTGAGATCTAATGTTACGTCTGGCACCCGCTTCCCGATGATGAACTTTTGAATCACGTAGGCGGTCCCAAGCGTTGGATGGCCAGCGAACGGGAGCTCCCGGTTGGGAGTGAATATCCTCACTTTGAAGAGGCGAGCAGCTTTGGTCCGCGAA
>JAPCJN010000139.1:0-2574 GCA_027886925.1 Nitrososphaerota archaeon
TGTCCCCTGGGACTCCTGTGCCCCAAGTGACAAGGCCAGCGGTGATTGGGAAGATGATTTCCTCCTGTCCGCTAGATGTTGCCCCGATGGTCGCGAGTTCGTTCAGCGGACCCCCGATAAAGACGTCCTTCACAAGGGCGCCTGTCTGAGCATTGAGCATCTGGAGGTCTCCAGATGACAATGTCACGAAAACGAGGTTGCCGCTGGTCGTAAGACCGCCGCGGTATCCCTGGGTCGCGATGAAGTGGGACCAGACCATCTGTCCGGTCACCGCGTTGACTGCTTCGATGGTGGCGTTGTCAAGGTTCTTGGCCGTAGCCGCTATGGCTATGCCTGAGAAGCCTGATGTCTTGCCGTAGTTGGTCAGGTTCATCGGGATGTAGTGTTCGAAAGCGGGGACGTTCTGGCTGGCGGTGAATAGATAGTTCAGCGTCGGATTGTACGCGAACTCGTTCTCAAATCCACCCGTAGCCGGTGGGTACATCAGCGTGTCTGCTAGACTTGGGTTGAAGAACTGCTGGGACATTTGGGTCTGGTTCATTGGGTTGAGCATGAAACAGTACGGGCACCTCGCGAGTATGTTCTGCGGTGGTGTCCATGCCCATATCATGTTGCCATTGGACGCGTTCAATTCATAGAGGTAGCCGTTCTTGCACGTCTTCCATATGACCTCTGTGTTCGCGCCGTTTATGGTCTCATTCCCAAGGACCTGCTGCCATGAGCAGTCGTAGTCCCAGATGTCGTGAGCGGTGGTCTGGAAGCCCCAGATCCACTTGCCGGTGGTGTCGTTGATTGCCAAGATGGCGGCAGCCCAGAGGTCTGGGCCTGGATTGCATGCGCTGGCGTATGGATCCTTGTTGTTGGTGTTGAGGAACGCTACTCCGGTCTTTACGTCGACGAGCCACGGTGCACCCCAGCCGGCTGCAGTCGATCCTGGATTCGCGCCTCCGTCGGCGGTCGTGCAGGCTGCAGTCTGTGGCGCATAGCCCCAGTCGTTGTAGAGCGTGGAGTTGAGCTGTGCTGCTGAGAGCGTCTTCAGGTTGACCATCCCGGTGCCGGGTATTGAACCGCCACCGTTAGCGGATGGTCCTGGGTAGAAGATCTCAGCCCCTGTCATGTTGTTGACTAGCTTGATGTCATAGTTGGGATCGACGGGTATGTTACCTCCTATTTGGGGAGGTGAGCAGTATGCGGTCCACATCAGCGAAGGTGGGTTCACGAGGACATTCCATCCTCGGTAGAAGCACCTGCCGGTGGCGGAGGAAGTTGGGCTCCCTATGGATGTGATCATGATGCCTCTCTGCTGGTCAACTAGGACGTTGGGCGCTATAGGTCCGTAGATAGCACCAGGGGCGTTCCCTGATACTGTGTTAGCGCCGGTAAAGTACGAGAAGTTTAGCTCGTACTTACCGTTTAGGGCGTTGATGGCATAGATCTTGAGGTCAGGAGCAGCATACCACAGAGTTGGAGTGTTCCCGAATAGTTTTGTCGTGTACTGCTCAGCTCCGTCGTGAAGGTGGAGCGTGAGCACGCCTGCACTAGGCACGCCTGCGGTGCTGTTCGCCGTTATTGGCAGGACATCAGTCCACAGCACATTGCCGTTGGCCGCGTTGAGAGCGAAAACCTGACCGTACTGGGTAATCGCATAGACGGTGCCGTTGACTATGATGGGAGCAGTGTCCACGCCTAGGCCGCCCGCGACCGACAGCAAAGCCGTCGGATGGGTGGGGAGCGGGAACAGCCAGTTCAGGCCCAGGTACTGGGCGCTAGAGCTGTTGATCTGCGTCTGTGGATTGAAGTTTTGGTTGAACGCGTTGCCGTCGGCAGCGGCCCAGTTGGCCTGGATGGCCGAGAGCGGCGTCGCCGCTGGAGCCGCAGACGATGAATTGGATGCAGCGAGTGCCGTAGGCACTGAAAGTGATGAGATTGCGAATAGTAAGCTTAATGTGATTGCACTGATTGATGTTTTGGTAGTTATCTTCGTCATATTTTCGAATTTACGACAAAAAGCGTATTATTTAGGTGTATCGCGTTCAACATTATTCTTACTGATGGATGGATGAGTCCACTTCTGCTAACAACCTCTCTCGGTGGCCACCCGCGTACGCATCCAGGTCGAGACGCGAATCCAAAGAATCTTTCGGCCTAGTCCCTCATGAGACGGCGGTGGTTGAGTTATTCTTGAGAGTCAGGGTGCATGATGTGCTCGCAGATATGACCCATGTTCTCCAGAAAGGCTTAATTGCGCTGAGCAACTCTCGAGTCAAGACGCGAGTCGGTGGGTGGGCCACGGGGATCTCCTGGGGAAGTTCCTCCCTCGCTGCAGGATGCACGGCGCCGAGAGGCGCAGCTGGAGACGGCTGGCAACGGAACAGAAACGATACCCGCCCCGTTTAACGCGATGATGGAGAAATCCTGAGATCGACGGGAACGGGATGAAACGGCTGACCCGTGCAGAGCAAGGCCAAACATGGTCGACGACGCGCCTGCACCAATGACCAAGGTAGGCCGCTAAGCTGAATCCCGCCTAGAACAAAAGGAGGACTACGGCCGACACGTGTCGAACATGACCCG
>JAPCJN010000139.1:2674-4753 GCA_027886925.1 Nitrososphaerota archaeon
TCTCCTCATCCTCTCAGAGCCTGCAGCTTGACATTGGAGGGAAGAACACAGCGGCATCGACGACCGATTCGTTCGGACTCGAACTGATTCTAATCAGCAATACCACAAAGGTCTTGACTAATGAAAGCGTCAGTCTTAGTGCCATTTTGTATAACACCCTCTCGCGGCCAGTCAATCTGACAGGAGAACACCCAGGCCAAGACACAGAGACTGCTAGTGGAAATAACGGGTCTTGGAACTTTCCGTTCATGGGTTTCCCTCTGGCCCCTGTTCCTCAGTGCTTTTGGAACGGACCCTTCGAATTCGTGGTTCTCAGAGGGAATTACTCGACGTCAAGCCTCATCGGTCTCGGAGGCAAGGGGCTCGCCCTTCCAATCACGTGCATGTGGGGAGGAATGGCGAGCTCGTATCTCATTCAGCCGCATAGCGACGAGGCAACACTGTCGATTCCCTCATGCGCCTCGTGCTCTGACAGCAACAAGGCCTCGAGTGGACCGTGGCTCTCAAATGCGACCGTGGTGATGTCTGGGTACTGGAATGTTCCGACGTCTCAGTCGGGCCCGCCATTCAGCATGCCGGCCCCTCACTCATGGACCCCGGGAGTCTACACGATTGCCGTCGGCGACTCTTGGGGCGATGTCGTTGCGCTTCATTTGATTGTCGAAGGGGCTTCGGTCACATCGTCACCCTACGTTTGTTTCGTGTCGGGGCCTGGCAGAGATTGCAAGCGCTGAATTGAGCCATGTAAGTGTCAAGAGGAATCTGGACTAGGCAGGCCAAGAAGCGAGGCCCGGCAAGACGGAGAGGAGGACAAATGTGCGACCCCTTCTCGCCGTCGTGAAGAACCTGCAACTGAGACTACTTCAAGGGCATCGAGAAATCATGGAGAAAGAGGCAGGTAAGAGAGAAGAAGGACCGCCCGCCGGCCTGGCGTGGCCGGGACGGAAGCATGCCAAGCCTTTAGGTTTATTTAATATCGCCCTACTGGAACAAACTGAGACGGAGCGAGCTCGGTAAACAGAGGAAGCGATTCGCATGAACCTTACAGCATCTGTACTCTTGGCAGAGTGATCTTAGATGAGTAACTCCGATGATGAAAAGACATACTATGAAACTTTGGGCCTTTCCCCAAATGCCACCCTGGATCAGGTAAAATCGCGGTACAGGGAACTCAACGATGCGTATCTCAAGATACTTGAGTTGTCACGAAGAAGCGCAAATACCGGTACGCCCAGTCGACCTACCTCGGCAGATAACAGCGCCGATCAACCTAAACCACAACCGAATACAAATCCAAAGCAACGGCCTTCACATCCGCAAGAGACGCGCACAGAACCAATAGCTACCATCAAGGCAAAACTCGCAAGAGGAGAAATACAGAAAGCCCAATTTGAGAAACTGGCGAAAGAGCGCTACAATTATCTTAAGAACAAGCCGTTCAGCGAACTGTCGGAGTCTGAGTTTGAAGAGAGACTTCATGGGTTTGAAGGGCTAAAGTTTCTGTGACCTAATTGCACGATCTCGTAACATCCAAAGAGCCGCGTAACGGCTTGGATTGTTGAGGAAGATCTGCGATGTTCTCCAAGGTGCCGATAAGGAACATCGAGGAGTGAGTAGATTGTAGATGCGTCGGCATCCGCTAGGGTTCAAAAGAACCTCCAACGCAGATGGGAAGAACAGCCGCAACTGCCAACCAAATATCTTGCGGGGTGCAGGTGGCCTTGTGACAGGGCAGAATGAACTTGGACCTGATGGTACACAGTATTCTTACCTGGGCGTCAGGCATTCACCACGCGGCCGTGGCTGCGCGGTGGGCGAGCGGGAAGTCCACATCCAGCCAATAACGGCACCTGGCGAACCACTCTCAAGCAGTAATGATTCTCGCGGCATGTGCGTTTATATCTCACCCGGGGCTTCTCAGGCGTCTCAATGAAAGCTTCTGACGAAGAATATGAGGAAGCTCGTTCATTCTTGCGAGCAAAGCTTTCCCAGCCTGAACCAAAGGTCGACCAATGGCTGAATACCATCGTGGACGAGTGGATTGCTGCCCGCAAGGCCAAGAGGTCGCGCAAGCCGCAT
>JAPCJN010000025.1:0-2248 GCA_027886925.1 Nitrososphaerota archaeon
CGATCGAAGTCGTGTTGGGGGTGAGCCTGATGGCATTCTCGTATCCCGCACGGACAGAGTCCGCGCCGTTGGAGGTTATCACGTCGTAGTCGAAGTGAGGCTGGGACCAGGAGACGAGCCCTAGGCGGAAGAGCCAGAACGTCCCCTGCCCCTGGAACCCTGCTCTTGCCGGACTGACGCTCTGGCCTCTCAAGACCACGCTCCACGAGTATCCTCCGTTGGGCTCAGTGACCGAGAGGGTGTAGTTGTGCCCGCTCACCGCGTTGACTGTCTGATTCAACTGGACAGGCGTCCAGTTCTGAAGGCCGTGCGTGAGCGCCTGGCTCAGCACTCCTCCGGCGACGACCCCCCCGGTTGTGACGTCTGTCACTACCAGGGTCCCATTGAGTGAATCGAAATGCCTATCGGACAGAAACAGGAAGACCTGGTTGAACTGAAAGTCGTTGGTGGCGACGAAAGACTGCTGGGGGGGCGGGATATAGGAGTCCTGGAACGGGTAGACCACGATGTCGCTTCCGGCGGTGTCGCGCACCCACAATATGGTGTAGCTGAGCTCTTTGTCCGTCCCGCTCTGGGCGTAGGCGATCTCGTTGCCTACCTTGTAGTTCCGCAGGAACACCTCGAGGTAATTCTGCCCATTGCTCAGCGGGCTGGAGAATACCACCCAATAGGAGCCTGCCGTAAGGTTGCCCGAGAACCCTATCGCCTGCTGCCAGCCTGGGGTCGACGAGACGTTCGCCGAGGACATCACTACTGTCTGGAGGGCGTTGGCCAGCGTGTAGGTGCCCGCCTCGTCCCGAACCAATGATACGCTCATGTTACTAGGATTCCCCACTGCGTCTCCGTACCAGCTTACCGTGAAGGGCCCGTGGGTCTGGGGCAGCGAGATCCTCATCGCGACGCGTTTTCCGGTGTTGGGGTCGCCCATGACCGGATAGGCGGAAGAGGTCATCCAGCCGCCCGAGTTCAAGAGTATCGACGGCTGCACGTGCTTGAAGGAAGCCTGCAGGAGGTCGCCTGGGTTGGTCCCGTTCCCGAAGAAACCAGTCTGGTTGGCGTCCAAATTGAAGAACTGGGAGTCGGCAAAGGCCAGCAGTGACTCGTTCGAGTAACCCAACAACGGGAGCGTCGTCGTGACGCCATTTGTCGAGTTGGTCCCGGTGCCATTGGGGTAGTAAGGGTCGCCCTGAGGGTAGCCGGTCGCGAGGCCTACCCACGATGGGTAGCTGCCATAATAGGTGTAGAGGGAGTACAAGTCTACCTCGAGCGCCTTCGCGACGTCGGGGTTGTCCACCGAGACGTAATCGGCCGCAGTCCCGTTGGCGAAATACGTCCGCGCAGCGGGATCGGCGGTGATGAGGCTGAGGATCCACGGGGACCCATAACCGACCGTCGATAGCTGACCAAGGAAGAACAGGTTCTGGAGACCGTAGTTGTCGGATGCGGACAGCCAATTTGCCACCCACTGTTGGTCCGGCACGTTCCCGACCGTGAAGTTCTGCCAACCCACGTCGAGGAGGACCTTCCTCGCGTCGACGGGCGCGAAGTTGGACTGGATAACCTTCTCGAAGGCGGCCGTGCTCACGTTGCCTCCGGTCTGTCCCTTCAACCAACCTAGCGTGACCCGGTCGGCGGAGTTCATCAGGGCTATCCCGTGGCCTATGAACGATTCTGCCGTGTGCGGGGAAGGCGCGGGCTTCTGAGCTTGCGCCCCCGAGACGAGGGCCTGCGGTGTTGAGAAGACCAAGAGAAAGAGCACGAGACTGACGATGAATCTCGTTGTTCTAGTGGATCGGGGAATGGTCATGTCTTGCTCTCCTCTCGCTCTCTCGCTCTACGCACCGAAAGTCGGTGTAGGAGCCAGCGCGATAGGCTCTTCGATGTTCGGGCGCCGACCACCTTCAAGGGCTTGGCGATAGGCCGCGTCGACGCGGTTTGCCACTTCTTTCCAAGTGAAGTATTTCTGCACCCTCATCCTCGCCAGAGCTCCCATCCTCTTCGCTAGGCGGTCGTCATCCAGGATCGAGAGAATCGCATTGGATAGAGCATCCACGTTCCCATATTCGAACAGGAGTCCCGTCTTCCCATCCTCGATGGCGTCGAGCGCGCCCCCCATTCGGGACGAAACTGCAGGGACGCCACAAGCCATGGCCTCGATGACCACCTTAGCGAAAGCCTCGTAATATGAAGGGAGCACGAACACGTTGGCGCGGCAGTAGTATCCTGGAAGCTCGTTGTTCGGCACCCT
>JAPCJN010000025.1:2258-4153 GCA_027886925.1 Nitrososphaerota archaeon
GATGCACCTTGTTGCGCAGGTTGTTCTGGTCGATAAAGGACTGCAGATAGGACCAAAACCGTCGGTCCCCCAGCCAGTTGGGCACGCCCCCTATGCACACCAAGACCACGTCGTCCCTCTCCTTCGCTATCCTCTTCATCGCCTGGATGAGGTAGAAGATCCCTTTCCTGAGGCCAAAGTGCCCGACGTAGAGGATGACCTTCTTCCCTTCGAGGGCTTTTGAGATTGGAATCGTCTGGTCAGAGTCTGGACGGAAGATGTCTGTGTCGACGCCATTGTAAACTACGTTTACCCTTTCCGGTCGGATGCCGTAATTAGAGGTGAGGTCGTGTTTCACCGCCGAGCTGACCGCCAGCACCCTGTCGGCCGCAGACCAGAGCGCCTTCTCCCTCGTGAACGCCAGTGCGACCTTCAGAGGGGAATATCCAAGCTCGATCTCGCCATACTTTAGGACGACGGGCATGTATGGGGACCTGGTCGTCCCATGGACGTGGGACACCAACGGCGCGCTGACCGCCCCCTTGAGTGCGGCCAGGAAGACGCCTGAAGTGGCGTGAGTATGCACGACAGCCGGGCCGTCCCTCTCCTCGTTGACGAGCGAACGCAGCCTCTTGAAGGCGTTGACCGTGAACGGGGACTCGACCCTGTGCACGTTGATCCCTTGATAGACCTCCTCCGCCGGCGCGCTGGCGGACTGCCGCCTTGCTATCACATGGACGTCGTGCCCTCTTCGTGCCTGTTCGAGCGAGAGGTTGTAGAACACTGGCTGCAAGCCATAAGTCGCCTTCCCCTCGAAAGGGTACTCGGCCACGAGGCGGCAGACCCTCAGTCCGTTTCGGCCGTCGTTTGGCAACGCGCCTATCCGAGCTCCCGGGACTTGCTCACGTGGGCGGAGCGGAGCAACACGATGGTCGCCGTGGTCGTCGCCGCCGGCGTGTCCGCCAATCGCGGCGAGTTCGCCGTTGTGGTTGTGGTGGTGGAGGTCAAACTGTCGACCAATCGGTTTCACGGCCACGGAGCTTTCGCCACGCTATCGAGAACAGACCCCTCCAGTAGCCGAGCCCAGTCGAGAGGTTGCGCGCGAGGATGAAAATCGGGTACCCCGCGAAGAAACGCTTGCGTGAGACGAGCGACCAAGTGAGCCTCACGGTCCTCATCGAGAACACAACGAAGGTGCCGAGGATGCCCGCGAGAAGCAGCGCGCCGGCCAGGGGCGAGACCGCCAGGGCCACCAGTGCGAATGCCACGGAGGCGGCGGGGATCATGTTCTTGGCCAGCTCCCCCAGCATCCTGTGCTTAAGGGAGTAGAGCAGCCGGCTGCGGCCCCTCTCGAACCATTTGCGCGCGAGCTGTAGCAGCGTCTGGTCACGCTTGTGTCGCCAATGTATCCCCGGGACCCATTGGACCTCGAACCCGGATGCCTTCAGTCGCCTGAACAAGTCCTTGTCTTCCGCTTGGAAGAGCCTCTCATCGAAGCCGCCCAGCTTTACCAGTACGTCCCTTCTATACACCCAGGCATAGAACGGCTCTATCTTCCCTTCAGACAGCAGCTTGTGCTGCGCCTTGTTCTCGATGTCGATGCACTCGGTTGCCAGCGTAGACTTTAGCATGAGCGGCGCCCCAGTGAGGCACACGGCTCCCGCGGCCGGGTGGGCAGACAAGGCAGACATGGCTCGCTCCAGGTATTGGGGGTCATATACGCAATCCGACTCGGCGAAAAAGACGACGTCGCCCCGAGAAGCGCTCGTCCCGGTGTTTCTGGCGTGGGAGGCCCCTCCGTGCGCAGTCCGGATCGCCCGGACCTCGTGCCCTGCCCGTTCAGCTGACTGCGCGACGCTCCATGTCTCGTCTGTCGAGCCGTCATCGCAGACGATCACCTCGTGCGCCGCAACCGT
>JAPCJN010000025.1:4163-4803 GCA_027886925.1 Nitrososphaerota archaeon
TCTGTCGAGCCGTCATCGACCACTATGATCTCCTTGCTGGGATATGTTTGGCGCTCCAGCTCGGCCAGCGTCGTCATGACCTCGTCCGACGAGTTGTAGACCGGCAGCACCACGGATACGGCGGGCTTGCCGACACCGGAGTCAGACCCCGTCGTCGCCGTCGCCGCGCTCGTGCCCCCTCGCGGAGGCGGCAAGAGCGACGAACCGAGTCGAAGATCTTGAGCTTTCGCCAGACCGTCGTCGACCCTGCCGCTGCGCCTGTCTTGCTCTTCCATCCTGGTCCTCATCTCGCGAATCTCCTCGACTCGATATCCGTCAAGCCGGGACGCGGAGCTGATAAGCTCCCACCGCAGACGAGAGGATGCTGCCAAGCTGCCCTGCCACGTCGCTCCATGAGAAGTGCTCCAGGACGGATTGACGGGCCGCGTCTCCGACGGCCTTGGCAAGAGTCCCATCGTCGATTATCCTCGTTATGATCAGTTCGAGTGCCGCAGCGTCCCCTGGCGGGATGAGGAACCCCGTGACCCCGTCGTCTATGGGGTCTGAGATAGGCCTCACATCGGTCGTCACGGCCGGCTTTCCCACGGCCATGTACTCGAAGACTTTCAGGGGCGAGCCGGGGGGGGGCTTCCTGACCTGC
>JAPCJN010000025.1:4813-11489 GCA_027886925.1 Nitrososphaerota archaeon
TTGTATCTTGTCCGGGTTGTATGGCGCAACGAGCACGTCACACGCGTTCATGAAGTTCGGTATCAGCTCGTAGGATATCGGACCGGTGAACGTGAACGACGCGCCTAACCCGGAGGAGGCGACCCTCGACTGCGTCTCCTTGTAATACGGCCCGACCATGAGGAACTTGACTTCGGGTCTTTTCGCCAGTATGCGCTTGGCCGCTTCGATGAGTTCGGCGATGCCGTGCCATTCCTGGAATGTGCCGACGTATCCTACTACCGGCCCGGTGCCCAGCGAATACTCCCTGCGCACCTCGAGTCCCGCTCCTTTGTCTGGCTTGAAAAGCACCGTGTCGACCGCTCCTGTGACTATCTCGACCTTCGAGTCTTCGACCTGCCCCTCGAACAGCCCTCTTGTGTACGCCACTATCTTGGTCGCCCTCTTGAGCTGTAGCCCCGTCACCCGGTTCCCGATCACCTCGAGGACGAGGGGCCTGCCGGTGATGATGCTCGCTAACGCCCCGGCCCCGAACGACGTCTCTCTCTCGAAGACCACGTCGATGGAGAAGTCTCGGACTATCTTCACCACTTCCAGGGCGACGTAGAGGGGGAACATGGTCTTGAGGTATACCTCGTACGACTTCCAGAGGAGGGGCGAAGTCCCTCCCCTATACGATCCGCGCGCGCTTACGTCGACGAAGCTCGACTTTGACGAAGAGAAGAAGATCCCCCTCTGGAGCCTATGGATCGCCACTCCGGAGATGCGCTCGAACATGGGTTGAGACGCGTTCACGCGCCTCGCGACGACGTGGACGTCGTGTCCTTTCTCCTGGAGGTGACGCGCTACCTCGAACACGTGGGTGGACGACCCGCGGTAGTGCGGGACCGCGACGTCCGCCGCCACATAACAGATCCTCAAGCTTGCTTGTGCCCCTTATCCCTGCTTCCGAACTTAGAGGAAGGGAGGATGGTAGTCGCCAGGGACGTATTGGAACTCTTGGCGCTTCCGTTCGGCGATGGGCTTCGCGGGGTTGCCCCCCACTACCGTGTAAGGAGGGACGTCCTTCGTCACTACGCACCCGCCGGCGAGGACTGCCGCCTCTCCCACGGTGACTCCCCCCAAGACTATCACATTGGTGGCGAGCCACGCGTAATCCTCGATCACGATGGGCTCGTATTTCGCTTCGAACCGCGGCGAGTTGATGTCGTGCTTCGCGGTGATGATGACCGCCCCGTCCGAGATGTTGACGTTCTTGCCTATCTTGACGCCGCCCGTGCAATAGAGGTTGGCGCGACCTATGAACGTCCCGTCGCCAACCTCGAGTTCGTTGGGACTGGCGAGGTACACCCCCCTCCTGATGACGCAGTTCCGGCCGACCTTCATCCCCACCCTCCTGTAGAGATAGAGTCGAAGCTTTAGCCCGTGGAGCCGCCCGATGTTGTAGGCGACCTTGGTGGCAAAGTAGGAGCCCCTGCTGTTTCGAAGGCGCGAAGGTTCGGCCACCGGAAGCGCGCTGTCCCCTATCGCTGATGAGGCATCATCGTTCGCTGCCTCTGTCAAACGGGCACCCTCCCGTCGGATGGCCCTCTTCCGGGTCCCACCTCTTCTTCTCCTTTCTTCTTCGTCCCGCTCTGCTTCTCGACCCCTCTTGCATAAGCAACGTACCTCTCGAGGCCGTCCGCGAGGGAGACGGTCGCGGAGTAACCGATCAGGCGGCCCGCTCTGGAGCTGTCACCTGCGAGCCTGCTGATATCGCCAGGCTTCGGGCTCGCGAACACGACAGGAACCTTGACGCCGCACAGCGACATCACCATCTCCGAGAGCTCCAGGATGCTCACCTCCTTGCCCCCTCCTCCTACGTTGAGGATCTGGCCCCCCATTCGGGGTGCGGTGTAGGCGAGGAGGTTTGCGCGGACGACGTCCTCGACGTGGAGGAAGTCCCTCGTCTGCCTTCCGTCGCCGAAGATGGTCAGCGGGGCGTTGTTCAGCGCCCTGTGGACGAAGATGGGGATCACCCCGTAGTCTTCGCTGACGTTCTGTCTAGGGCCGTAGACGTTGAAATAACGTAGCATGCAGACATCGACGCCATAGACCCCGTGATAGAGAATGCAATAGTGCTCCGCGGAGAGCTTGCTCGCCGCGTAAGGCGATATGGGGTTCAAAGGATGATCCTCGTCGATCGGTATCCTGACAGGGTTTCCATAGACGCTCCCCGACGAAGCGTGAACCACCCTCACCCCACTCTTCCTCGCGTACTCGAGGATCCTGATCGTGTTACCCGTGTTGACAGCCAGGTCGGTGAGTGGGTCCTTGAACGACGGAATCAGGGCCCTCGCGGCCTCGTTGAATATGCAGTCGAGCGGGCCCGCCTCATCGTAGTCGAACTCCCTGACGTCCCGCTGGATCAGCTTGACCCCGTCTCCTATGTGCTCGAGGTTCTCCTTTCTTCCCGTGGATAGGTCGTCGACGACCACGACCTGTCCGCCCAACCCCACGAGCCTCTCGACGAGGTGGGAGCCGATGAAACCCGCTCCTCCAGTGACCAAGAAGCGCTTCCCTGTGAATTGCTCTGGTTTCAGATCCCCTTTTGGTCGGGCGTCTTCCGTGGCAGCGAGGGGGGTCATCGGTCGCGTCGCTTCTCCACGCTATAAAGAGCCTCCAGTTTTTCGACCATCGAGTCGAGGGTGTACCTCTCTTCTACGGCCGCCCTTGCGTTGTGTTCGAGGGTGACGAGGTACTCCTTGTCGTTCATGAGCCTTCGCAGGTATGCCGCAAGGGCGGCTTCGTCCCCGCGTTCCATCAAGAGGCCCGCGCCGTCCGAGAGCACGTCAGGGATCCCTCCTGGCACGTTGGTGGAGATCACCGCCCTGCCGCAGCTGAGCCCTTCGAGGATCGTGCAGGAGATCGGGCCGCCGACGTTCGAAGGCAGCACCACGATGTCGGACGCCCCGTACAGGCGCAGCAGACGACCGTCGTCCCTCACAGGCCCCTGGAACTCCACCGACCCATTCAGGTCCGTTTCTCGTACCAGTTCCTTGTATTCGTTCGCCATCGGCCCGCTGCCGACAAGGACGAGGCGCGCCTCGGGTACTTCTCTGTGCACCTGACCGAAAGCGTTGAGAAGGCACCTGACCCCCTTGATCTCCGAGAGCGCCCCCACAAACAGCACCTGCTTGGTCTGACCGTTCATCGGTGGGGGGACGAACTTTCTGTGGTCGACTCCGGTGTGGACCAGCCTTATCTTTCCGCTTATCGAATCGCCATAAATCTTAAGCATGTACCTCCTCACTCCGGGCGACTGGGCTATGACGACGTTTGCTCGTCCCAGGACGAATCTCTCGAAGAGAAGCCCCAGACCGACCTCGCGAGAGGGCTTCCACCACAGCTCCCGAGGCCACAGCAGCTCGGTGCCGTGCGTGGTGATGAAGAGCGGCACCCCGAACAGGTACTTGGCAGGGATTGCGGCGAACCCAGCGGCGCAGCCATGGACATGGACGACGTCGAAATGATGCTTTCGCTGGAGCCGAAGGATGGTCAGCATCTCCTCCGACACCAGCCCCGCCTTGTTGAAGAAGCTCCCCGACCTGAAGTTCACAGACGTCCTGACCACCCTGATCCCGTAGAAGAGCTCCTCCCTCGGCGTCCCCTCCACCCCGCGCGTCACCAAGTACACCAGGTGTCCCCTCTCGGCGAGCTTCCTCGCGTGGTCGAAGACGCACCTGGTCGAGCCATCGATCTTCGGGTAGAACGACGAGGAGACGATCAGGATCTTCAGCTTCGATGAGGCAAGGCTAGAATTCAATTTTTGTCCTTCCACCTTGAATCCCTATCGATCGTGGACATAGTTGTAGCCCAACACTGCGAGCGTCACGCCAGGTATCACGACGCTCAGGGGGAGTCCGGGGTTGGTGGTCTCGAGGGAGACCACGCCGGTGATGAGCGCGAGGTTCCATGCGATCGCAAAGAAAACGCGATCGAAGGCCGATGCGTCCCTGTTCAGGAGGAAGGTCATGCAGTATCCTGGTATGATGACGAGGTACGGGAGGATGACTGTGTGGGGGATCCCTTTTAGAGCGGGGACTGTCGTAGCGAGTACAAGCAGCGAATAGCTTGCGCACACGATGTAGCGGAGTTGCTGGCGCGCGCGACCCAGGGCGTTCATTTATTTCCAGCGCCCCCTCACGTATTTTTCGATCAGCGCCAGAGCGATCAGCGGGACCAATATGACGAACCCCGCCACGATCCCGGGGATTACGGCGATCACCGTCTTTTCGGGCGTCAGCTCTCCCACCCTGACGCCGCCGTCGCCCAACAGCAGGGCGCAAAGGAGCACGGCGAGGGCCGTGGAGGTTCGCCCCATCCTCTTGAGGTAGGCAAACGGCACCAGCCCTGCGAAGAACAGTATCTTGCCTGCGGACATCACATACGTGGGGCTCACAGAGCCACCCAACGCTCCCCCGATCCCGTAGAGGAAGCTCTTGAACGATAACGAGGAGGCGAAAGCGCTCCCGAACGCGTAGCTGGAGGAGCCGAACAGGAGGATCCCCTGGAATGCGAACTGGCCGAGGAAGAACGGGCTTACGAGGATTATTATCGCGATCCCGGCTATCAGCGCAAAGTCGCTCAGCTTGACTCTCGGCCCTACCCCTGATGACGCGGTCCCGATGAGCACTCCGATGAGCCCTGCGGCGAGTCTTGGGGTGCTTCCTCCGCCGAACCCCAGGAGCCCGACGGTTGTCAAGTCATGGGCGCCGGAGACGACCGCGTGGAGGGATATCGGCACGGCGAGCAAGGCGCTCGTCACCACGTAGACCACTTCGCTGAAGGTGAATACGAACACCCCCGTCGCGACCACCGTCGCGAGGTGCGACATGTCGGTCAGCGACGTCGTGTCCAACGCGAGCGAGCCCAGCGCCGCCCAACCCAGCAGTATCAGCACGAACGAGAGGACTGCCTCCAGGATCTCGACCGTCTTGTATCCTGAGTTGCTGATCGAAAGGCCTGCCACGTTGCCCCGGGTGACGCTCGACATGTAGGTCGCGAGAGTCTGAGTCTCATTGGCGTTCAAGTTGGCGGCAGAGCCCACGGTGACGATGTTCTCAGGCGGGACGACGGCCTGTATCTGGTCAACGATGCCCGGGTCGGCAGAGTGGTCGATGACCACGAGCGGGATGTCGCCGGTGGCCAGAGCCGGGATAAGGAACTTCGTCACCTCCGGAAGCTCTAGGGAAGGGTAGTTTGAGACGACGAGCATGTTGATCTGCCCTATGCTAGCCATCGTCGTTATGTCGGAGTAGTCCTGGGACGGGGTGATCGCGAACACGTTGCCCCGGGCTCCATCGAGGCTCGACTGGATCTGGCTCACACTGGCGGGGTCGGCGACCACGTAGGCCTTCAGCCGGGGGTCCGGTCCGGCCACGGCGCCGACGGCGACCATGAGCAGTGCGCAGAGCAAGAAGAGCGAGAGGAGTTTCTTTGGCTGAAACAGGCCCTTCAAACCCGACCTCAGGTTCGACCGCAGCAATGACGGGCGACCGGCGCCAGACGACGGCGTCACCCTTCGCAAAAGCCCTGCCGCGCCAGACAAGATCAGCCTGCCTCGAGGGAACAGGTTCAGGCCAGCCAGCACCACCATCCCGAGGGCGACGACCGTGACGGCGATGCTCGCGGGGACGAAGTCGGTGGGTTGCATGACCAGGAGGGCGGTAGCGGGATTGACGAGGTACGTCGTCCCGGCGCTCGTCCTGTTGGTCGGAAACGAGAGAGGGAGGGCGGAGCCGTAGGAATCGTATTGCTGGGAGAGGACGCTCCCCGGGGGTACGTCCATGGTCTGCGAGTACGAGATCCCGCCGTTCAAGCCCGTAAACTCGACCAGTGGATTGGTTGCGAGGTATCTCCACAGGAAGGCGCTTCCCCCTTGGGTGCCCGAGATCGTAGCCGAGAAGGACGAAGCATTGGCAGGGATGATCGAATCGTATCCGATGTAGATTCCAAACCTCCCTGGGATGATCCTATAGGATAGGCTCACGTTGGCGCCCCTTATCATGACCGACTCGTTGAAATGGGAGGCTCTGAACGACGTGAGGATCTCCACTGAAGTGTTCTGATTGTTGTCAAGGGTGGGCACGATTATGGAGGCAGTGACCTGGTTGACACCTGAACCCACAAAGTCGTAGGTTGGGCTCAGCTCGAGGTGCACCGCCACGGTGGCATACTGGTTGACAATGGGAGCGCCCCCGCCCTGCTGTTGTTGCTGAGCCGAGACGGCCGGAGGAGGAACCAGCACGATGATCGCCAGCATCAGGGCGACCCACGCAATAGAGCCGCCGAATAGGAGGCCTGCTCGTCGTCTCAAGCTAGGCGCAGGCCTTCCAGACCATTACCAGGTCTCCGCCTTTCTCAGAGAGAACTCTCCTCACAAGGCGCATCCTCTCCAGGACCGTGAGAGACTCGTCGACGTCTGTGTCGCCCTCCCGCTTACCGGTCGCCTTCGCCACATCTCGACCCAACGCCGCATGACGCGGCGACGCGAGGAGAGCGGACAAGCAGAGCCACCTCTCCTCCGCGAGAGTGCCTGCGAGCGTCAGAAACCTGTCGAGCCTGTCATCGTGGAGACGCGCCCTGTAGGCAAGCCACCCTAGACCGAGGGTCGACGCTATTATCAGCAAGAACGGGGCCACGGCCAGCGCGTCCA
>JAPCJN010000025.1:11499-22281 GCA_027886925.1 Nitrososphaerota archaeon
GAATTGAGGAAGCTCGTCCAGGAGGAGTAATACAAGTCGGTCGTGAAGGCGGGCACCCAGTTGGTGTTTAAGTCTCTCAGGAACTGCGTCGTGTCGGCCGCGACGTTCGTGTTCTTGAACTCGCGGACGAAGCTGATACCGACATAGTCGTTGGAGAAAAACGAGCCGCTAAAGAAGGTCTCCGTCGTCCTTCCGTTGTAGATGAGGAGGGTGTCACCACCTTGGGTGTAGCTTGTCAGGTCACCTTGGAACGGACCGACAGATGTGTATTGAGTGGGAAGCCTCGTCCAACCAGGGATGTCTCCCGTCGGGACACCTGTGACGGGGATGTTGTACGATACCTCGTAGTACATCGTGTAGTTCTTGGCCTCGGGTTGGTCGATCGGCACCATGGCCTGTTTCAATTCGTATACGACGGCCTTGTCGGTGTGGAGTATCGTGCTGGAATTTACCTGCCATCCTGCTGGCGTCAGGGGGGTGACGACGCCCGTGGTGCCTTGGGCCGAGTAGTAGGAGTCGTGCGGGACCCCTTTTTCGATGCTGAGGATGGGCACCGTCGAGAACAGCAGGAGGCCCGCCACTATGACCAGGGCCAAGAGGCCCCCTATCCCCAGGTTCTCGTGCCTCAAAGATGGGCCGACCTTTCTCCCGCAGGCTGCGCAGAACCCGTTTCCCAGTGGGTGGTGCCGCGCGCATACGTCCCCACCTGAGAAAGGTGGGGGAAATGCGAAACGCCGCACCGAAGGGATCGCGAGGAAGATGAGGACTATGGCAGGGGTCAGGGCCGCGTACAAAGGCAGGCGCACCTGCAGGTTCTGTGTATAATTCCAGGTGACGAACGCGATGGAGACCATCGAGATCGGGATGGGGAGCGACCTCAACCTGAAGTTCGAGAACTTCAAGACGGCCAAGCCTACGACCAGCCAGCTAGCGGCGAGAAACACGTAGGGGTTGACGGAGAACAAGGAGAAGGGTATGTAAGAGAAGAATGCGAAGACAACGAGGAGCGGAGCCAGCGCCCTGAGTATCGAGGTCCCTATCCTGAACGACGCGTAGCTGATGACCATCAGGAAGAGCGACTCGTACCGGTACCACAGGAGGTCAGGCGAATACGCGCCATAGACGTACAACGCAACGCTTCCCGACAAGAAGACGAGGCCCCACATGAAGCTCGTCCTGGAGAGCTCTACCTTCGCCCTCAGTATCGCGATCTTGATGACGACCCCGAAGGCCAGCACCGAACAGGCAAAGACGAAGAAAAGGAAGTTTTGAGGCGAAGCGAAGATCGATTGGGCCCATCCTTGGAGGTTCGTGTAATAGACCGCCGCGACTATGGGCACGATCGTCAAGACCTTGACTACCGCGCCGATCCGTGTGTTCGTCACGTCAGAGCGCCTATCTGTTGCCTGACGGACCTAGGACCATCGCGATTTTCCAGGTGTCCTCCGTCTCATCGTGGACGCACTTTTGAAGCATCAACTGCTCCTTGGTGGCGGCGCAGAACATCACCGCGAGGGAGCTCGCGATGGTGCAACCCAAGTAGCCCCTCAACCTACGCGGGTCGTCGGGACAGCTGCACGAGGCGGATGGATGCCGCAGCAAGACCTCCGCGAGGCCTTCTGTCATGTTAAGCTCGACCGACTCTGCCAGACCAAAGTTGTCGACAATCATCTCGGGAAGCGACCCTCTCAGGCCGTCAAGGGTTACCTGCTTCAGTCCGGCTTCTCTCGTGAAGAGCTCTGCCAAGCCCCTTCCAGGAGGCGTCACGCTTAGGGGGATCATCTCGTTCGCCATCACGAGCGGGCTCCCTCCCTCTGCCAGGGACGGCACCGCCATTACGTCAGAGATCTTCTCTCCTCGGGCTTCGTAGGCGAACCATATCCTCCTCTGCCCGGACAGTTCAGCCATGGTCTGGCCGGAAGTGAGCAGGAGGGCGTCTAGCGCTCGAGTCTGGACGCGCTTCCGCGGGTCCTTGAACAGCAGGACAATCGCGGCCATGAACGCCACCACCGAGTCGACTTGAAGGACTATGTTCTGGTCTGGCAAGGAGAGAATGAGGAATGCAGCGCTAAGTGCCGCGAAGCCGATCCCGTAGACCTTTGACCGCGTCCCCACCCGTTTGTAGAGCACCCTCATGGGGAACTGCACGGGCTTGGCCTGAGGGAGACTGCGGACGTCCGCCACCGGGGGTTTCGGGCCGACCTCAGCGTCTTGGCGAGTGGTGCTCGCCCTACCGACCCTCTGGGCCTCTTCCTCCGGGGAAGACATCGGCGCGTTGACGGCAGCTCTGTCCCTACTGTCCGGGATGTCGAGGCGCGACTCCGAGGCGCCTCCCAATGTTTCCGGCCTGCTATCCTGCGAGTTGTCCTCCTCGTGCTTCACCTTGGCGGGCTCGACTACCTTCGCGCCGTCCGCTGGCGGCGTGGGCGAGGGAGCGGATGGCGATCTCCCGAAGATCGAGTGCCTGCGGCCTGGTTCATTGGGCTTGCTCGCCTTTTTTTCCGCGGTCGGCGGCCTTGAAATCTGGCCCCCCGCGAGGAGTTCGCGAAGGTTCGCAACCATTTCTGGCGACACTATCGCGTTACCAGAACGGTCCTTCAGGGAGTAGTTCAGCTTCCTGGACAGCTCGCCGATGAGCCTGTCACCGCCGTTCGAGAGGGACTGGTCGTCGAGGAACTCCGCGATCTCAACATAGAGGTCAGGGGCTATGAGGGTGTCCCCGAGCATGTCCTCGCCGCACGCTGCCAGCCTCTCCGACAGCTCCCTCCCTTTCTTGCCCATCTTCGCCATCCCTACTCAGAACCTCCTTTCCTGGCGCGCTCTTCTCGAAGTAGCAAGTACACTACGCCAGGCCTCGAACAGCTTCGTCCACTTTAAAGGTAAGCTCAGTGGCGGAGAGCACCTCTTCGGTGGTTATCAGGGAGTTCGGGAGCCCGTGGATGGACTTTGCTAGCTCCGCGAATTCCTCTTTGTGGCCCTTCTCGGCCTTCTTCAGGCGGCGCCGCTCTGAAGCAGCACCGTAGATGACCAGCTCCTTGAAATCGTCCAGGACCATCGAGGACCCCTGCGCGAACACCTCTATCCTCTCCCTGTCCATCGCCTTGCTCCCCATCGAGACATAGACGAGCGTGGCAAGGGAGCCGCTCGGATATTTTAGCGATACGCTGATGTTGTCCCGCGCCACGGAGCTCGAACCGTTTATCCCCGCCGTCTGGACCGTTATCTCCGGGTTCGACTCTTCCAGGAGGAAGTTGAAAAGGTCGAAGAAGTGGCAGCACTCGTGGACGATCCTTCCTCCCCCCACTTCCGCGTCCTGGGACCATCTCGTCCCCGCGACGAAGCCGGCGTTGACCCGGTAGTCGATGAGGAACGGCCCGTCCATGCCCTTCATCCTCGCCTTCATCTTCGTCACCAAGGGTGCATACCTTCGGTTGAAGCCCACCAGCACGGGCGCCCCCGACTCGAGGTGCAGAGCCTTCGCTTTCTCGAGTTCCGCCCGCGAGATGCAGAGGGGCTTCTCTACCAACGCGATCTTGCCGGCCGCCACGGCCTCCGCCATCATCGGAAAGTGCATCTTGTTGGGAGCGGTGATGACGACGGCGTGCAGGTCTGCGTCCGCGAGCGCCTCGGCGAGACTGCAGGTGCTCTTCTCGGCCCCGTACCTCCTGGCGACCTGTGTCGCGTGGAGCGGGTTGGAAGACACGACCCATCGCAGATGGTAGTCAGGGCTCGACCGGAGAAGCGGGAGGATGGTCTCCTTGGCGAAGTTTCCGGGGCCGACGACAGCGACATTAACGGCGCCGTTGACGGGGGCGCGAGGACCTGCGGTCGCCCTGGCCGGCGAGGGCGCTTCTTTGGCCGCCGAGTCTTTCCGTGGATAAGTTAGAAGCACCGCGACCTTGCCTTGCTTTCCCAGCTCGTCATACGCGCGGGTAGCGTTGTCAAGGGGGAACTCCGCCCCCACCAGCTTCTCCACGTCGACCTTTCCAGATTGGAGCAGGTCGAGGAACGCTTCCATGTTCCTGTTGAGCGTCCACCTGACGTACTCGAGGGGATAGTCGACACCTTTCTCCTCGTACACGGGGTCGTACCTCCCGGGGCCCAGAGACCGGGACATCAGCAGCCTCAGCTCCTTTTGGAAGAAGTCCTTCCTGTCGATGTCCATCCCGACCCTACCGACGACCGTGACCGTCCCCCTGTTCCTCGATATACGGGCCGCGAGGTTGAGCGGGTCGCTGCTGGACGCCGCGGCGCAGACGAGGACGTGGTCGAGCCCCCTTCCGCGCGTGTAGTGAAGGACGTGGTCCGTGAGCGCAGGCTCGTCCGCCTTCAGCGTAAGGTCGGCCCCGACCTTGCGGGCGAGCTCCAGCCTCTCTTCTTTCAGGTCGATGCAGACGACCCTGCAACCCGCGGCCTTGGCCACCTGGGTGACGATGTTGCCCACAAGGCCCGCGCCGATGACCCCTACGGTCTCGCCCAGCGCGGCGCCGCTGGTGCGGACTGCGTGGACGGCGATGGCCCCTATGGTCGAGAAGGCAGCCGAGCTCATCGGCACGCCGCCATCGATTTTGGTCAGGAGGTTCCTCGGGACAGCGACGAGTTCAGCGTGGCAGGCCTTCCCCTCGCCGGCGCACACCACCTCATCGCCCACCACGATGTCCACGACCCCCCTGCCGACCTCGATGACGGTCCCGGCGGAGCTGTAGCCGAGAGGCACCTCGGGGTTACGTACCGCCTTCGCATAGTCGAGGAGGCCGCTGGCCCCCTCTTTGGCGAGCACGTCGCGCGAGAGGCGCGTCGCCTTCTCTAGCATCGAGGAGCTCTTAGCGATGTCTGACGCTGAGAGGGGGGTCGTCGAATCGATCGCCCAGGTCTCGGTCCCCGTGCTGATGACCGAAAAAGCCGTCCTTACGAGCACTTCCTTGTCCCCGCAGACGGGTTCCGGGACGTCGACCACGGTGACCTGGCCCCCTCGGGCGATTACCTGCTTCAATTGACTGCAACCTCCTGCTTCTCGTCGTGTCGCTCCTTGAACCATTCGAGGAAGTGACCGAGGCCCTCGTCAAAGTCCACCGCAGGCCTCCACCTGAGGACGCGCCTCGCCTTCTCGTTCCCGGCGAGCGTCCTTGGGAAGTCGCCCGCGTAGGTAGGAAGGAACTTGGGCTCCATCTCCCCGCCAAGGCGGGCGATGACCTTGCTCACGACGTCCAATATCGTGATCTCGCGTCCGTACCCGATGTTGAAGACCTCCCCGTCAGCCTCCTCCGTCTCGGCGGCGAATATCGCCGCGGAGACTATGTCTGTGACGTAGGTGAAGTCCCTCGATTGGGAGCCGTTGCCATAGATTATCGGCTGCTCTCCCGCCAGAACCTTCTCGGCGAAAGCGTGCGTCACCTGGTCAGGCCGCCCGCGAGGCCCGTACACGGAGAAGTACCTCAGCGAGGTGACGGCTAGCCCTTCCGTCTGGGCCATGGCATGGCAGTACTTCTCGGCCGCGAGCTTCGTCGCGCCGTAAATCGAGGTGGGGTTGGTCGGGTGGCTCTCAGCGATCGGGACCTTCTGCGGGATGCCGAAGATCGACGACGAGGAGGCATAGACGATCTTCTTGACCTTGTTCTGCTTCGCGGCGAGGAGGACGTTCATGGTCCCTGTCACGTTGACCTCGTGCGCCTTCATCGGCTCGCCGATGCAGTACCTCAGCCCCGCCTGCGCCCCCTGGTGGAATATGATGTCGGTCTTCTTCATCGTGTCAGATAGCTTCTGCTGGTCTCGTATGTCGCCTTCGACGAACCTGAACGACCGATTCTTCAAGTTGTGGCCGTAGTTGCGGGACTTTTCGCCGTAGAACGGGTCGAGGTTGTCGTACGAGGTCACCTGGCACCCGAGACCGAGGAGCTGGTCCACTAGGTGCGAACCTATGAAGCCTGCCCCGCCTGTCACCATGACTCTCTTGTGCGCTAATTCCACCTGTGTCTCACCTCAACCTGATCTGGGAATAAATCTCTTCAAGCTCTGCCGCGAGCACCGAATATCGGTAATGGGAGGCCTTGTTCCGGGCGTTCGCGCCCATCTGTGCCATTAGTGGTCGATCCCGGAGGAGCGTTAGAAGGGCGACGGAGAGGGCGGAGATGTCGCCCCAACCTACCAGCAACCCTTCGACTCCCTGCGTTATCTGCGAAGGTATCCCCCCGACCCTGTTCGACACGACGGGCTTCGCTTGGGACATGGCCTCGAAGATCGCCTGGCTCGTCCCCTCGTAAGAGGTCGGCAGCACGAACAAGTCGCAGGCCGCATAAGCCTGCATCTTCTCCTTCAGGTCGTATATCGGGCCCACGATGTGGACGTTCGCGGATATCCCGAGGACCCTCGCCTTCTCGATCAGCTTCGCCTTGTATCCGACCTGGTCGGGCCCGACGAGGACGATGGCGGCCTCGGGAAACTCGGCTATTATCGGGACCGCCGCCTCCAACAGGTGCTGGGGGCCTTTGAGCGGGTTCAGCCTGCCCAGGAAGAGCAACAACGGCGACCCGTCTATCGAATACTTCTCCCTGAACGCCCGCCCGTCATAAGAGTTCATCGACTCGTCCCTGATCCCGGATGGCGTCACCCTGACCCTAGAGTTGTCGGCCCCCATCTCAAGGAGGGGAGGGATCAGGTCGGGCGCCCTCACCAGGATGGAGTCGCTCGCGGGGAGCGTCCTTCCGGCGAAGTACGTCTCTATCGGTTTCATCGGCCATTTCTTGTAGAAGTTGCGGGGGATCATCCTGTGCACGTCGAAGACGGTGAGGGCGGACCTCACCCGCTCTTTCTCAGCGACCCGGAGCGCGACCAAACTGTGCGTCGCTGCATAGTCGTAGGTGTGGATGACGTCGTATCCGCCCTCCTTCACGGTCTCGGCCAGGCCGTCCCAGAGCTTGAGCCTGTAGGACCAGTCGAGGCTCAGCTTTACCCTCTTGACCGTGATCCCATCGAACTCCTCGTGAGGCTGCGCCGACTTGCCATCGTAGTTAAGCGCCGTCACCACCTCGACCTCATGCCCCCTCTTGACTAGCTCTCGGGAGATATTGTGCACGTACCACTCCACACCTCCCACCGTAAAGGGGTGGAAGTAGAGGCTGACCTGCGCTATCTTCAGGCGCCGTCACCAGGGGTAGCTTCGAGCCACTCCGCGAGGCCCCGCATGGTCAGGACGGAGAGCTTGCCCTCGCTCCTCTTCTTGTCCATGTAGGCGAACGTCGGTTCGAGGACCCGCTTCGCGTAGGCCTCTGGGCTCGGATCCACGACGCTCCAGGGGTGGAACCACAGATGAAAGACGGAGCCAGAGTCGATGCTAAAGTCCATCGTCCTCTGTATCAGGCGGGAGGCGCCCAGCGCGTTCTGGTCGAGGTAGAAGACCGGGGCTATGTTCCAGAGTCCGTTCATCCTTCGGGGATAGCCGATGGTCCTCTCCTTCGCCCGGTAGGAGATGAACCCCGACCTCTTGACCGCGTCGAAGTGCCCCGTCCTGTTCCAAGGGAAGATGAACGTCTTGGGGGGCGCGCTCAAAGCGAGCACCTCGATGCACTTCTCTATCTCTTGCTCCAGCTCCGCTTCCGAGCACTTTGAGACGTCGATGTGCGAGTAGGTGTGAACCCCGATGTCGTGCTTGACCGGTGCCGAGGCGACCAAGTCATACGCCCGCCGGTCGTTCTCCGCGGTGCGGCCGCAAATCGCCCACGTCATGGGGATGTTGTACTTCTCCCCCAACGCGACCACGGACTCCGTGCCGACCCTGTTGGGCGCCTCCCTCTGGGGGATAGTCGCGTCGAAGTCTATAGAGATGCAGCAAGCGGAGGGGGCGCCTCCGGGATAGGTCACCGGCCGCGCAGGAGGGTCGTATCCCACCTTCGCCACTCTCAAGACGCGCCTGGTGAGGGATGGAGAGACGCCAGAGTGCGTCGCGAGCGCCAGTCTCAGGGCCGTCGACTTTGCGAATCTCTTGGTTCGTAGTGACATTTAGATAGACAACACACATGAATTCAGGATGAACGTTGATGAATTAGTGACTCAGAAGTCTTAAATTCGGACTTTCGGTTGTTATCATGGGTGTGCAGCCAAGGGGAGCAACCTTGTGGATATGAAGGAGGGTTCGCCTGCCATTCTGAGTATCCCACACCCTTCACCTCTTTCTAAGCCTCGAAGAGTCGAGTTTTGAAGCCTCGGTACTCCTCTAGCATCCGCAGTCCGTCTTCTGTAGACTGATAGAACTTCCCGTCGAACGTGTTTTGGGAGGTGATCAGGGATTTGCGCTCCAGCGTGTCGATTATCCTCTTCAGCTCATTGTAAGAGACGTTTGCGACCTTCATGATGTGGGTCAGGCGGAGGGGGCGCACAGCGACCGCGCTTATGATGTCCAGGTAGATCTCAAGGTGAGACCTACGTTTGGAGGAGACGTTGGGATCCTCAGAGGCGGTGTCCAACCTTCTTATCTCCTCCATCATTAGCTGGACCGGGTCGTCCATTGACCTCACGATGAGGGCGGCCCTTTCCTTGAACGCCCGTTTCTCTTCGTCGTCCTCGACGTAGTCCATGACGTATTCCGCGACCGTCTTAGGGTCCGTCGAGTGTTTTATGTAACGGTGCAGCTCGATCACGGGCTTGGAGAGCTCCCAGTATATCGAGCTCACCGTGGGCTTGCCAAGCACTAGAGACTCCATCAACATGGTCTCGGCGGCGCCCAGAGTGACGTCTGCGTGCGCGACAGGGCTGTCGCTCGCGGAGGCGTCCATTATCGTCGCGCCCATGTGCGAGTAGCTCCGACGCTGCTCCTCCGTCCTCGGCAGGACGACGACGTTCGCCTTGCCGCTTCTCACGATCGAGCTGACGGCGTTCTCAAGGATTGGCTGGTTATGTAGGAAGAAGGAGGCGAGCTCAGGCTCGGGCCTGACGAAGACCACCGGAGGTCCCAAGCTCATCTTGGTGTATGGATTGGCCATTTCCTGCTTTTCGCTCTTCAGGTAGCAGGTGTGGAACCCGTTGAACCAGACCACCTTCTCGGGGTCCATCACCCCGTGGTGATACAGCTCCTGGAACGAGTAGAACCGGGGGGAGAAGACCTTGCTCACCAGGGGGAAGACCATCTGGTTCACGTGCTTCTCTCTCTCGTCGTAGAAGATCCCCCACGAAGGGATGTTCAGCCCGAAAGCGACCCTCACGGCCTCCGGCCATCTCTCCGTGAGGAGCAGGTCGGGCTTCTCCTTCTCGACCACGGGGAGGAGCTCCTGGATGTTCTTCGCGTAGACCTCCAGCTTGTTGGAGAGCGACCTTCCGCCGTGCTTCCCGACCGTAAGGTAGTCGATCTTCTTTGCGTCCAAAATGGACGTTATTCGGTCATGATCCCTTGCGGTGACGACGAATTCGTATTCCTTCCCCAGCTCCCTGATCAGCGGGGCGAAGAAGTTGGCCTGGAACGGCGTCCCCATCGCGACCCATATCTTCTTGATCTTCCGCTCTTTCCCTTTCCGGAGTGGCATTGTCTTCTTCTGTCTCCTAGATTACGACCGTCTGGACGTAGATGGCTACGATCGCGTAGACCGCTTCCATGGCGAGGATCGAGACTACGAGCCGCCTCTCCGATAGGCGACCAACTCTCATGAAAGCGTGGGCTAACGCCGGATAGGCGGGAGGGCTTAGCACGCCTCCCGAGTCGACGGAAGTGTTTCCAAACCGTTGCCTGCCCTGGAAGGGATTCTTCGAGAGCATCTTGAGCGTAAAGTCCATCGCGGCGGGGATGCTCAGGATCACAGAGGCAGGCTCGACCCCACCTACGAGACCGACCGTCGCGAGAGCCGCCCCCGAGAAGAGCGTTCCCGTGTCCCCGGGAAATATCCTGGCCGGGAACCAGTTCAGCGCCAGAAACCCCACGAACGCGGCGGACATCACAAAGCCCAACGCCGCGATCTCTGGGGAGCCGTTCAACCATGCGAGCCCGGAGACCGTTGCGATGCCTATCGTCCCGATCCCCGCCTCGAGACCGTTGAATCCGGCGAGCATGTTCGTGAAGTTAGAGGAGGAAGTCACCGCAAGGGGGACGACTACCAAAGGATAGAGGAGCCCCAAAGGAACCGTCCCCATCAGCGGCAACACTATCGCACTCCTGCCGAGGAGCGAATATGCGAGAGGGATGCTCGCGACGACGAGGAGTGCCGGCTTCGTCCTCTGCCTGATCCCCAGGACATCGTCAATCACTCCGACGCATCCGACAAGGCCGAGCGTCAGGAGCGGCCCCAGGATCGCGAGTCCGATCCCAAGACCCCCCATTACGAGAACCGCGCTGCCCACGAAGCCAGCAACGACGACGGCGAGCCCGCCCATCTCCGCCCTTTCGGGGGCGTCCGGCTTGTGGATGTCGACACCCGTCATGCCCAGCGACCTCATCCTCACGGAGAGATACCTCGTGAGGAGGTATGCCACGATCGCAGAGAGGATGGAGGCGGCCGATAAAATGGCGATGTTCATAGCGGTTGACCCTCACGTTGAAGCCGAGTGACCGCTCGCCAGAATAGGCGGTTGCCGACCGCGAAGCCCACCACCCAAAAGAAGGTCGTGACGGAGGCGTGCCACAGCGGGTCGAGGAAAGAGGTGAGCGGCCACGCCAGGAGGGCGAAGGCCGTCGACACGACCACGACCAGCAGGCTTGCGGGGATGACTAGCATCTCTCTCATGGCTACGCTGTCACTTTGTTTCAGTTTCGACAACCCCGTTGAGCAATTCGTCATTCACCCTCTCAAAATCCAACATCGA
>JAPCJN010000025.1:22291-22506 GCA_027886925.1 Nitrososphaerota archaeon
CCAGGAGGCTTCCTCGTAGTAGGACCCTATCTTCTCCCCGCCCGATATCATGGACGGGAACGTCTCCCTCTCGAGGCTTGCCGCCTTGCCTCCGGGAATGAAACCGAAGACCTTCTTCTCGAGGACGTAGATGCCTGCGTTCGCCATGTACGAGAGGGTGGGCTTTTCTTCGAACTTCAAAATCGCCTTGCTTTCGCCTAACGTGACGTTTCCGT
>JAPCJN010000140.1 GCA_027886925.1 Nitrososphaerota archaeon
CCTTGACCCCCGATACCCCTCCAGGTGGTCGAGGGTCCTCTCGTCAAGGTCGGACTCTCCTTCTATCCTGTCCATGATCTGGAGCATGGGCATCCGCCCGTGCCTTCTGGCCTTCACAAGCCATCTCGCGTAGTCGATCGCTTCCCTCGTCGCTCCTATCCCGTCGAGAGCCCATAACGAGAAGGCGGCATCCCTGACCCAAGAATATCTGTAATCCCAGTTCCTCTCTCCTCCTATCGTCTCTGGAAGAGACGTAGTGACGGAGGCCACCAGAGCGCCCGTGGGGGAGTATTGCAGAAGCTTCAGGACGAGGGCTGACCTTACGACCTGCTCTCGCCATCGTCCCTCGTACTTTATGCGTCGGGCCCAACTCCTCCAGAACGCCGATGTCCGTGCCAGTTCGTGCTCCAGCACGTCTGCCTCGATCCGCCCTGAGCCTCTTCCTTTCCCGTACTTTACGACGAAGAACGCCTTTTCGCCGGTCACGATGTCGAACTCATCGTTCAAGGAGCCCGCGATTGCCTTCGCAAGCCTGATGCTCGGATTCATCGTTAGCAAGCTCGCTCCATTCCTCGCGGCGTAGCCTCCCGACTTTGTCCTTTCCAGCAAGGTGTCGCCGATGCCATAGTTCAGCCTGGGCTGGTAATCGATGCGGAACGTGAACCGCCCTTCCAACGGCTCCAGCATCCTGACTATCGCGCTGAAAGTTTTCAGTTTTCCATCCTGCATGAAGCACGGCATAAAGTCTGTGAGCTTCGCTGAACCGCCGGACGTCTGGAACTTGGTCGTCAGGATATTGGTGTCCTCCTCATAGGCTTGGGTCGTACTGTGCTTCTCCTTCGGCGCGAGCCTAAACTTGCCGCCCTTCTTAGAATCGAGCAGGGCCGCAAACACGCTCGGCGAGTCGAACCGGGGAAAGCAGCACCAGTCGATGGACCCGTCCAAGCCGACGAGCGCGGCCGAATGCATGTCGCCGATCACCGCGTAGTCGCTAATGCTCTTGTACTCGTGCAACGCCTCCATGAGACATCGCCTCGTTCCTTAAGTCTAATGCCGAAAGGGTAGGACCGGTCCCTGACCATGCGGCAGCCGCAAGCTGGGTCTTGGACATGCGTCTCGGACCTCGTGCCGAAAGGCAAGCCCGACGCGGTCCGCAACAGGGTGGTCAACGGAGGACCAGTCGCTAGGCCCGGTTCCAATCGACGGCAGCATTCTACAGGCCGTCGAGGACGCCACAAAGCTCTTAACCGCGGACGAGCTGATTGCGATTGAAGGAAGGACCTCACCTGAGGGATCATCACATGAGCACGCTATTGGCTGGTGACGTGGGGGGGACCAAGACCAGACTTGGGCTCTTTCAGCTCCATGAAGACCCAAAGGCGGCTTACGTCGAGGCAACCTTCCCGAGCGCAAACTATCCGAGCCTGGAAGCGATAGCCCAGGAGTTCCTGGCACAGAACCGTGCGGCGATCAGATACGCCTCTTTCGGCGTCGCCGGCCCCGTAATCCAGGGGCAGGCAAAGATAACCAACCTTCCATGGACGGTCGACCAGAAAGCAATAGCCTCTGCTTTGGGGATCGCTGACGTAAACCTCGTCAACGACCTGGAGGCGACCGCTACCAGCGTGCCGCACTTGGGTAAATCAGATCTTTTGACGCTCAACCCAGCCAAGGCCGATCCACACGGGACCATGGCGGTCATCGCGCCCGGCACCGGCCTCGGCGAGGCATTCATCACCCTCGATGGACCACGACGCCACGTCCACCCTTCTGAGGGAGGCCACGCAGACTTCGCCCCGAGAAACCCGTCTGAGGTCGAGCTCCTGACCGACCTCATGCAGCGGATGGACCACGTCAGCTATGAAGAGGTCTGCTCCGGGATTGGCATACGCAACATACACGCTCACTACGCGAAGACGAATGCAGACACTCCCCGGTGGCACGCAGAAGAGCTCGATGTCGAGGACCCGGTCCCCCTCATGGCCAGGGCGGCATTCAGCGAGGATTCGAGGTGCGGCACGTGCGCGGCGACCTTCGACACGTTCGCATCGATACTCGGAGCGGAGGCGGGGAACCTCGCTCTCAAAGTCCTGGCGACCGGCGGGGTCTACATAGGGGGCGGGATCCCGCGCAAGACGCTCCCGCTTTTCAAATCTCCATCATTCATGGCATCCTTCATGAAAAAAGGACGGATGTCCCAGCTCGTGTCGCGCATCCCGGTGCAGGTGATCATCAACCCAAGGGCAGCGCTCCTGGGCGCGGCCCATTCGGGAATCGAGCACCTGAACTCAGGGCTTTCCGAGGAATAAACAATCGACCTAAGGGCGGGAGTGATCGTTAAGGACGATTCTGATCTCCTTGACTTGCTCGAGTTAGTAAAAGGATGGAAGGAGTTAAGGACGTGACATGGCAAGAAATCGTCATAGTTGGAAGAAAGGGGTCTATAGCAGACAGCATCGTTGACAAAACTTTGAAATCTGTACGACCCCCAGGAGGAAACGGATGGGCGAATATCATGTCTCAACTTCCAATATTCGACATGCAGCGCTCGACGTTGGGCTTAACGGCCATTGGCATGAGGGATGTGGGACGTTTCGACTCGCTGACAGTGAATAGTGGCCATATTGACCATATTAACTAATCATTTATATGTGAGAGAGCGTTTTGGAACATGAAGGGATCTTGACCGCTGAGCTTCTATTTCCTTCAAGAATGGGGCTTGAAACAATAGGGATGAGCATCGCAACGTCCAATGATTCTCTTGCAACGCTTGAAGAAGTGACGTCGCACAAGAGCCCGAACGACTCGATAAACGCTGACGTCAGAATGCCGAAGGTGACCGGCTTCGAGCTTTATCGGGAGATTAAGAAGCACGACGGGGGCACGCCCATGTGTTTCCTCACCGCGTTTGAAGTGCCTCAGAAGGAGTTTCAGCGGATGTTTCCTGATGTTCATGTAAAGGCATTTCTTAGGAAGCCCATCGGCGTTGCGGAATCGGTGACACGCATTGGTGAGCTGACCGACGGCCACGATGAGGTTGGCGAGAAACTTGTCAAGTAATCGGTTCGAGCGATATGTTACAGCGCGCGAAGACGACTATGTCATTCGGTCATGTCCATTTTGTGGTTTGGAAGTTCGAGACGAAGAAGACCGCGAAATCAAATTTGCGACCCATTTTGGGACGCCGATTGGAAAGCACCGAGAGAACACGGACTGGGCGCTTTACATGACGCAGACATGCGCTTTCCTTCCCTGAAGCTGAAGTTGGATTCAGTTCTGGTAGCGGCCCGTAAAGGGCCGATTCCCTTCAGCCCCTGTTGAAACAGCCGCCTAGCGGGCGGCAATCGGAACCTCGCGGCCTCGAATTGACCTCAACCTCTCGGCCACGTTGTCCCTGAGCCGGTCATAGAGTTCGACGCGCTCTTCGAGAATCTCGACCCTGGCGGCCTCCACTCCATCCAGCGTCTTCAGTTTTTCCAGGATTTCCCTGGCTGTCGCGATGCTCGGAAGATTGAGGAGGAAGACGCTGTAGCTGTCACCCCGACCCGCCACCCAAATGTACCTCACAAGTTTCTGTCGACCTCGGCCATGGTCGCCGGGTCTCTGTGCTCGATCATGGCATGGGCGAAGATTTCGTTCTTGATCCCCCTGATGTCCGTCGAAGCGATCGCGGTTATCGCCCCTTCTCTGACCATCCTCTCCACCCTTCATGGATATGTTTAGAACGAATCCCTTCAGGCGAATCAAGGACGGGCATACCTGAAACTACGCGGCTAATGGCCTGAATAGGATGTTTTCTTCGATAACGACGCCACTTCGCTTCCAGAAGTGAGAAGCTCGGTCTGCTTCTCGGGGAACATCATTATCCTTGTGAGAATGTCAACCCTGGCATTTGCGAACCAAGATTGCGAGCTTGCCCATTCAAGGCATTTTTGAACGTCGAGAATGGTGGAGACACCCAGGAGAATCCACCCGCTGTCAGGGTCACCGAACCCACCCGTGAGGTAGCTCGTCTCAAAGTGAGAGAGCATCGCCCTGTCGGCCGTTCCTTTCGCGTCATGGTTCGCGTACGTGTATGACAAGACCACCGGTATGAGCCCCGGAATTCCGCCCAGGGCGAGGGTTGGCATAGAGAAGACGGTGTTCTCGGCCCGCAGCCTTTCCACGTGGTTTCTCACCGTCCTAACTGAGAGGCCCAGCTCCCGGGCCACCTGGACGAAGCTCTTGCGCGCGTCGTTCGACAGCGACCGAATTATCCCTATGTCCGCCTCTGTCATGCGGCTCGTCCTACTGGCTGGAACGGCCCAACGCAGTTGGGTCAAGCTCTCCGTGTTGGTGATTCGCGATATCAGCTCGATGGTCCTAGAGCGCGACTCCTCGCCCTTGTACATGACTAGCAACTTCAGCGCCCTGCCATAGAAGTCCACTATGCCTGAAACCTCGCCTACTAGCTTGAGCTTCCTTATCATGTCGGGTTTCGCGGATTCCGGCTGCACGTCTACCATAACCTCCAGCACCCCGCGCCCGAAAAATGCCGGGTTGACAAGGAGATGCCACGCGGACATGCAGCCCCACTTCTGCAACCGCTTATAGCGATAGCTCACCGTCGCGTCGTCCGCTCCCAAGCGTTTCGCTATCGACCTGAGGGACGAGTTCACCTGATTTCTGGACGGTGCAACCGCGCTTTCCGAGACCAAGGCCCGGAAAATCTTCACATCGAGT
>JAPCJN010000141.1 GCA_027886925.1 Nitrososphaerota archaeon
GATGCTGACGACGATCCAGGGGACGGGCAAGAGGGAGTTCAAGATCAGGAGGATTTAGAGAAATGGGAAGAAACAAGGACGCATCGAAGAAGAACCGCCTGATGAAGGCGAGGAAGGAGAACTATTCCGTGCCGACCTGGGTCATCGCCAGGACGAACAGGAAACTCAGGTCTAACTCAAAGCACAGGTCCTGGAGAAGGACGAAGCTAGGGTTCAAGTAGCCTCCGACTGGAAAGAGAAAACGGAGACAAGAAAGAAAAATGTCCTCAACCAACATCGAGCCTCTGACACGGACTCACATGGTCCCCCTCAGGAGGGCATTCGAGGCGCCAAAGTACAGGAGGACAAAGGTTGCGGTGAGGATAATCCGCGAGTTCACCACCCGGCACATGAAGGCGAACGAGGTCAAGATCGACAAAGAGGTCAACGTGGTGCTCTGGTCTCGCGGCATAGGGAACCCTCCCCGGCGCATCAAGCTCGAGATGGAAAGAGACGAAGACGGAGTGGTTTCTGTCCGCCTGCCACCCACCGAAGAGTCATCCTAAATGGGTCTTCACCTAGTCGACCTTTACAGAAGCCCCAACATCGGAATTTTTCTGAAGGCCAACGACAAGGCCATCCTCGTCCCAAAGGGGATCGCGAACAGCAAGGCACAAAAACTCGCGGACGACCTGAAAGTGGTCGCGTGCCCGACCTCCGTCGGCGCCACCCGGCTGCTGGGCCCGTTGATCGCTATGAACAACAAGGGCGTTCTGGTCTCCCGGATGGCGGACGACTACGAGATGGATGAGATCTCCTCCAAAACGGGTCTGAGGGTAGACAGGTTCGATTCGAGGTTCACCGCCGTCGGAAACCTCGTCGCCGCAAATGACCACGGCGCAGTGGTCTCGTCCGTCCTAGAGCCCGACGCCGTCAAGCAGGTCCGTGACGTCCTTGGCGTCGAGACGCTCAGCATCACGATAGACCAGTACTCGCAGGTAGGGGCGCTGGTGGTGGCGACGAACAGCGGCGCGGCCGTGTGCCCTAACGTCAGCGAGAAGGACGTCGAGGAGATAAGCAAGGTCTTCGCGGTCGAGGTGGCGCCCTCTTCGGTGAACGGCGGGGTCCCCTTCGTCGCTTCGGGGGTCGTGGCGAACAGCAAGAACGCGGTCGCGGGATACCTGACGACAGGGCCGGAGCTGGTGTTCTTGACGCGCGCCCTTGACGTGTAGCACAGGCCGCCCTACTCTTAAAAGCCCGCAGAATCAAGACTCGCCACATTGAGTTCCGAAGAAGAGAGGATTAACAACCTCGTGATGGAGTCAAGGTTGCTAGAGTCCACATATAACGAGCTGACCAACAGGCAGGGACTGGTCGAGAGGATGCTCATCGAGAGCCGCGCCTCGCTCGACACGATAAGGGAGGTCGGGTCGGCGAAGACCGAAGAGGTCCTCATCCCCGTCGGGGCGGGAGTCCTCATACGCGCGTCCCCGCCGAAGGTCGACAAGGTGCTCGTAGGCGTCGGGGCGAACGTCGTCGTGGAGAAAAGCAAAGAGGATGCGGAGAAGATGATGGAAGCCAGGCTGAAGGAGCTTGAGGAGGGCCTGATGGCGATACTCTCCCAGAGGAGCCAGATAGCGCAGAGGCTAGAGGCAGACAGGAGGGCCTTGCAGACTTTCATCGACAGGCAGCAACGCGCGCAGCAGAAAGGTCAATCCTAGTAATGTTCGAGAAGCTCAGAGAGGCCTTCTCATCTCTCACGAAGATGGTCTCGGAGAAGAAGCTCTCGGAGAAGGAGCTCGACGAGTCGCTTTTGAGCTTTCAGCTCGCCCTCCTCGAGAGCGACGTAGCCCAGAGCGTGGTCGACAGCGTCACGGCTGACATAAAGAAACAGCTTCTGGGCCTGTCGGTGGAACGATCCAAGGACCCTGCGACCGCGGTCAGGGAGAAGTTGAGGAGCGATGTCCTCGCGATATTCTCGAAGGTGGGGTCCATCGACGTCCTCGGCAGGATCGCTGAAAAGAAGAAAAAAGGCGAGCCGTTCACCATCCTCTTCCTCGGGATAAACGGGACAGGGAAGACGACCACTGTCGCGAAGTTCGCCAACTTTTTGAAGAAGAACGGGATGTCCGTCGTCATAGCGGCCGGCGACACGCACAGGGCCGGTGCGATCGAGCAGGTCACGGAGCACGCGAACCGCATCTCCACGAAGGTAGTGGCCCAGAGATACGGCGCCGACCCGGCGGCGGTCGCAAGGGACGGGGTACTCTACGCCAAGACCCACCACGTGGAAGTCGTCCTGATAGATTCTGCCGGAAGGATGCAGACGAATCAGAACCTGATGGAGGAGATGTCGAAGATAGTGAGGGTCGTGACCCCCGACTTGAAGATCTTCATCGGAGATTCGCTCGCGGGGAACGACGCGGTGTCGCAGGCTGAGCTATTCAGCAAGTACACGGGGTTCGACGGTGCTATCCTCACGAAGGTGGACGCTGACACAAAGGGAGGGGCCGGTCTCTCCATAGTTTTCACCACAGGAAAACCGATCCTCTTCCTGGGCGTCGGGCAGAGCTACGACGACTTGAAGCCCTTCGACGCCCAGTCCTTCGCCGACACGCTGCTCAACTAGCCGCGCTTGAAACTCGTGAAGAGGAACCGTTCTAGGTCGACCCTTCCGCCGACCACCACGACGCCCTCCTTTTGCAGCAGCCTCTCTTTTTTCTTGCTCCTGCTCTGGCCTGAGTAGCCTCCCACCGTCCCGTCAGACCTCACGACCCTGTGACACGGCACGACGTGGGGAGGGTTCGGGTTAGCCCGGAGAGCGTTACCGGTCGCCCTTCCTGCACGCGGGTTGCCCAACGCTTTCGCAAGAGCGCCATATGTGGTGACCTTCCCCCTTGGAATCATCGATGTGAACTCGTAGACCGAGTCGCTGAAGCGCGGCTGCTTCCCGTCGTTCATCAGACCTTCACGACCTCCATCGCGAACTGCTGCGCCATCGACAGAATCTTGTCTCTGTGCTGACCCATGCCCTTCCAATCGACCAAGACGTATTTAGGGAATCTGGTGGTCCTTTGGATGAGCTGCCCGAACATCTCGGAGTCTATCCACTGGAGCGAGTGCTTCGCGATGATCGCCGAAAGCGAATAGTCGGTCTCCAAGAGAATCTTGTTGAACTTCTCTGAGTAGTGCGTCCCCCCGAACGCGAGCCCGACCTTCTCCCACTTCCTCCCTTTGGTGAGTGATTCGACCAAAGAATCCGCGATTATGTCCCCTGCCTGCTGGTCGCCCCACTGCTTTTCGCTGGAACCGAGCTCGACGAAGAGCACGGGCTTCCGGAGCGAGGTGGGGCCGTGGTGAGTCGACTCGATCGTGATCTCATATCCATCCAGCGATTCCTTCCTGCTGTTGAGCGCCATGAGGTAGTTCTTCTGCAGGTCCGGGTCGATCATCCCGACCTCTCTCGGCCTCCCTCCAAGGACCTCCTTGTCGGTGAAGTTCCCAGTCGTGTGGACCGTCAGGGAGGGTATGCCCGACTCGGCCCTGTGCGTCGACAGGAAAATGTAGGCCTGGGGGTTGAAGTAGGCGTCCAAGTCGGGCGGGAATATTATCTCCTCGTCGATCGTCGCGAGGATGAGCGAGTCTTTCTGCATCAACGGCCGCGAGTTGAACGTAATCCTCGTGGACAGGAACCCGTGCTTTCGCTCCAAAGCCTTCGCGATTGTCATCGACGCCTCGTTCTCGGAGGATGCGATTAGGACGAACGTGGGGCTGCCGGTAGGGGTCGACAACATATCTTGCGTCGCTCCTCGGCTGCGAAGCCGAGCGGAAAAGGTTAGCTGGCTTAAGCGGAAGGGTTTTTTCTGTCCCCGCGTCCCTTTGACATCAGATCTCGGTCTTAGGCTCCGCTAACTTATCGACCCCCAAACATTTTCGAGTTTAGATCGAGTCGAAGGATTGACAGCAATGGCGGATGGCGTTCCCGCGGAAGCCGACAATCCATATAAAGGCGTCCGGGAGTGAGGGTCCACGAATCTACATTGGGCTTAAGCGATTTCTTACGGTCGATGGTTGGCGTCATCAGGCTTACTAGGAAGAGCGACAGGGAGGAGTTCTTCCTTTACCTCAAACTAGTGCTTCTCGGCCTTGGAGTGGTGGGCATCATCGGCTTCTTCGTCAAACTCATCTCTACCGCGCTCCCGACTATCTTCGGCTGAGGCTCAGCAAGGAGATCGAGCAAAAGATGTCATCATCAACGACAGAGCAGAAGCAGACTTCCATCTATCCGGTCAAGACGACTGGCGGGCAAGAGAGGACCGTCGCGACTTTCGTGGCGGAGAGGGCGAAGCAAAAGGGCAAACCAATCTACTCAATTCTCGCTCTAGACACATGGAAGGGATACGTCCTCTTCGAGGCTCCCAACTCTCAGGTGGTGGACGAGAGCATCCAGGGATTCAAGCACATCAGGAGCAAGATTCCCGGCATGATGCAGTTCTCGGACATCGAGAAGTTCCTCGTGACAAAGTCGATGGTGGCCGAGCTTGGGGAGAACGACACCGTCGAGATAGTGGCAGGGCCGTTCAAGGGCATGAGGGCCAAAATCACCAGGATTGAGGCCGCCAAGCAGGAGATAACTGTCGTCCTGATAGACACTCCGTACCAGATGCCCATCACTCTTGACGGTGGATACGTGAAGGTGGTAGCGAAAGCACCTACGGCAGAA
>JAPCJN010000142.1:0-3992 GCA_027886925.1 Nitrososphaerota archaeon
TTGTCACTCGAGCTCGATACCGGGGAGCTTGATTGTGACGATTCTATTCCAGACATGTCCTTTTCGACGCATCAAGGGGGCGTATTTCTGTGTTTGCCCGAGAATCACGCCTTTTTCGATGACAACGGTTAAATTTCGCTCCTTCGACCCTCCCATCGTATGGCAAACGACCGAGCCCTTGGCGGAGCGATTCTTCTCGGAAGCATCGCTGGAATTCTGATCTACGGAGTACTGCTTTATTTCTGGGCTACGTTGATCCTCGAGATCACCGCATTCTTGGGTGTGGTCGTCTTGCTCGGCATCCTCGGATGGATCGGTTGGACAATGGCTACCACTCCTCCTCCGGAACCGATGCCTGACATAGGCGCAGCCGCACAGCCTGCTGCGGCCGCAGGTGCAAAGACGATGGGCGAAGCCGAGAAAAAGCCATCCGGATGACTCTGCACATCAATAACCCCTGAACCGGATGCTCAGGACCCCCAAGAAGAACTCCCAAATTTCTCCTGTCCCCATTTTCGACGCTCCCTTGGCCCTTTCCTCGAACGTGAAAGGGACCTCGACCATCTTGAAACCCCGTGTTTTCAAGATGTAGAGGGACTCGACCTGGAAGATGAAACCGTTGGAGCGAGGGGGGTGTTCAAGGATGGTGTCCACCGCGCGCCTGCTCAAAGCCTTGAACCCCGTCGTCGTGTCCTTCACGTGCAACCCAAGGATGGTCCTGGAAAGCCAGCTCGCGCCACGGCTGACAATCTTCCTCCGTTTGTTCAGTCCTTTGAAGCTCCCCCCTTTCACGTGGCGGGAGGCTATCGCGACGTCCGCTTCCCCCGCAGCGACCTTGTGCACGAGGTTCTCGACCATCTCCGGCGGGTGTTGGAGGTCTGCGTCTATCTGGATGACGATATCAGGGTCGAAGTTCGCGACCGCATATCTGAAACCGTCCAGATAAGCGGTACCCAGGCCCTGCTTGCCCTCTCTCTCGATCAACTTGATGTTGGGCGAACGTCGCATCAAAGCCTTGATCTCGGCGCCCGTTCCGTCTGGACTGTTGTCGTCGACAAAGACGACGCCGACCTTCCCTCCCAAAGACTGGGTCACCGGGGCGAGCCTCCGACTGAACTCCGAGATGTTCTCTTTCTCGTCGTATGTCGGGACTACGATTGAGACTCGTGGCTGGCTGGTGGCGACGCTCATTGTCTCAGCGCGAGTCTAGCTCTTCACGGCTTTGGAGAATTCTTCCGCGATGAACTCTATCTCGCTCGAGTCGACCCCCGGGTGCACCGGGAGAGAGAGGACGTGGTCGGCAGCCTTGTAGGCCCCGGGGAGCTTCATGTCTGCGTGTCCCAGCTTCTTGTAGAGAGGCATCCTGTTGACGGGAGTCTCCCAATAGACGGTCGCCCCTACCCCCTTGGCCCTCAGTTTCTCGCGGACGTCGGCCCGCTTTTTCGCCAAGAGCACCGTGTACAAGTACCAGACGTGCTTCCTGTCCGATGAGGTCTGGGTAAGCTCCACTCCCTTCAGCCCAGAGATGAGCTCCGTGAGCAACTTCGCGTTCTTCCGACGGGCTTCTATGTAGCCTTCGAGCTTGTCCATCTGCGCCGAGGCTATCGCCGCCAGAATCTCGGGCATCCTGTAGTTGAGCCCGAGCACGCTCGTGTCGTACCCTTCTCGCATCCCGTGGTTTCTGGTGAGCCTGACCAAGTCGGCAAGATCGTCGTCGTTGGTCGTGATCGCTCCGCCCTCGCCCGATGTGATCACCTTGGTCGCATACATGCTGAAGCATCCGGCCTGGTCGGTGTCCCCTACCTGCGCGCCCCTGTATTCGGCGCCCAGCGATTCGGCGGCGTCTTGTATCACCTTCAAGGAAGCCTTGTCGGCTATCTCCCTTATCTCGTCGAGGTCAGCGGGGTATCCGTAGACGTCGACAGGGATTATCGCCTTGGTCTTCTTCCCTATCTTCCGCTTTACGTCGGCCGGGTCTATGTTGTAATCGCCCTTGATGTCCGCAAAGACAGGCTTGGCGCCACAAGCGAGGACCACGTTGGCCGTCGCCTCGAATGTGAACGCGGGGACGATGACCTCGTCTCCATGCCCGATGCCATACGCCATCAGAGACGTGTGCAGGGCAGCGGTGCCGGAGTTGACGGCGACGGCGTGCTTCGCCCCCACCCTCGTCGAGAGCTTCCTCTCGAACTCTTTGACGAACTTGCCTCCCTCGTAGCTTGGGTTGGTCAGCATGCCGCTGTCGAGGACAGAGTTGACCGCTTCCTTCTCTTCCTTTCCGAGCATCGGGATGTTGATTGGGATGAACTTCATTGTCTTGTCTCTCTTTGGGCACGAATTCTGGGTATTATTATCAATCTCCCTTCTACATCAAGGCGAGGCTACGGCGATTTTGTCGCTTTCCTCCACCGCAGCAATGACCTCGCGGAGCAGCTCGGTCCCCTCGAAGCGCCCCCTCACCGGAGCGAGGATCGAATCGATTGCAGATGCGACCGCCTGCTTGAGGTCCTTAGGGTGCAACTTGCCTCCCGCATAGTCCGCCTCGAGCTGCGCGTACCCGGTGTAGGTGACAGGACCGCCGTACTTTTCGGGCCTCTCGACAACGAGGCTTCCCCCATCGTGGAACACCAGCTGCTTCGCAAAGTCCAAGACTGGGTTGCCCTCGGTCTGCCTTTCGGGGCACCACGCCTTCCCCAGCTTCCGGGCGATCTCCTCCTTGCTGTCATGGATGAATATGGCAGAGTCCGGCTTTGACTTGCTCATCTTGCTCGAGACCACCTTGTCAGACTGAGCGTCTTCGTCCAACCCTCTTGCCTCTGGCTTCTCAAGGCCCCCCAGTAGGTGATGGTGCACGGCGACCGGGACCTTCCATCCCAACGAGGGAAAGACCTCCCTCACGAGCACGTGGACCTTCCTCTGGTCTAGGCCGCTTTGAACGATGTCCAAGTCCATCGCTTTGATGTCTGTCGCTTGCATCGGCGGGTAGATGTATTGCGCCACGTCGAGCTTCTCCTTCGTGCTTCTCCCCATTATCGTCAGACAGCGCGTGTCCCTCGCGAGAGATATTTGCTTCGAGAAACGGAGCAGGTTCATCCAATATTGGTCGTTGTGCTCGTAGAGCTTGCTCCCGAGCTCGAACTCTACCCCTGGACAGAAGAAGCTGAAAGCCTCCTCGTAATATCTGGAGACTCTTCGGATCCTCTCGATGTCCCCTCCCATCTTGTTGTTGATGTAGCTGTGCCAGTCTGCGAGGAAGACCTTGCATCGGATGCCGGCTTTGATGAAGTCGTTGATCTTGTAGCCGAGGACGATCAGCGAGCCGAGATGAAGCAACCCTGAGATCTCGAGCCCGATGTAATGCCGTGGATGCGGTTCTCGCTCGAGGAGAGAAAGCAGCTCTGACTCGGTGAGCACCTCCTCGGTCGGGGGCCTCCGGACCAGCGCGACCCTCTCCTCCAAGTTCAACGTTGCTCGTCGACTTCCGTGACCATTTAAGCGATTCAGAGAGTCATCCAGATGATAGGTTAAATCGCGACCCTTCGCGAGAGCCGATGGAGGAGCGCCGGGGCACGAACAGGTCCGCGAAGCTGGCTCTTTTCTCATGCATCCTCGCGATCGCCGTCGCTGTCAGGATCTATGTCGTCGTCGCCTTCCCCCCTGTGACCGACGTCTACTATTACGACACGCAGGCCGCCCAGCTCATCCTTCACGGAGTGAGTCCCTACGGCCACTCCTTCGCAGGGATACCTCCTTCGCTCGCGACCCCTGGGGCGCAGGATGTTTTCGCATACCTCCCTTTCACGGCGATTTACTTCGTTCCGTTCTACCTGTTGGGCGACGTCAGGTTCGGGGCGATCGCCGCTGACGTGATAATCGGGCTGTGCCTCTTCCAGTTCCAAAAGAGGTGGAGCATGGTCGCAGCGGCCATCTTCCTTTTGATTCCTTTCTCGACTTACTACATGAACGACGCACTTCCGGCTGTCGCTCTCGTA
>JAPCJN010000142.1:4002-4664 GCA_027886925.1 Nitrososphaerota archaeon
GACAGAGTCTAGAACCCCGGTTGACTGAGCAAACAGGGGAAAGGGCGTGCTCTCCTCCCTGGCGCTCGGCGTCGCGCTCGCGACGAGCGTGACGACCTGGCTCGTGCTCCCTTTCTACTTCTATCGCCGCGCTAGGAGCCGCGACCGTAGAGGCGTGCTCTTCAGTTTCGCAACCTTTGCGGCGATTTCGCTTCCTTTTTTCGCCGCAAACCCAGAGGGCTTCGTCTACGACGTCCTGCTCTTCCAATTCGGGAGACCGACGCCTGGACTCGTGACACAAGCCGGGACTTGGATCAGCCTGAATCCTTCGCTAAGCGGCTTGCTCGTGACGATGACTGGGCAGCAGGCTCCGCTCTACCTCAGGGCAGCCATCGTCCTGGTCGTTCTCTCGCTTTGCCTCCTCATGCAAACCTCCGTGAAGGGAAAAGTGGAGGAATCCAGCGGCAAAGGGTCTCTTCCTGCTTCGACGCTTCGCGCGTCTTTGTTCGTGGCCGCGGCTGTCCTCGTCCTACCTTCGGTCTTTTTCTTCGTCTATGCTGAACTTCCGCTGGTGCTCATCCTTAGCTGGCTAGCGCTACGAGGGGGCCCGGATGTCGCGACCGTCCGATAAACACTTAAAGGAAAGTTGCGCCAGCGGCTGACGACAATAATGGAGCAGGTGG
>JAPCJN010000026.1:0-7454 GCA_027886925.1 Nitrososphaerota archaeon
TCCGACCTTGTACCCGAAGAGGGAGTCGTCCATTTGCACGGTCCCTGATATCGCCTTGGCATACGGGTCGATCAGCGCCTTGTGTCGATTGAACCGGTGTCCCTTCTGCGGTTCGTAGGGCCCGTCTACTGAATACGCATACAGCTGACCTGGGAGCAGGTCTGGCAGGTAGGAGTGCCATATGTAGCCCGTCTTCCCCTTTAGCGGGATAGCCTCCTTCGGCTCCGTCGCTCCGGCACCCTCATACAGGAGGAGCCTGACCTCGGTCGCATTCTCGGAGAATATGGAGAAATTGGTCCCTTTGCTATCCCAAGTCGCGCCGAGAGGGTAGGGCGTCCCCGGCCAGACTCTCAGGACGTTTCACCTGTTGGCCCCGCCATTCTATGGGCACCTCCTAGGCCTTACATAAGACGATGGGGTATGGCTGCGCGGTCCTTCGGAGAGGAAGGGCAACGTCTTACTCCTCTCTCGCCGTGGGTTCGCCGATTGGGGGTGCTCCACCAGGGGCCTCGGAGAGGAGGAAGCTTGCGATTCCGTGCAGCGGGAGCATCACCCAGTTCGGACGGTTGTTCATCTCATAGCTGAGCTCGTAAAGGGCCTTTTCGAGCAGGTAGGAGTCGAAGAGGATTTCTAAGGCTTCGTGGTCTTTTGGATAAATCGACGTTTCAGAGAGAGGTGACAGGTAGGACTTCATGAAAGCGGCAGACACGCACTTGTACCAAGCTTCTGCCCAGCCTTCAAGGTTCGCGAGCCCGCGCGTCAATGCAGTGGACCCCTCTCTGAGGAGATTGAAGTACGCGGCGTAGTGGAACGACCTTATCATGTTCGTGACGTCCTTCATCGGCGACCTCTTGATTCTCCTATCCGTTATGGACCTGGCCGGCTCCCCCTCGAAGTCGATTATCCTAAAGTCCTTACCCGTATGAAGGACCTGGCTCAGGTGGTAGTCTCCGTGGATGCGCGTGCGGAGGGCGTCGATCCGGGTGTGACGGAGCTTGTTGAAAGTCTCCAGGACGCTGCCCTGATGCGAGAGGATGTTGTCCAGTGTCGTCTTGCTCCTCGCGTCGGCGGGGGGGTGCGCGGCGACGAGGCGCAACACTCGGTTGGCATAGCTGATCATCGACTGGGAGAGGGCGACCTGATAGAGCTGGGTGAACGGCTCTGGCCTGAAGGCCGAGTCTTCGGTGTCCCTCGCGAGGACGAGGTGGAGCTCGGCCGTCCTCTTGCCCAGCAGGCCCACCTTCTCCAGAAAGGTGATGCCGACCAGCTCGTTCAACGTTTCTGAGGTCCCCGCCCACAGCGCCTCGTGCGTCGCGTACGCCGTCATCCCGCCGCCGCGTGCGACCTCGGGGACCTCTTCGCCCTTGTAGGACGCGGCCCTTTCAAGGAAGTTCGCGAACTCGATGGTGAAGAGCGACCAGGCGTCCCCCTCGTTCCTTATCAGCTCTTGCAGCATGCCTATCGTCGCGGGCTCGGAACCAGGCTGCCGATACTGCAAGTCCCCGAAGAGTGCCGGAGCCGCCGGGAAGGATTGCTTTGTCAAAAAGTCCCCCATCTCCACCTCCGGGTTGACACCCTCCTCGACTCGCCTGAACAGCTTCAGGATGAACTTGTCTCCAAACACGACAGACGAATTGCTCTGCTCAGCGCCGAGCAGTTGGGAAGGGAGCCCGTCGGGGGCGGCCAATGCTTGCCTTGGGCTTCCCGTGATCTCTCCGATCGTCCCCTTCGCGGTCCGTCTCTTTGCTATCATGTGGAGGAGCTGCTCGCGAAACCGGGGGTCTTGCGTCGCGTCGAAGATGACGCCGGGGGATTCCTTCTCCAGCGTGACTCTGGCGAGCACCGAGTCCTTGCTCTTTGCCAGCACCTCTGTGCTCTTCTCCGCCGATGCGTAGGCTACTGGGAGGAGATATGCCTCCGGGAGGCCCTCGGCGTAGTACACGTCGACGACGACCGCGGTGAAAGGAAGCGGCGACCCGCTGGCCGGCTCGAACGGGATGACGTCCCTGATTCTCGTTCTCTCGATGACCCTGGCCTTTCCCCCGAACCACCTCGCGCGCCTGAGAAAATCTGGGAGTATCTCGCCCTCTAGTTTCTCCTTCCACTTCCCTCGGAAGACGTCGTTGGCCTTCTTGAGCGTGCCGAACTCGCTGGTGACCCTCTCCTGCGACCTCGTCGAGGGGTCCTCTCGTTTGGTCAGGGAGAAGACGAAGTACCCGTAGGGGGGGAAGGTCAACCTGTAGCTGGACTTTCCGATGTCAGGGAAGACTATCCCTCCGAAGACGTCGCGCGGGACGTATCCCTCGTACTTCGAGAGGTCTACGTCCGCGGCCTGAGAGTACTTCGAGAGGCTCGCCGCGACCAGGAGGACCTCGCCCTCGTAATTTCTGGTGAAGGTGATGATCTTCCAGTTGTCCGGGAAGAGGAACTCGATCTTCCCCCTTCCGAGGGCCTTGTAGTGCTTCCTGATCGATATGAGCCGCCTCATCCAGAGGAGAAGGGAGGCAGGATCGTTCTCTTGGTTCTCTACGTTTATCGCAGTGTAGTGATACCTGGGCTCGATGATGACCGGCAGGTAGAGCTTCTGGGGGTTCGTCTTAGAGAAGCCGGCGTTGGTGTCTGCGCTCCACTGCATGGGGGTCCTCACCCCGTTCCTGTCCCCGAGGTAGTAGTTGTCGCCCATCCCAATCTCGTCCCCGTAGTAGATGACCGGGGTTCCCGGCAGAGTGAAGAGCAGCACGTTGATCAGCTCTATCTTCTTCCTGTCGTTGTCCAGGAGGGGAGCCAATCGCCTGCGTATGCCGAGGTTCAGCCTCGCCTGCTTGTCTTGCCCGTAGACCCGGTACATGTAGTCCCTCTCCTCGTCTGTCACCATCTCCAGGGTGAGCTCGTCATGGTTCCTCAGGAAGGTGGCCCACTGGCAGTTCTGGGGGATCGACGGCGTCTGTTCGAGGATGTCGACGACAGGGAAGCGGTCTTCCATCTGTATCGCCATGAACATGCGCGGCATCAACGGGAAATGGAAGGCCATCTGACACTCGTCGCCGTTCCCGAAATAATTGACGGCATCGGTCGGCCACTGGTTCGCTTCCGCGAGGAGCATCCTGTTCTCGAAGCTGCCGTCGATGTAGGACCTCAACCTCTTGAGGAAGCTGTGCGTCTCTGGGAGGTTCTCGCAGTTGGTCCCGTCCCTCTCGAACAGGTAGGGGACGGCGTCCAGCCGGAGGCCGTCCACTCCCATCCTGAGCCAGAACGCGACCGTCTCGAGCATCAGCTTCTGCGTCCGCGGGTTGTCGAAGTTGAGGTCTGGCTGGTGGGAGTAGAAGCGGTGCCAGTAGTAGGCGCCAGCCTCGGGGTCCCATGCCCAGTTCGAGGACTCGAAGTCCTTGAATATGATCCGCGCCTCCTTGTACTTTTCCGGAGACACGCTCCAGACGTAGAGGTTCCGTGCCTCTGAGCCGGGCTCTGCCCTCCTCGACTCCTGGAACCACGGGTGCTGGTCGGAGGTGTGGTTGAGCACGAGCTCGGTTATGACCCTGAGGCCGCGCTTGTGGGCCTCTCGAAGGAAGTCTCGGAAGTCTTTCAACGTGCCATATGAGGGATGCACTTGCATGTAGTCCGCGATGTCATATCCGTCGTCCCTGAGGGGCGAGGGGTAGAACGGCAGCACCCAGATCGCGGTCGCGCCCAGCTCCTTGATGTAGTCCAGCTTCGACATGAGGCCCCGAAAGTCGCCTATCCCGTCGCCGGTGCTGTCGCAGAATGCCTTGACGTGCACCTCGTAGACGATGGCGTCCTTATACCAAAGCGGGTCGTTCGCAGGTTGAGACTCGACGAGGGTCAAGCGACGATTGCCCTCCATCTCCAATCTTTGGTAGGCGCCTTGCGACCTCGACTACCGCCTCGTTGACGTCTAGGCGGTAAGGCGTCGTCCACGACTACGCCCATGCTTGGAGCCAATTCTTTACTCTATCCTTGAGAATCCAGCCTACCACCAGTCCCGCTGCGACGCCGACCGCTATCGCGACAGACCAGGCGAAAGCCTGGGCGATGATGTTCAGGATGGTCACGTCTACTCCGAGGCGGCCCAGCACGATGGTGATCGTGACAAAATAGAGGATCACCTTTACTCCGTCGCCGATCAAGGACAGATAGAGTACGTCGCGCACTTCTGCCGATGCGCTCTTCTTGATTAGCTCGCCCACCCAATCGGAGACTATCACCCCCACGATGAAGATTACCAGCGAACCCACCAGGGTCGGGAGGTAGGCCAGGAAGGATGTCACTGAAGCCGTCACGAATGCGATGCTCAGGGTCTCGAGCGCGAAGAGGAACCCGGTGACGTAGATCACCCATCGCGTCAGACCGTCTCCCAGCGAATACGCGCTGAATCCAGACTTTTGGAGGGAACGGCCTACGACCGTCTGGCGCATGACGGCGTCACCGCCCGTCCCCGACACGAGCCTGCCGATTAGGATCCCCGCGAGCCTCCCGGCTGCCCACGCGATGCCGACTACGATGACGAATACCAGGATCCTATATCCAGACAGCTCGAAATCCGGGACCAGCTGCGTCGTCGGGAGCACTTGGAGGATCAAGCGACGACAGTGCAGGTGAGGGTGTTTGGCATCTTTACCAGCTGTGAATTCAGCTTCCCTGGGCGAGCACCGCTATAAACGGCTATCCCCTGCTGAGAGGACGGGCACTCCATACGGCGCTCGTTTCTGAGAATGAATCTGGGCCAGTGTCTTTTGAGCCTCTTCCAGGTCCTTTCGCGTGTTGATGGGGAGCCAGCTCTCGCTCGGGATGAAGAGGGCGTAGAGTTTGCGTGAGCGGGAGAGCTGGGGAATCAGAGTGTGCTCCAGTTCGACCGGCCCATTATGACTTCTATCGGGGACCAACCCGTAGACCACAGGCTCGAAGACGTAGTTACCCACCGAAGCAGGGTAGTAGACGATGGGCTTTTCTACGAATTGCGTCACTAGTCCTGACTCCTCGACGTCGGCGGTCCCGTAAGGCCACCTCAGACCCTTTGCAAGGACCAGGCTCCCGTGGGTGCCCAGGGTTTTTGTAGCCCAGAGGTGCTCGGAGAGAATCTGTCGTGGGAGCTTTTCGTCTGTGAATAGGTCGTCAGGATAGACGATCATGGACCTTTGCGACAAGTCCACCGCCCCGCTACCAAGTGCATGCCTGAACGACGTAGCCCTCCCCATGCCCGTCTCCGGGTCTATTGAGTAGGTGGCGGTTATGTCGCCCCTCTCGCGTTTTTGCATGTGCTGGAGTATCTCTCTATGTCCGTAGCCGAGGACGAAAACGAATTTCGTGAAACCCACATTGCTGTAGAACTCGATGCACCTGTCCAACAGGGTTTGACCGTCCAACTCCAGGAGGGCCTTCGGGTAGTTTATTCCCATCCTCTTGCCCATGCCACCAGCGAAGACCATGACCTGGGTCCTTTCTATTTCCCCTTGTAGGCCTGGAAAATCTTCGGTAATCATCGCATGAGGAATCGTTTCCAGCAGATAAAAACACGCTTGATAGACAATTGTAGTACATTGTTCTACGGAGGTTCATGAGCGCCCGGACAAGCACAACCCTTGGCACAGCTTGGATCGACAAAGCGCCCATGCTAGCGATTCATGAATGTGCTGAAGACGCGACCAGTATTCCTCTCGAAGACAGGTAGACGGGTTTCGCCTCATCCTCCGCCAACACACGACGTATCCTCTCCGACTGAGCGCTTCAATCACAGGTTGGAGCTCGGCTTCGTCGGCGCCCAGAGTCCGGGCCAGTCCTTTTTTCACCCGTATGGCGCCTTCGACGGCCTGGGCTCCGGAAAATGAGCGAGGTCTCAAAAAAAGGAGCTTCGTCGAAACGTCACTCATAGCGCACGTCACGTACTGCCTGCTCGTACACTTTCGACGTCCTCTCTGAGATGCTCCCCCAGCCATATGCGGTCACCCTCTGCCTTGCCTTTTCTGCGAGCCCTCTCGCCATGCTCGGGTTCGAGAGGACCTGGATCACCCCATCGGCGATCGACTCCGGGCGGTTGGGGTCCACGTAGAGACCGTCCCCCCCACCCGAGCGACGACGACTGGAACTCCTGCGGACATCGCCTCCAATGCGGTGATCCCAAACGGCTCGAACCTGGACGGGACGACGACGACGTCAGAGGATTTCAGCGCAGAGATCATTTGCTCGTCGGTCACGAAGCCCCAGAAGAGCGTGCGGTCTGCCACTCCCTCGCGTTTTGCCAAAGCCTCCAGCTCCTCGCGCATATGGCCTTCCCCGATGAGCAGCAGCTTCGAGTTTGGCGCCGAACTCAAGATGCGGGGAAAGGCCCTCAGCAGGTTATCGAAGCCCTTTTGGGGGGTCATCCTTCCCACGCACGTGATCAGCGGCTCCGCCGGCCCGACGCCGATGTCGCTCCGTGCCGACTCTCGGTCAAACGCTCCGTCAAACTTGGACGCGTCGATGCCGTTCGGTATTACCTCGACTTTGCCCGGCGGAATTCCGAACAGAGAGGACACGTGTTCTTCCATCCACTTGCTGACCGTGATCACCTTGGCCGCCTCAGACGACCCCCACTTCTCGAGCCCGTGCACGAAATTCGAATCGGGCGACGTCGATCCACCGGAGCGAGCCGCCTCGGTGCTGTGGAACGTGAGCACGAAGGGGCACCTCAGAAGGTGCTTTGATGAGATTCCGGAAGGCACGGTCAACCAATCGTGAGCATGGACGACGTCGGGCCTCCCAAAGAGGCTCGCGACCTGTCCCACCTTCTTTTCGAAGAAGAGGTTGAATGCGAGGACCCAAGTGTTGAAAGAGGGAGTGGCCATGTCGACCGACACTCGATGGGTGTGGAGAGAGCCGACCTGTTCGTAGGGAGGCGAACCGGGGAAATCGAGAGTGACCACATGGACCTCATGTCCAAGGGCTGCGAGACCTTTTGCGATCCCTTCGACATGTCTCGCTATTCCTCCTATTATCCTCGGAGGAAATTCCCAGCTGAGCAACAAGATCCTCATCGGCCGTCTACCCTCTGGGAGGTCATCGCTCTGCCCGCGTGGGTGCATCGATTATTATTATGTTCGCTGCCTAAGGACAGCCTGCCTGAGCAGGAGGGTCCGATGATCGCTATGCGCCGTTCTGCGCTCGCGATCTGTCGCCGGTACGACTTTCCAATGCTGGCAGTCTTAGCTGGATTCGGGGCAGAGGCGCCCCGTCGAAGGACTCTTGAAGAAGCACTCCGCGATGTTGAGATGGCGGAGAAGCGCTCTTCTTTGCCTGGTGTGCCTGCATCCGGTCAATTATGTTGTCGAGCGCCCTGACCGCCAAGCAGAGGAGGGCGATCCTGGCCGCATACAGCAATGGCTACTTCGACTTTCCCAGGAGAATCAAGTCAAAAGAGCTGGCAATATCGTTGGGTATCTCACAGTCGACTCTGACCCAGC
>JAPCJN010000026.1:7554-21730 GCA_027886925.1 Nitrososphaerota archaeon
AAGTCAAAAGAGCTGGCAATATCGTTGGGTATCTCACAGTCGACTCTGACCCAGCACCTGATGGCGGCTCAAAGAAAGATCTTTGACAGTCTGGCCCCGTCCAGCCGCCGCGGTCGCTAGCGACTTGTTCCTTCCTTTCTTGCGCCGAGGATCCGTCTAGTCTCATCGTCTATCCAGTTCCTGCCGCCTGCCCCGTAGAGTTGTAGTAGTGCGCGTGGAGGCCGACGCCCCGAGCTCCAGCCCGAAAGAATAACCACGGGAAGCCGGCGCCGGTGACGAGCCAGACTCCGAAGAGGGCTGCGTTTACCAGAGGATAACGTCCAGGTGCCATCGGAACGCGCATCTCGAGAGAGCGGTCTCCGAGCCTGCCTTACCTCTTCTTTGCTTAAGTGCCAATGACTCTCCCTCACAAGATATCTGTTCTACCGAACAAGATAGGCATCTTCGGCTAGGCTCCCCGAGGTTAATGGCGGAGGTGCAGGACGCATCGAGATTCCAAGGAGACCAACAAATATCACATTCGCGCAATACAGTAGAATCTTACAAAACCATTTCTTGAACTAACATAACCATCTGCGTCATCAACAAATGATGAAAAATGAAACACAAGGAGATTTCAAGGCTATCCGCAATTGCCATTGCATTTGCTCTCCTACTCGGCCCAAGTCTTTTCATTCCAACGCTCGGTAGCGTCAACGCAGCACCCGCAGGGCCTCAATCTGGAGCTAATCCATCCCAGGCGCAGCAAACTTTGCCTAACGGACAGGCTATGAGCATAACCGGGACCTTCAAGGTAGTAAGTAGTGCGATTCTGGCTACGAATACCACCAAGAGTGGGATCACCACCACAGTCTCGAAGACGACCGTCGCACGCAACGACTCGACCAGCCCTGGAGTGGTCACGAGCATGATCACGATCGTAGGGGTCTCGCGAGTCAACACCAGGACAGGGAGCGGGACATCTTTCAGCGTCGGTACGCTCACTGGAACCATCGCCGGGTCGGGTCCGGGTGTGTGCGCATACCGGAGCAACTCGACGCTGACCGGGCAGGGAACGCCTCACGCATCCTCACAGACCACGCACTGGATCACAGAATGCACTGGCGGGATGAGCGGTATCACCGAAACCACGACGTCGATAGGCAAAGGGGTATTCAGCGCCGTAGTCAGATTCGGCTCGCCGACACCGGCAGCTCAGACCACCGATCCCTACCCCTAGTGACATCTCGCATCGTCCCCGATGGGCAGCGTCTCCTCAGGGAGATGCTTGCCTCTCCCTTTTTTCTGACTTTGGCCGTAGTGTCATAACTAATGTCACCAAGGCGTGCCAGGGATAATGTCATGCCTGCTCTCTTCTTGCTCCGCTCCTTGTTGCGGCATCTCCTGTCAATGTAAGTTGGTGCCAGGGGTTTTCTCTCCATGGTCTGGCTCTCCTTTGCGCCTTTACGGAGATAAGACTGTCAAAGGCGACGAACTCGCACAGGCGGTGGCTACCACCTCACTGGGACGACGGTGGTGGGCGTCGACAGATGATGTCTCTGGAGGCGGCAGACGACAGCATTGAGCATGGCTTCCATATGTCCGATGCGCTAATCGTGCGCGACTCCCCCCCGCTACGGCGCGGAGCTCTACACGAGCGACGAGGACCTGCGCAAGTCGAAGTTCGCTAGGTTCATCCAAGAAAGTGCGTTGAAAGTTCGTAGCCCGCCACTGCAAACAATTCCAGATTCGCTATCAGAATACGTCATGATGATTCGTCTCTTAGCCTCGTTAGGCCTGCGGGTCCTTTAGCTTTGGAGCGGCACAGGCGCAGCAGCTGGGTTCTCCCACACCATTCACTCCCTAAACCTAATCGATTCCGCCGCTCATTCCATCTTTTCATTCATTCAAAGCTGAGTCGTTGCCACCGCCGACTGCCATGACTTCTTGGTGAACCTGCCTGTTCCAACCTTCCTGGTCCAGCTCGAAATCCATGAAAACGAGTCCTTCGATTCTCAAATATTGCCTTATGCAGTTCGAAGCTATGAGTTGGTTTACGACTCCCTATTGAGTCATCTCTAAATATCTCGCGGACTGAAGCCTCGGTCATGTGCTCCTCATGTAGCGTCACTAGCTGTACTTGCGCACACCGTACCACCGGTTTGGGGAAGTGTTCCGGATCGGGATGCGATTGTGGGTATGGTAACTCCTGTGGGTGTTGTGGCCACTCGACCTCTTGACCTCAGCAATTTCGAGTCGTTGCTGATCAATTCTCACTTCCACGAAGCAAGATAATCCAGCCGATTCGCAAAAGTACGATTCTGTGCTCCTAACCCATTTTTTGGGTTCTCAAGTTATTCACGCCCTGCATCTTTCTCTTGGCTTATTCATGTGGATGGAAAATCCACCATCTTTGGTCCTCCTTTGATGCCCGGCGAGGCGCGTGTAGCGCCCAGACTCGAGATTCCTCTTCACAAAAGGAAACACATTTAGTAGTGGCGGCCAGGGAGGCGTAATCGTGGAAAGTTCACTTTGAAGATCGCCGTCGTCGGAACAGGCGTTTCTGGCTCCTATCTTGTAAACAGGTTGAGCGAATCGCACGAGGTGGTGGGGTTCGAAAGGAGGCCGAAGGACAAGTTCTTCGCGGTGTGCGCGTGGGGCACCTCAAAGCACGAGATGAGGAAGCTCACGGCGCCTACCGGCCTGGACTTTGACAAGTACATCCTCCACGAAGGCAAGATGATGCACGTCGAGATAGGAGACGAGATGCTCGACATCCCGTTGGACGGGCTCGTCACGTTCGACAAGCACCAGTTCGAGGTCGACCTGATGAAGGGCCGCGACGTCAGATATGGGGTGAGGGCGAACAAGGAGTACCTCGAGAAGGAGGGTTTTGACATGATCATCGACGCTACGGGCAACCACAGAGAGCTTCTCCCCAAGCTTTCGAACGACATGTTCATCCCGTGCTTCGAATACAAGATGAAGTATGCTAACGGTCCCCCGGTCGATGACTTTTACATCAAGCCCTTCGCCCGCGACAGCGGATACCTGTGGTACTTCCCTCTGGAGAAGGGATGCGGCTACGTGGGAGCGGGCGACTTTGACAAGAAGCAGGTGGACTACGTCGAAGACTACAACAAGGCACACCCGGGCGAGGTGTTGAAGCGCATAGGGAGGCCGATCAGGTTCCTGACCCCGAAGTTCTGCGAGCCCTTCTACGACGGAAACATCGTCGGCGTGGGAGAGGCCATAGGGACCGTCTTTCCGCTGCTGGGTGAGGGGATCATCCCGAGCATCCAGTGCTGCAACATCCTCATGGAGACGATGCCCGACTTCAAAAAGTACAGGGCAAAGGTCCTGAAGCACTACGCGATGTTCGACGAGGCTTACAAGCTGGTCGAGCTAAAGATCCAGGGCAAGTTCAGCATCACCAGGAACGCGGCCTTGATGTGGAAGATATACCGCTACATGAAGAAGAGAGAAGAGCGTTTCGGCATGGCCATCAGGGCTAACGACCTGCGCCAGATCATCAGCGTGTGATACGGGCCGAGCGCTTGAGCCGGCGGCGCGGCATGATTCCCATCGCCGTCTCTCTCTAGAGTGAGGATTGCTACAAAAGGTGCAGCGCTGGATTCCCAAGATGGCTCTAACCGATGCTCCTAGCGGCATAATATTGTTGTTCATTCGGTTCCCGATTCAAGGAACGCCACGGAGGACCTTAGCACTTGGGTCGGGACGAAATAAGTAGTTCCAATACATATTACATATCAGTCTTATATAGAGGGGCTCCCTCTCACTATCGTTCGCCATGGGGTTTCTGAGGATGGCGGCAAAATTGAATCAATCTTCAGATGGGAGATTGTGACACATATGCCAATAAATAGAGAGTCCTTCAAAACAGGTGACCACGAGATATGCTAAGAATCGGTGTAATAATGTATCAGACGAGCCTCACCAAGGGGCAGGAGCTTGTCGCCCAGCGGATGGTCAAGGAGTTCCGGCGACAAGGGCACGAGGCCTTCCTGATAACGAGCATCTTCCATGACGGCGAGCCAGCAGGGCTCACCTCGGACGATGTGAAGAAGAGAGGAGGGTATGTACACTCCTTCGACCGGGTCCTGGAGATACCGGTGATCAGGATCGGCAGCGATGGTGCTACTTGGCCGCCGAGGCGGATATCGTTCGAGGACTTCATAGGGATCCTGACAAAGATCGTGGAGGAGCTGAACCTTAACGTGTTGATCACCCATTCGACCCTCTGGAACGGCCCGGAGGAGGCTGTCAAATTCATGAGGTGGCGGAGGAAGATGATCGCCGGTGGCGCGCCCTATCACCACCTGGTCTTCTGTCACATGAGCCACTTCCAGGAGCCTACCGACGAGAGGTATGCGATACAAGAGCGCTCCTACAGGGAGACATGGAACGGCAGCGTCCTTCGCCAGATAATGGAAGTCGCGGACGTCATCCTCGTGACGACCTCGAATGAGGGCGATTACATGAGGAAGAATCTCGGCCTGAGCAACGACAAGCTGATGTTCTTTCCCGGAGGGATCGAAGACGAGGCCATGATGTCGATGGGGGACGCGGGGGCTTTCAAGGCCCAACACAAGTTGGATGGCGGGAAGAAGATAGTATCCTACCTCGGGACTGTGGAAGAGAGGAAGAACCCGCTGGCGCTACTTGAGGTCGCGAAGATCCTGTCGAAGAAACCGGACATCCACTTCGTGCTCGCGGGAAGACTCGAGGGAGAGTACGGGGCAAAGGTCAAGGAGGCGGCGTCCAAGCTCGACAACGTCACGGTGCTAGGTGCGGTGTCTGAGCAGGACAAGGTCAGCCTGATCAAGTCGTCCTTCGTAAACGTCGTGATGAGCAGGTCCGAAGCCCTCGGCATCTCCCAGCTCGAGTTCATGTCGATGGGCGTCCCGGTCATCACATCGGGAGTCGGAGGCCAGTCCTGGATAGTCAGGGACGGATTCAACGGTGTGATCCTAAAGGGCCCGGACGACGTGCAGGGCGCTGCGGATGCGATCGCCCGGCTGGCGGGGAGCCCGTCGCTGAGAAAGAAGATGGGGAAGAACGCCGCACGTTTCGCGTCGGGGTTCTCCATCACGCGCCTTGTGGGCGCCCTCTCCAAGCGCCTTGAGAGCGAGCTTCAGAGGCGGCCTGACGGCGTGCCGTCCTCGCTGCAGGTCTCTGGAGAGGAGCGGCTGATGGAAGCCTGGGCCTACGGCGGCCAGAGCGTCGCGGCGACTTCGAGCCGGCTGATCATCAGGTCCGCCGCGAGGAAAGGGAGGAACGCCATAATAGTCCCATACAACGAGATAGCCAAGGTCGTCCGGCACATAAAGGCCCCGTGGCCGATCCTCGGGATAGGCATCTCCCTCACAGCCGTGCTGCTGTTCCAACAGATGGTTTGGTCGGACCCGTTCTCTCGCTTCATCGGGCCAGAGATTTCGGCTGCCCTCTCGGCGCTGGGGATTTCTGGACTGACCTCGAGCATCGTCTCCATCCTTCCTCTGGTGCCGCTGTTCGTGTCGGTCGTCGCCTTCACGCTCAGGCTGAAGGAAGGGTTCCTGGTGCACTATGGACCCACCAAGAGCAGAGTGTTCCTGCCGAAGAGGTTCGTCAAGGCGCTCAAGGTAGCCGACAAGTTGACGCCGAAAGACCCTCTTGTCGTCGACGACTGAGTTTGTAGAGCCGAGCATGAAAAATGTGGTCCAGTGCTAGAAGACCTCTGACGCTGGTAGCCCTGATCCTCGGCATCACGGCCGTCGTAGGGTATGCGCAGTTCGTGGTCTCGTCATCCGTTTATGCGTCGCAAGCCTACGGAAACGCCTTCAAGTACATCTACGCATTGATAATACTGGGAGGCGGCATCTTTGTCTCCCGTGAATTCGCCGGCTTCATAGGCAAGACCCTGAAGCCGAAGCTCGGCAACAACTCGCTCGTCGCGAGCAATGCCGTGGTCGTCGGAGGATACATCATGTCGGCGGCGGCGGCGGCCTTCTATGTCTCGTTCTCTCCCACGACGCTGCTCGCGGGCGCGGCGTTCAGCGGCCTGGTGCTCGGCCTCGCCCTTCAGCCGACCCTGGGGAGCTTCTTCGCGGGCATCCTGATGCTCGTGTCTGGGACGATTAGGCCGGGGAGCCAGGTCCGCATCCTCAGCTGGCACATACCTTTCCAGTGGGCGTTCACCCCTGGCTACAAGTACTTCTCGCCGGACGCGATCTATTCAGGGTACATGGCCCAGGTCATGAACATAGGGCTGTTCTTCACGACGGTCCTTACGGAGGAGGGGCAGACGATGAAGATACCCAACACCATCCTCGCGACCGACGCGGCCATCGTGGCATACACTGGGCGGGACTACATCTTCAACGTCCGATACGAGTTCTCCAACAGGTTCGACCCCCGTTTGGTCTTGGAGCGGGTCAAGGAGGAGACCCGAGACTTCCCCGTGCTCAGCGCGTACGTCAACGAGCAGAGCGACAAGGAATACTACATCGTGAAGGTCGTGCTCAACGCGAAGGAGAGAGACCACGCGGCGTTGAAATCCGAGATATTGATGAGGTTCGTCAACCTCCAGAACGAGCTGAGGATGCAGCGAGAGGACCAGCAGCTCCAAAAGCAGGGTCAGCAGGGATGAGGCAAGAAGCGCCGGGAACTCGATGAGACTGTGAGGACGCCCGAGAACGATGGCAAAGCCAGGAAGATAGGCGCGCTCTTCACTGACTACGACGGGACCATAGCGCCGTCAGACGTCTCTCGCAGCGAGTCAAGGGTGCCCGAGCCCACGCTCGCCAAACTCGTCGAGCTGTCAGGCAGGATTCCCATCGCCATCATCACCTCAAAAGACTATCATTTCATCAGACCACGGACCGAGGCGTTCGCAAACGCTTGGGCATGCGCTTCCGGGCTCGACGTCGTCCTGCGAGGCGACGGGAGGCGGAAGAGCAAAGCGGCGCTCGAGGCCCCCGATGTCGCCCTCTCTCTGAGGAAGATCGAGGCGGAACTTCCGCGGGGGGTCGTCGTCGAGCGCAAGCGCTCCTCGGGCGCGGGGCGCAGGCTCCTTGGCTTTTCGATAGACTGGACGACGGGCCCGAGGCTCGGGACACGGGAGGTCGATTCGATCACAAAGCGACTCGAGGGCGATGGCCTCTTTGTCTCGCGTCTCCCCTGGCAGACGTATCTTGATGCCTTCGCCAGTAGGCCTAGCAAGGGTACGGCCCTGACTGTCCTGGCTGATGCGCTCGGTGTCTCCCAGAGGGCGGTGGCATTTCTTGGAGACTCTGACTCAGACAACGAAGCCTTTGACAAGGCCGAGGTGAGCGTGGGGATCGAACACGGCCAGCCGACTCGGCAGCTCCGCTGCGGCTACCTTCTGGCGTTTCACAGGCTCCCCGCCTTCCTAGGGTCCCTGCTGGAAAACGACATGGTCTTCTCGCCAGAGGACTCCGATGTGAGGCCCGTCAATTTTCTTTCTTCGCAGTCCGAAGCGAAGTCTGGCGACCTAAAATAGCGACCTGGCCCTGGTCGGTCAGTCATAGATGAGCGCTGGGGAACCGGAAGAAGGCGAAGCGAAGCCCAGGCCGAGGATAGAGTCACTTGCTGACTTGATCTTCGGTCTCGCGCTCTCCGTAGGGGCGATCTCTTTGGTGAGCAGCCCTCCGACGGATGCGGCTGGGATCTACAACGACCTGGCGACGTTTGGCTTCAGCTTCCTCATCTTGATCACGATGTGGATCCGTTACACCCGCATAATGTCTGTCTTCCCGCTCGAATCCAGGAGGGTGGTCAACCTGAACATCGCCCTTCTGTTTTGCGTCTCGATCGAGCCGTTCCTCTTCAACCTGATTCGGAACACTCCAGCCGTCACCGACCCGAAGGCATTCCTTGATGCGGCGTCGACCCTCTACTCGTTGGACTTGGGCGCGATGTTCGGCATCTTGGGAGGGTTCTCGCTGACTCTGGCAGACGTAGAGAGAAAGCTGATCCCGAAGAGTCTTGTGCGAGGATACAGGATCGAAGGTGTTAGTTGGTTCTTGTGCGGCCTGATTTTCGGGATCTCCGCGCTTCCTGTCTTCTTCTCCATAAAGGTCGGAAGCGACATGATGCCGATAAGATACTACCTATGGGTAGCCCCGCTCCTGCTGATCTGGGCATCAAGATGGGCTAGAAGGCTGACCGGCGGCGACGACCCGGAGAAGTACTGACCCAAGGATTATTCCAGATGACTTCTAGGCCGTCACTGTGAGCAATCCATTCTGCATGTATAGGTGGATCGCGCAGAAGATGTCGCAGTAGATGTCGAAAGAGCCGGCTTGGTCCGCGATGAAGGAAACCCGGATGACCTGTCCGGGCACTATCGTGACCTCATTGCTGTCATAGTAATGGGTCACTTGGAATCCGTGAGCCTCTACGTCGGTGTTGCAGACGGTGATCGTGACGTTCTGCCCTTGATGCACAGAGATGATAGGCCAAGACTTGGTCGGTGCCCCATGGGCGATGCTGTCGTTGTAGCCCGTGGTGCTGGCTACCACCAAAAACCCATCCGGCGATTTCACACATCCAGGAGGCAGCGGCCTGGATGGAGGCGCCGCTCCCATGCTCAGGAAGTATAGGCCGACGGTGGCGCCGACGCCCACGACGACGACGATGATGAAGGCTACAAGGACTCGCTTGCTCAGGTTCAAATCAGAGGAAGGCCTGCGTCAAGAATGAAGAAGGGCGGCCAGATAAAGGCATGTGAACCCCAGCAATATCATGATGACCATCTTGACCGATTCGCCACGGTGCCCCTGGCCGTGAAAGAGCGGCCTCGCAAGCCTTACCACCGCGTAGATCGACGTCCCCAGGCCGAGGGCGAACACGTAAGTGAAATCGGCCTCGGGATACGCTTGGACCAGATAATAGGACGTCGAAGCGCCGACTATCCCTGGGAGCGCGAAGACGATGGTCAGGACGACCAGGTCCTTCAGCCGCCCGCCCAAATCCATGGCGCGGCCCTCTGCGTAGACCTGATAGGCCGCGCCTACCATCATAGGCTCGAGGGCCTTGTGCAGGATGAAGGCCGCACCCCCAGAAAGCCCTCCGAACGCGTCGATCAGGCTCGAACTCGACGACGTGGCGGCGGTCGCCCCGACGGCCGCGCCCTCGCCAAAACCATGGATTCCCACCGCGATCGCCACAAGGATGGGTATCGCGAATCCTAGGCTTTCGCCCTTGGATCCTTCGGCGAAGACGTCGCGGTCCAGGGAGAACATAATGAGGAGGCCTGCGGCAAAGGCGGCCCAGATCGCAAAGTGGTAGATTCCTCCGGTCAACCCCTCGCTGACGGCGAGGAGGGAAGAGTCACCGATGGTGTCCGAGTAGAACCACAGGTAGAGCCCCAACGCGAAGGCCGCCAGGTATTTGGGATTGACGTAGCGAGAGGCCGCGGAGATAATCAACAAACCCACTAATGAGGGGGCAAGGAAGGAAGCCAGAGTAGCGCCGAAGGTCTCCGCGAAACCCAGCATTGCGGGTTGGCGGTCAATTGATAGATTAAGTCTTGTGGCTCTAGTGCAATTCACATCGCACGCCGACGGGGCGGAAAAAAGAGGACCTTATGGAATTGGAAATAGTCTTTAATACGAGAAATGGCGAAAATGTAAAGGGTTGAGGAGGAGAGGGGTTTCTAGCAAGGTCTTTGTGGGGTCGGTGCTGGTCCTGTTGATTGCGGCCCTCTCGGAGGGAGTCTACTTTTACACGTCGCTCAACCAGCAGTCGAACAGCCTCACGACGATCGTGTCACAGCTGATATCCCCGACGACGATAACGAGGACGCAGAATTCGACGGTCACGAGCACCCAGACGCTGGTGACGTCCGGAGTCGGCATCACCTCATTTCAAACGGTGACGGTGACTTCCACAACTCCCGGATACAGGACCGGGCTCTTTTTCAACACGACCTTGATAATAATCCCAAAGGGGATCGCCGACAATCAAAGCGAGAACTACGTCCCTTCGAATGTCAGGGTGAAGGTCGGTGTGAACAACTCGGTGACATGGATCAACCAGGACAACCTTAGCCAGCACACCGTGGTGATGACCACCATCCCCAACGGCGGGACCCAGGTCGACCTGATACTCGGGACCAACGAGACTTACACCGTGAAGTTCACCGTCCCGGGAGTCTACGACTACTACTGCATGTGGCACCCTGGCTGGATGAAAGGGACGATAACCGTCATGCCCGCCGGTGCTTGAGAGCCAGCCAGCCAGTCGGCGCAGCGCACCAGGATCTTTTGCTAGGGTCTCTTCGATGACCTTTCCGCGACGACCTGCCTCGTCGCCGAATCGGTGAGCATCCTCTTCATCAAAGAGGGCCCCTGATAGACGAGCGCGGTGAAGACCTGGACGGTCGTCGCTCCCAATTTGAGGAGCTCCGCAACATCCGCCGCACCGCTCACCCCCCCGACGGCGTTGACCTCGAACTGCTCCGAGACCGACCTCCGGATGCTCTCCACCGCGGCTTTCGTCTTCTCGAAGAGGGGCGGGCCGCTGTAGCCTCCCGTCCCGATGGCCATGCGTGCGTCCGTGATCGGGACCGAGTTGGACGCGGTGACGCCTTCGAACCCCAGCGACTCCCACCTCCTCACCATGGCCAACGTGCTCTCGAACGACGTCTCATTCTGGTATGGGGGTACTTTCAGATATGTGGGTTTGGCCTTGGCCTGCTTCAGCGACTCGGCGAGCTGGGAGAAGGCGGAAGGCTCGCGCAGGTCCACCAGCTTCGCCGTGTTCGGAGAGCTGAGGTTGAGCTCCACCCCTGCGACATGACCTTGGACCTTCCTATAGCATCCCAGGATGTCCTCGGCTGTGCGGCCGCTGATGCTGGCGACGATTGGAGGCGCGCGTGCACCGAGGCGGGAGACGTTCCTGATGAACTCGTCTATGCCGGGGTTGGGGAACCCGAGGGCGTTGACAAGGGCCTTCTCTTTGACGTTCCTCGCGACTCTGGGCTTCGGGTTACCAGGCCAGGGTGAAATGGTAAAGGTGCCCGCGGAGATGTATCCGAACCCGAGCCTCGCGAGCTCGTGGATGTGCTTTCCTGTCTTGTCGTAGCCGGCGGCCAGGCCCAAAGGGTTGGCCAACTCCCCGAGGCGTGTCCTGACCGGCATCGGCTCCGCCGATATCTTCGGCGCGAACCGGAGCAGGCTGATGCCCCAGTTGTGGGCCCGCTCCGCATCAAGGGCGAAAAGGATCGGGCGCGCGAGGGAGTAGGAATCCAACCCTAACGTCGCCCGTCCTCCCTCCCTTCGACGGAGCCATGTGGGCAGATCTTGAAGGACGATCCCAGGTGGGCGCTCATGTCAAAGGTCTCAGCATCTCTCCTCTGGATTGCCTGTCAACGACGCCGTGGTCCATGACTATGTTCCCTCTCACTATCGTGTAGACCGCTCTCCCCTTGACCTTCGTGTCGTCGAAAGGGGAGTACTTCGCCTTGCTGACGAACTTTGCCGGGTCTATCTTCCACTCCTCCCTCGTGTCGACGACGGTGAAATCGGCGTCGGCCCCCACGGCGATCTTTCCTTTCCGCGGATATAGGCCCCAGGCCTTCGCCGGGTTCTCGGACGTTAGCTTGACGTACTTGAAGAGCGACAAGCGGCCCTGGTCGACGCTCGTCAACATCAGCGCCACGGACGTCTCCAGCCCAGGGAACCCCGAAGGCTTGTCGAAGACAGACGCGCCGCGCGTTTTTTCTTGCGCCGTGTGCGGCGCGTGGTCGCTCGCGATCATATCGACCGTCCCGTCCCCGATCGCCTTCCACAGGGCCAGTCTGTCCTCTTTGCGCTTTATCGACGGGTTGGCCTTCATGAAGGCGCCCTTCGCGTCGTAGTCGTCCTCGTCTAGCATCAGATATTGTGGGCAGGTCTCCGATGTGACCGGCCCCGTGCTGTCCTTCTGGCGCCTCGCAAGTTTGGCCTCTCTCACTTCTCGGGCACCTCCTGCGCTGCTGAGGTGGGCGATGTGCAGCTTGCAGCTTCCTTCCCGCGCGAGTATTATGGCCCGGTGCACCGCCTCTTTCTCGACCGCCTCTGGGCGGGACTCGAAGTGGGCTTTTGTGTCGGTTCTTTTCATCTTCCGCAGCTTCGCGATGTTGTGCTGGAGGATCGCGTCGTCTTCAGCGTGGACGGAGGCCCTCATTCCTCCCTTCGAGAGCAGCTCAAAGTCGTCGAGCAGCTCGCCGTCCGGCGGAGGGGCGAGCCTGCCTGTCGTCTCTCCCATGTAGAACTTGAAACCTATCACGCCCGCCTGGATGAGGGGGTCGATGTCGTCCTTGTTGCCTGCGGTGAGCAGCCCATAGAGGGCATAGTCCACCATGGCCTTCTTGGCGGCTTGGACCTTCTTCACCTCTAGCGATTCGACGTCCCTCGTCGGAGGGACGTTGTTCGGCATGTCGAAGATGGTCGTTATCCCTCCGGCGGCCGCCGCGGCAGTTCCCGTCCCAAAGTCCTCCTTGTAGGTCATCCCTGGGTCACGGAGGTGCACGTGAGGGTCTATCACGCCGGGCAGGACAACGAGGCCGGAGGCGTCGATGACATCGCGGGCTTTAGGTGCGTTCGAGTTCGAGCCAATCCAGAGGATCTTTCCGTTGCGCACCCCGATCGCGCTGTTTCTTAGGTACGACGACACGGCGACCCGTCCGTTCTTTATCACCAGGTCCACCGGTCTCAAAATCGTTTGGGACGCGAAGCCGGTCCTGGCTATTTATCGATATCCCAGTTACTTGTCGTTTCGGGCGTCAGAAGCAAGACCGGCGTCGCCAAAAGGGAAGGCTTTATACGCACGAGAGCGTGCAATGAGCCTATAGGGTTGCACGGTTTCACAAGGGACAGCGTCGAAGGAACTACAAGGAATTGAACAAGAAAGAACAAGAAGATAGCGACATCGATTCGGTCTTGCTCACGGTCGAGAATCCCGTAAGGCGAAAGATAATCAAAAGGCTCAGCACGGAGCCGGCCTACCAGCTTCGCATTTCGAAGGAGCTCGGCTTCAGCCAGCAGCTCGTGGCCAAGCACCTGGACTCGATGGAGGACACCGGGGTTGTTTCGTCACTGATGGAGTCCAGCCCTCACGGGCCAAAGAGAAAGGAGTACCTGCTCAACAGGAGCATTTCCCTGACCATAGACTTTGCGCCGAACCTCTTCAGGACGAGGGTCGTAGAGTTTGATCCGCTGCCTGAGCTTGACGATCCGAGTACCTCCGGCGACGTCTTCCGAGTGCTCTCAGAGGTGCTGCTTCGCCCGGAAGAGAGCAAGAAGCTCCGCCCTCTAGGGTCACTCATAAGGGAGATAGACAGGAAGCTCTCCGGCATCGAGGACGAGAGGTCGGTGCTCCTGTACCTGCGGGACCTGGCAATGAAGGAGGTCGCAAGGGCCGTCAGGGGAGGCGCGACCAGCGGTTGGGACGACAAGAGAGTCCTCAACCAGTTGATCGAGAACGAGAGGAACGCACGAGGTACTTTGAAGGGGATGAACCTCGGCGACGCCAGGGTGCAGGCGATTCTGCTCGAGCTCGCCAAGGGGCTCTAAGAAGGTCCAGTCCTTTCTGGGCCTCTAAAAATAAAAAGTGAGGGGGTTCGCCCCTCTAGAAGCCTAGACCTGAAAAGTAGATTGTGGAACGCCGAGCTGGGTCTGGAGGGTGCGTATTCTCTGCGAATACTCCTTCATCCTGACCGAGTCGTTCTGAACCTTCGCAATCTTGTATGCTTTCCATGCCTTCCGTAGGGCTCCCCATGTCTGTCCTGTTGTGTAGGTGCTCAAGTTGATTATCCTTACATGCGATAGTGATATCGTGTTATTTTGAAATCTGAGTCTATACAACTTGAGGTATCAGTCAATTTTGAGGACGTGTTTCAACTTCTTCGGAGCTGAGTCGTCCGAAAAAGCGGGCACGATTCAGCAGCGTGAGAGACCGCCCAGGATTTTGGCGAGCGCAACTACTATAGCGACGACGGTGCCTTGGCGTCGTCTGGAGGGGCCTTGGGCGAAGCAGCCTGCGCCATCTTAATGATTTCTTCCTGAATCTGTTCTCTGGTCTTCCCCTGCGTGAAAATCCCTAGTTTCCTGGCTGCGTCTATCAGTAGCTCATCACCCGTCTTGTTTTCGACCGGAGACACAGCTGGCGCGTCCGCAGAGGATATGGCCGT
>JAPCJN010000143.1:0-1493 GCA_027886925.1 Nitrososphaerota archaeon
GAACTCGTCTTCACTGGTCTGGGACATCTGCGGGCCAGCCGATAACTCGGAGGGGTGTAATAAACGCCTACGCGGCATCACTGGGCTAACCGTTCCGCCTGGGTCCCTGTGATGGGCTGGATGTGGACTTCCTCGCAGCCCGCCCGCCGCATGGCCGCCCCCTGCGTAGGGTGCTGCGGTAGAGCCCGTCCTCGAGTTTCTTTCCGTTCTTGGCTTCCCAGGTCTCGATGGGCATTCCGAAATTTTGCTAGATGCAATCGCGATATCTCTCTGGATCAGTTCCCGATACTTTGAAGTGGAAAATGGTTTGCTGCCCCAACGACCTCCGCGACGACTGTATTGCTAGACGGCGCCATGGACTTACATGTAGCAATGGTCGAGTCGCGGTTCGACGTCATGATTCGGAAGGAGAGCTTGCAACCTATCTCGCCATGCGAGGGTCGAAGTGGATATGCTGCGGAATAGGCTGCGCTCATAAACGTTGCTCATCTCAGATGAGCGTCTAAGATGAGCAATTCTCTATAAGCCCGCTTCTGCCTTTCTGTTCATGCTTTCGGGCTGCCTGAAGCCCTGCTGCTGTTTCGGAAGGTCGTGGGACGCATGACTCAAGAAGACGAGCCACCCCTTATCGAGAGGGAGCGCAAGCTCGCCGCGCTGGGGTCCCTCGTTGAGTTCGCCGAGAGCTGGAAGGTCGACGAGCTCTGCGCCAGGTTCAGGGCCATCTCTGAGCCCATTTTCTCGGAGACCCTCGAGCTTCGGCTTGTCTGCGCGCTCGTCCAGGCATCCGAGCCCCTCCACCTCTCCAAGATCGCTGAGAGGTGCGGTGTGAGCAGAGAGCTCGTCCTCAGTGGAGGGAGGGTCAGGAGGGCCCTTGGGAGGATGGAGAGAGCGGGGCTGGTCCTGAACGTTGGAAGGGAGGGCAGGCCGAGATACTGTCTCGACCGAAGCAACTCGGCTGTGCGGCTGCTTGAAAAGATCTTCAAGGCATAAGCAACGGTTGTGGGAAGTCTTCGGTTGATTAAGGGTTCCCAAGGGACTGTGAAAGTCGGTTTATGAGTTAAGTCTCATTCAGGATTTCCTCGACTGGATTCTCTCTGTTGAGCGTCGGTTGCCAATTTGCGAATCGAGTCGTCCCAGAGCTTCACGACGGACGGCCCTCGACCTTGATTCCTTCGTGGTCGGCGGGGTCATTCCGTCAAGACCCTCATGCGGTTTGATATAGTTGTGGAAGATTTGGACGCCCTTCAGGATTGGCGCTTCCATCGTCTTCAGGCTACGCATCACTTTCTCTCGGCCTCTGACCTCGCCGTTTCATGCAAAGCATATGTTATCATACAATATCTTAAGATTGTGATACCATGTTGCAAAGGTATAATAGATGATACCATGTTACCTAACGCGATGAAACTTCAGAAAGTGAAGGCCTACAAACTCGACCATGAGAGATGGCAATTCAAGTATCAAATCACAGTCCCCGAGACTTCAATCGAAAA
>JAPCJN010000143.1:1538-4527 GCA_027886925.1 Nitrososphaerota archaeon
CGGCGTGTGATAACGACTAAGATGCCATATGAAGAGTTCCGGGATAAGATCCTGGATACTCTTCAATACAGCGACAAGGGAATGACGTGGACGGAGATCAGGAGCCAACTGAAGCTAGACCAAGTGGTTCCTAACAACAAGTGGGTTCGCCAAATGGAGAAGGACATCGGGCTGATGCGTATCAAGGGAAGTGACGGCGTAATCGTTTGGCGAGTTAACCATGTCCGATGAGAAAATCACCGTGGACGACGTGGTCGTCCTCGGGAACGCGGCCCCGGACGAGATGCGCGACTCTAGGATTTCGGTCTGCACGGCTGGTTTCTCCCCCACTCGCGGCCTTCTCCGATTCGAATCTACCCCGTCCCGCCTGTCTCGAACATGAAGCGTTGGAACATCGTGCAAGTCCCTCTTGAACGCAACCCGGAAGACCAACGAAAAGAGAGCTGGAAGATACAAGGCTCGAAGTCCGAGTGGGACAAGTTAGACAGAAAGATATCCATCAACGGAGTCCTTGAATCGAGGAAAGACCGAATCAAACTTGTGGAGACTTTGCAGACGGTCTTCGGCGTTGGATGCATCGAAGACCTCAACCAAGCGAAGCTGAGTCTTGGAATGGTGAAGCCAAAGGTCGAGGCGTGGGAACTCGCCGACCGGGACGAGGTGGACGACTCAGTCCAGACGACTTTGGGCGGAGTAGGGTTCTTGGACTAAGAAGAACTATCCATACAAGCCTATGGTCACATATCGCTGTCCCGATTGCAGGACGGCCAACCCGCATCACCAACAGATTATCGAGTGGGGCCTGTATGAGTGGATGCGACAGAATCCCGGAAACGAGGAAAAGATGTTCGAGAACCTTCACTTAGGAGAGAAGGGATACGACTTTAGCTTTCTCGTTGGGAACATGGCCCGACATCTTGCCAGCTTCATGGTCGTTAGCGTGTTTCGTTTCAAGACTGGCTGAGAGCAAGACCGGCGCGGCCACTAAATCCCGAACCAAGTGACGATGGCACGGTCTTCCGGACTTTTCGTAGCACAGGAGGGTGATGTCTTCGCTCTTGCTCGCGTCGTTAAGGGCCTGAATCGCCTCTACGCTTGTGTCGTTACGCCTAATTTCATCTATGAACGCCCACATGAACTCGTCCCAAGTCTTCTCGCCCTTCTTGTAGCTGAAGAGTAGCTTAGGACTAGGCGAGAGGGCATACACCCACTCGTCAAAGTGTTCTTTCTTCACGCCGCGAGGGTAGTAGCGCGTTATCAAAATCCTGCGCCCGTCGCTCTCTTCAATCGGCTCGAAGATGCATTTCGTCTTAACTGACAACTTCGATTACTTCCTTGCCCTATGACCATCGGACATAAGCGTATCCTTCCTAATACGAGTTATGGAGTGGCGCGATATTACCGCCCATCAACCGACTTTTCACAACAAATTGCCGAAGTTCATTCAACCGGAGACTTCAGAACCTAAGCAACCGTGCACATTGGTGTGCCTCAGGCATGCACATCAACACGCTTGGCCTCAGAGGCCTAGGGCGACGGGGGCCTTTCCGAGTGTGGAACCCGCCCGTCCGTCAAATTCCCGGATCCTGCACCTGGCGGGAGGGCGTGGAACCGGGTGGTTAAGCTGGAGGACTGCCTCCCCCACCGGGAGCTGGCGCAACATCTCCTTGACGTGGTCGTCCCTGGCCCCCACGAAGTAGCCCGCGACAGTCTCGATGTCGAGCATGTTGTTGAGCATGAAGGAGATGGTAGTGTTGCAGTTCGCGATGATGTTCGGGCTGACGAGCGAGGGCCGGGAGGCGCACAGCACGAGCGACAGGCCGTACTTCCTCAGCTCGATGGCGAAGTTCTCCGGGACACTGATGTAGCCCCTCTCGTTGGGCGCGAGGTGCTGCGCCTCGTCGATGACCACGACCACCCTGAGCTGCGAGGTCTGCCCTCTGCTTCGGACCGCCGCATTGAGGTGCTTTAACAGGACCTGGCTGAGAAGGTTCTTCGCCCTGTCGTCGCGGAGCTTGGACAAGTCGAGCACCTTGAGGCGCGGCTCGAGGAACTCGTCGACCTTGAAGGTCTCGTAGCTCCGGTCGAGCGCCTGGCCGACCACGTCGACGGTCATCGGCCAGAGCCTAGAGACGAGGGCCTCGATGCTCTCCTCCCATCCGTTGAGGTTGCTCACGTGCCTCTCGTATGCCTGGAGCTTCGAGATGAGGCCCGTTATGGTCAGCGTCTCCGCCGTGCCCTCGTAGTGGTGCCAGAGCACCTCGCGCAGGATACGGGCCTGGAGCGGCGAGAGGCCGGCGGCGTTGGAGACGTGGTTGAAGTGGTCGAGGAGGGAGACCCAGTCCTCGATCTGGGAGAGGGTCTCGTCCCGGGCGGCCGGCTGGGCCAGCTTGAAGATGGGCGTCACGAGGTTCCCTCCCGGCGTCAGGATCTTGACTCCCGCCTTGGCGGCTAACGCCTCCACGTACTCGCCGGTGCGGTCGAGCACCACTGTTGGGACGCCGAGGTCGTCCAGCTCGTGGCAGATCACCTTCGCGCAGTTCGACTTGCCGGAGCCCGTCGTCCCGAGGATGCAGACGTGCCTTCGCAGGGCCTCCAGCGATATGCGCGCCGGCCCTTTGGGCTTCGAGTCGAGCGAAGTTATCTGCTCGCCGATGTGTATGGACCCGCTCTCGGACTCCATCGCATTGTAGGAAGGGGCAACTCAGGCATTAACGTTGTGACGGTTTTTCCTGCACAAGGTAGATGTGTCGGTGGCTACATCCTACGCACATCCCATCGGAGCGCACAAATGAACACCTGATCCGAAGGTCAGGTGCGACATAGGTCTGTGAGGAAGCGGCCCGCGACAAAGCGCGAAGAAGATGGGAGCGCGACCGAATGAACCACAGAGGAGCAAGGAGGAGGAATAACCCAAAGCAAAGCAAGCTTCATCTTCAGTTCCAGCACGATGTTCAGCGCCTCAATCTCGTCACCGAGAAGGTCGGAC
>JAPCJN010000144.1:0-3575 GCA_027886925.1 Nitrososphaerota archaeon
TCCGGAGTCATGGCGGTGGCGATTTCCCTGGCCCTGCAGACCACGCTCTCGAACGTGATATCTGGCATCCTTCTCTTCAACGACGGGGTGATACGCCTTGACGACACAATCGAGTACAGCAGCACTAGGGGAACGGTAGTGCGGGTAGGATTGAGGAACACATGGATCAAAACGGAAGAAGGGACGATCGCCGTGGTGAGCAACTCCTCGCTCTCGAGCGGACCTCTGGTCAACCGCTCGGCGACGGAGCGCCTGAACAGGAAATACCAGTTCGCGTGAACATCGCACGAAAGGAGTTCGGGGCGAGGCCAGGGACTGCCTACGCTAGTCAGGCTTGAACTGGTAAGTGGGTAGAGCGAGGTCCGAGATGTCCACGAATGTGCTGGCGATCCTCTCGAGCAGGCTCAGAAGGTCGAGCATCGCTCCAGTCGAGATGCCCTTCATCTTGACCATCCTTTTCGAGAGTTCTCCCACCCGGTCGCGCATCCCCTCGACCTCGATGTAAGTCCGCCTGCCCTGCACGAGCCTCCTCGTGAGAAATGAGGACGTCGCAACGTCGCCCATCTTCTCGAGCGATTCCAGGAACTGCACGAGTTCCATCGTGACCTCCTTTCCCAGAGTCTCTTCTCCGGCTCTCTTCGAAAACTCGGTTATCGAGTCGCCGAGGCCCTCGAGGTAGCTGGCCAGGACCCTGTAGTCCAAGCACTCGATCGGCGCCAGCCGATATCTCTCGGCGACTTCGGGGTCGATCGTCGCGGTCCTGATGGTCCTGACCAGGAGAAAATACAGGCGGTCAACCTCGTCATCCCTCTCTCCGACTAGCGCTAGGAGGTTGCGGTCGTGTCTCAGGCCCTCCCCCGAATCCCTTAGCATCCCGCCGATCAGGCTCGCCATCCTTCTTACAATCTTCTCGGGGCCCAATGCCGCTGGGTCGAGGAGGAATTGCATCGTCATCCCCTTGGCGTCCTCGGCGACTATCTCGAGGCCGACGAGCTTCGTTATCGCCGACTTCAGCCCGCTTCTATCCTCCCGCGTTATGAACTGCTTTCCTTCTATGCGTATCGCGTTGCTGCCCATGAGATACGCGCCAGTCACGTCGTTGGTGACGTAGCTGAGGTTCTCCCTCGGATATTCTATCACGACCTCCTCGGCTTCCTTGGCTGTCTCTCCGCCCTCGATAGGTCTGACGAGGAGCCGCCGCGCGGAGATTTCTTCTACTGCCACGGTAGAGCCGCGCACTATCCCGTTCTTCCTGGCCCAGTCTTTTGGAAGAGAAATGATGACCGTCCCGCCGCCCATCTCAAGGACCTTTCGCGTGTCCATAAAATCTATAGAGTTCTATAGATTATTTATAGATTATCTTGATATGAGCACGACCCTGGTGCGCTACAAGGCTTGAGCTCATCTCTCCCCTCGAGAATCGCGACCATCGTCATAGTCGCAGCCCTCTACGCCGTGGGTAAGGCCCTGACGGCCTTCATCCCGACCCCGTGGGGGATAGGTCAGTTTCTGATAGGCCTCTTTATTCCGGCATTCTTCGCGGTCGTCTCGGAGACGGTCCCAGTGGCCATAGGCGCCGGTCTGGGCACCTTCGTCGGCGACGTCGTGTTTCTTACCCCCTTGGGCGAGACCACTCCCATCCTCAGCTTGGTGGCTGGCGTCCCCGCGAATTTCTTGGCTTTCCTTCTCTTCGGCTGGTTCGTAAAGAGGTACGCGTCTTGGCCGGCCTTCGTCGCCTGTACGGTGTGTTTCGTCACGTTGGGTAACCTGATAGCTGCGGTCAGCGTCGTGGAGTTCCTGAAATTGCCTCAAGGCCTGATACTGGGGTTCACCGTCTTCTGGAACACCGGCGCGATACCCGCCGTGATCGTGGGCGTTCCCATATTGGTGAGAGCTACGAGCCCGCTCTTGGGGAGGTCGAGCATACTGAAATATCCTGCTTCTTGGTCAGCGAGCGTCGGAGGGCGCCAGACCGTTATGGCGCTCGCCTTCTCTGCGCTCTTTGTCCTTCTTGGCGCAGCCTTGTTTCTGACAGCACCCGGCACGCTGTCGAATTGGCCGGGCCTTGCATTCTATTTCGGATTGGCGGCCGCCGTAGTGGTGATCTTCGGTCCCATCGCAGGGCTGCTTGCGGGGACCAAACGGTCGAGTTACCGATAATGCCCAGGACCGCGCTGGCCTTCGCCCCCGCCGTGATCTCGAACTTCTTCGTGATCCACGACGAGGCGATGCTATCCAGACCTATCGACCTTCAACGGGTAGGGGCGACCGGGGGTGGGTTCACGTTGTCGAAAGGAGTGTACACTCGCGCTTCTGTCGAGGAGAACCAGCCCGCTGCGGTGTCAGTGAGCATGAATGGAGACGCGAGTTATCGCGCGACGACCGCGAGGAAGGCCGTCTCTCTTCTCCTCAAGGCCGCGAAGAGGGTTCGCACAAGGGTCGACCTCGAGCAGAGAGTACAAGTCCCGATCGGCGCAGGTTTCGGGAGCAGCTCAGCGTCCGCGCTCTCAGCGGCGATGGCCGTCGCCTCGGCGCTGGACCTCGGCATGGACAAGGCGCAAGTGGCGTCCTTCGCCCATCAGGCTGACATCCTCTGCGGCACAGGTCTCGGAACGGTCTCTTCCACCTACGACCACGTCGGCGCCGGGATCATCACGCACGCGGGTGGCCCGGGAGTGGCCGTTGTTGAACGCGTCAAGGTGCCGTCAGACTCTAGAGTCGTCACCGCTACTCTCTCGACGATGAGGGGGAAGGGAGCCCTGTTGTCCTCGCCCGGGTTGAAACGAAACTTGAACGAGCTCGGTCAGGAGGCACTCGAGCAGGCCCTGGCCAGCAGGAGCTTCGAGGGGCTGTTGGCCGCCGGCGAGACGTTCGCGGAGAAGCTGGGCCTCGAGGCACCCGGAATCGGGCGCCTCATCTCGGCGGCTAAAACGAGCGGGGCGACAGCCGCGAGCCAGAACATGGTCGGCAATTCGATGCACGCGGTCGTCCATAAGGAGGGGGTGGAGAGGCTCCTCGATTCGTTGGGTTCGTTCTCTGGCGCAGCCCGGCTCGACGTCTTCAGGATCGGAGGGGGTTCGGCAAGGCTGGTCAAGCCGGGGAAAGGAAGAATCATCGACACTTAGACTTATATCGACAGCCCGCAGTGCACTCTACAGCCGGAGTTCACAGAATGGGGTATATCCGAAGGATTGAGGTCAAGGGTTTCAAGTCTTTCGGCCCTCGCGCTCTGACCATCACCTTCGAACAAGGCCTAAACGTCGTGACAGGTCCGAACGGGAGCGGCAAGTCGAACATAGCAGACGCGATACTCTTTGCGTTAGGCGAGAATTCGCCCCGAACGCTCAGGGCTGCGCAAGGCCGTCTTACTGGCCTCATCTACGACCCGAAGCGGGAAGCCGCAGAGGCAACTCACTCCGCTGGCGCCGCCGCCGCGGGCGCCTCTCAGGGAGGGCCTACCTCTGGTGAAGACCGTCCGACGAGCTGCCGGGTCAGCATCCAGATCGACAACGTCGACAGAAGAATCCCGGTTGACGCCGACGTGGTGACGATCTCGAGGGAACTCACCAACAAAG
>JAPCJN010000144.1:3585-4316 GCA_027886925.1 Nitrososphaerota archaeon
CTATTACCTGAACGGGAAAAAATCGACCAAGTCGATGGTCGCAGACTTCCTCGAGGTGTCTGGTCTCTCTCCCAGCGGGCTGAACGTCATCCCTCAAGGGGCGGCGACGAGGGTCGCCGACCTGACCCCGGACGAGAAGAGGAAAATGATAGAGGAAGTCGTCGGGATCTCAAAATTCGACGACAAAAAGGCCGAGGCCCAGAAGCAGCTCTCCCAAGCTGACACGAAGCTGCAGATCGAGTTGGCCCGGACAGGGGAGATGAAGGCCCAGCTTGAACGCCTAGAGGAGCAAAGGAACGACCTCGCCAGGTTCAACCAGCTCGAGGCACAGCTGAGCTGGTTGCACGCCGTTCAGACATCCAGGAGGATAAAGGACCTGCGAGAGAAGCTGAGCTCGAACAAGCGCATGGAAGAGGAGCTTCTCCTAAAGCTGGAGGAGGTCAGGAAGAGGAAGGAGGAATTCGAGTCGCGGATGGCCGCGACGACGACCGAGAAAGAGAAGTTCATCATCGAGATAGTCCAAGGAGGAGGCGAAGGACCAACCAAGCTCAGGGACGAGGTCGAAGGGACGAGGCTGCGCCGGGATCAGGTAATGAACGAGCTGCAGAAGCGCGAGGAGAATATCCGGCGTCTGGAGATGGACACGATGCCGACCCTCCGTTCCATACTCTCCGAGCGGAAAAAACAACTCACCTCGGTTAGCTCGACGGCGGAATCGACCCTCCTGACAG
>JAPCJN010000027.1 GCA_027886925.1 Nitrososphaerota archaeon
CGAACCATCGCTGCGCTTGAAAAGGACGTTAGGATACCCTTGTGGGTACTCGAAGTAGACATAGGAGCCGGATTGCATGGTGTTGGTGTTCGTTATCGGCGTCAAAGCATTAGCGACTTGCTTTTGGCTGGGCACGGACGATGACGGTGATGATGGCGGTGAAGGTATCTTTATCGAACCCAGAATCACGCCCAGCCCTATGAGCGTGCCGAACCCGGCGACCGTCTTGGCGAAGGTCCTCCTCGAGTAATTCAGCTCTCTTCCCTCTCGCCTTCGCGCGGCGAGCGATCGGACATAGACCCTCCCAAACATGCCCAGGACCAACACCGACGTCTGCAGCCCGAGAAGCACGTCGAACGCGGCCAATCCGAAGAGGTAGGACGCAAAGTATGGAATCGACATGTTGTACTGCGGGGCCGTGATGATGTCGCCCAGCTGCAGCACGATCCCAAGAAGGGCGCCGGCGAGGCTCGCAAGGTAGACTCTCTTCACGCCGTAAAGGTTCATGGCGCCTAGCGAGACGTCGAGTATCACTATCACTACCAGCCCGACCGCGTGGGAGACCGCCAAGATCCAGAGTGAGCCGTCCGTCGCCAGGAGGTAGACCCCGGCAACTGCCGAAAGCAGCATGGCGTACCCCATGTACCGCTGGATCCTTCCGAGTCGGGAGAGAGCCTCGTAGTGCCCAACGCCCTTCCCTGGCCTGCTCTCGTGCTGCGAGGGATTGCCGTCGCCCTCCCTCTTTCGGATCTCTATCTTCGCGCCTTTGTAGGCTTCCCCGGCCTCGACCGAATAGTCGGCGTCCGATGTGGTCGAGGTCATTTCCTCATGGGCCTCGGAGTTCTCATCTTCCCGAAGTATTGGTAGGTCTTGAAGATGGCCAACGAAGTCGTCCCTGCAAGGACGACCTCAGCGATCGCGAAAGGGACGTTTATCCCCGCCGCCGCCGAGTGTATCACCATCAAAGAAATCGCGCTGAGCGACAACGTGCCGTGGAAGTAGAGCGAGTCCCTGAACCTCTCGAGAAAAGCCGTCCCTGTGACCCAAACCACGAGTGCGAGAGAAGACGAGGCGTACCCCAGGGCTATCTCCACGTTTATCGGGTACGAGATGAAGTAGGCAACATGCAGGACGAGGAAGAGCCCGCCCAGCGCGGCCACTAGGATGTGGGTCCGCCTCAGCAGTTCTAAGTTTCTGAACCGTTTCAGGATCCTCTTCCTCAAGAGCATGAAAACCGCCGTTATGCTGATGAGGGCAAGCGCAATTAGGCCGAAGATGTCTCCCAAGACGAAGCTGGGGGCCTCGATGCTCAATTTTCGCATGAAGAGCCGACCATGTCAATGATGACCACGTGGGTCGCCCGCACTTGCGCCAAGTTCATCGAGCACACGGAGTCGACTCTTCCGTCCCCATGCGCATATAATGGGTTGTGGTGCAAGTCTCGATACTCCCGTTTTGAGCCTCTCGGGCGCGCGTGAAGTAAACCAAACTTCACCACAAAATCAAACCTTGTTGTCAAGGTACGGTATGACCATGTCGCACGGTATCATGTGCCGAGAGATTACGACATGAGTAAATTCGAGAAGAACTGGAAGCCGGCGGCGTCGTCTGGAAGCTTCGGACAAAAGACAAAGGAGACCATCAGGGGCCCAAGGCCTCTGAAGCCTCAGATTCAGAAGGCCACCGGCCAACTCAACCAAGAGATCCATCGCCTCGATGGCGCGTTGAACCGCATGAAACAGAGGGAGACTGCCATCTTCAAGAAGACCGTCACCGCGGTGCAGCATCACGACGAGGCGACGAGCAAGGCGTATTCGAACGAGCTCGCCGAGGTCAAGAAGATGACCAAGATAGTCACCCAGTCGAAGATCGCGCTCGAACAAATAACCATGCGCCTGCAGACGGTCACAGAGTTTGGCGACTTCACTGCCGTTCTTGCGCCGGCCATCGGCGTGATAAAGAACGTGCGGACGTCCCTTGCAACGGCTTTGCCCGACGCCCAGGGCGCTCTTGGCGACATCGGCACGGAGCTGAGCACCATGATGACCGACGTGGGAGGGCTCACCGGAGCCAACTTCTTCATGGGCAGCGAGACGAGCGAGGAATCGGAGAAGATCATGGCAGAAGCGGCCGCCATCGCGGAGAAACGCATGGGCGAGTCCTTCCCAGAGGTCCCCTCTGCCTCGGACGAGTCCGTCTTCAGCGCCGGAAACTAGGGTAGCTTCGGTCAGCAGAGTGCTAGAAGCTGGTCATCCGACCGCTTTCTTAGGCGGTCGGGTGGCACCTTCATCTTCCGACGACCCCGAATCTCCCTCCATTCTTTCTTCTTTGTTCGAGCCTGGCTACTTGGACGAGCTAGCGGTCCACAACAGCTCGAGGAACTGCATAAAGTGAATGGCGACTGCGCTGCTCTCTGCCCATCCGCAGGCAGAGAGGTCCGGGAGACCTATCAGCGCAGTCTTGTCGTCGACGAGGAGGTCGAAGGCGACTATGTTCCCGGTTCTAGCTTCGACTCCTGCGAGAAGGTTCTTGGCGTCCACCTCATCCATGAGAATCCTGACCTTAACGCCGCGCGACACGGCGGCGCGGATCTCCTCGAGAAGAGGACCCGACCCCTCCAGCGTCCCTGAAGGACTCACGAGCATCATGTTGGAGCGTGCCCCCCGGATCATCTCCACGAGCTTCGAGAGGACCCTCTCCTTTCCGCGCAGCGTGTAGACGAGCTCCGCCTGCTCCGCTGGGGTCGCCATGTACATGGCCTCCAAAGACGCGAAGGTGACCTTGAGGCGTCCCTGGATTTCCTCGTAAATCGTGTTCGGCGCTCTTGCCCTGTAGACGGCAGGCCTCCGCCGGACCACCTCGACCCAGCCCAAGTCGTTGAGGCGTTTCAGCGCCTCGTAGGCGTTGGGATACGGCATTGACGCCTTGGATGCGACCTTCCTGGGATCGCTCGGCCCCAGCTCTACCAGGAAGACATAGCACCTCGCCTCATAGCCTGTGAGTCCTAGCTTTCTCAGCTCGCGCGAGAGTTCGTTTTCTTCCATAGATGGCAAATATGCGGGAAGTCTTATATAGTTATTAGTAGTCTTCGCAACTAACAATTCTGGTGCGAATTTGGTAGAATACGACTACGACGTGATAATCGCGGGAGGCGGCATGTCCGGCCTTCTCACAGCCTCGGCCATAGGGTCCTACTCCAAGGGGAGTGCGAGGGTCCTCGTGGTGGACAGGAACACTCCCGACGAGCCCGGGAAGAAGACGAACAACGGCTGGATCTGCGGCGACGCAGCGAGCAAGAAGAGCATCCAATTCATCGAGAAGAACATCGGGATCAAATACGATTACCCTGAACTCGAGCATCCCGTCAAGGGCATCTACGTCTATTCTCCCGACCACAAGACGAAGGTGCTCTTCGAGGGCGAGGGTTTCATCCTCAACCGGAAGCTCATCCCTCGGAAGCAGGTGGCAGACGCCAAGGCGTTCGGCGTCGAGTTCAAGTTCGGCACGACAGCAGAAAAGCTCCTCGCCGAGGACGGCTACATCAGGGGGGTGGCCGGGCGAGACTCTGACGGCAACCCATTCAAGGCGACCGCGAAGATGGTCGTAGACTCGTCGGGCTCATCGTCAGTGCTCAGGAAGTTCTCCCCCATAGAGAGCTACATCGAAAGAGAGATCGATCCTGACGACATGGAGGCGACCGGCAGGTACCTCCTCGAGTTCGACCAAGGCGTCGAGGACGAGACCTACTTCACTCCTGAATACTGCCTCATCCATCTGGACCAGGTCATAGCTCCCGCTGGATATGCCTGGGTGTTCCCCAAAGGGAAGAACAAGGTGAACATCGGCCTCGGCGTTTCAAAGTCCGGTCTCGACAGGAGGAACAAGAAGTTCGGGATGAACGACAACCTCTCGACGCTCATCGACAAGTACGTCAACGACAACCCTTGCATCAAGAACAAGAGGCTCTCGACCAACCCGGACGACCAGGGGAACGCCAAGGGCAATTGGCAGGTCCCCGTGCGCAGGCAGAACGACTGCATGGTGGCCAACGGGTTCGCGTGCGTGGGCGACGCCGCGTGGCTGCCGAGGCCGCTGGACGCGGGCGGGATCGGGCCCTCCATGTATGCGAGCGTGATCCTCGGCAAGGTCGTCGCGCACGCGCTCGAGGCCAACGACGTGAGCCAGGAAGGGCTGTGGCCATACAACCACGAGTACATGATGACCCACGGCTACCAGATGGCGTCATTCGAGGTCCTCAGGAGATACCTGCAGACGATCACCAACGAGCAGATCGATTTCGGGATGAAGCACTTCCTCACCGAGGAGGACATCAACGCCATCACAGAAAGGCGGCATCCGAGGTTCAAATCCATCCAGATGCTCAACCCAGTCCTCTTGATGAGGGTGGCGAGCCAGATGGACCTTGCGAAGGGGCTGCGCTACACCGCAGACAAGAGCGAGGCGCTGGTAGAGCTCAACCAAAAGTACCCGGAGACTCCGAAGGGCTTCCCCGAGTGGAAGAAGCAGATCGTAAAGGAGATAGACGAGACCAAGACCCGCTTCAGCATGTCTGAAGCGGCAGCGTAATAAGCCCGGTTCACTTCATCGGTGGTCGCGCAATTGGTCTCAAAACCCCTCGACGACGAGATCGTCCAGCTCTGGAAGGAGCTGAGCCCTTCAGGCGCGTATACCGGTGGGTTCGAGGAATACGCGGGGAAGCTCTTCATACCGAGCGAGGAGAACATCAAGACAGCGCTGGAGAAGGTGAGGGCCCTGAGGAGGAGGACACAGAACGACCTGCAGGCGAAGGTCTTGGACAGCATCGAGGTGTCGCTCTCGTTCGACGAGCCGCAGCCCGTCCTCGACGAGATCGTCGGCTCCATCTTCAACCACCTCACGAAGGAGGGCGTTAACGAGGAGCACCTCTCCACGCTCATCTCTGACGCGATCAAGGCGATAGACGTCACGCAGAAGCGGTTCAGCAAGAAGACGGTGCCATCCGCGGTCAAGGCGCTGACGCTCTACAGGCTTGACGGGATTATAGAGATACTAGACGCGATAGAGAAACGGATCAAGGGCAAGGAGCTGAAGAAAGACTGCGAGAGGCTCAAGGAGCGCGCCAGGAAGTTCGTCTCCCTCTTCCAGCTCGAGGGGTTCGGGAAGGGGACTTTCGAAGAGGTCGAGAAGGTCTTCCAAAAGGCCAAGTTCGACCTTGGCAGGGAAAAGTTCTACCGGGTAGCCCTCGAGAACGGGATGGACTACTCGGAGACGCCGGAAGAGCTGGAGGAAAAGGCCCTTCAGTGGCTGAAGGACGAACTCCCTCGCTACAAGGACGTGACCAAGCGGCTCGCGAAAGAGTACAAGTGCAAGCCCACGCCGGAGGACGTCGAAAAGCACCTCGTCGACAGGACCCGGCTGAAGCCGAAAGACCTCCTGAGGGTGACCAACGCGATGAGGAAGGTCGTCCAAGAGTTCGTCAACGAAGACGTCGTGAAGATCAACAAGAAATACAAGACGAAGGTCATCGAGACGCCCCCATACCTTTCCGGCATGCTACCTACAGGCGCGGCATCGTTCTTCGACACGTTCACCAAGAAGCCCTTCCAGCTTTACTTCCTGACGACCGACCCGAAGAGGGATCCTCCAAAGTCCGTCGCCCAGCTCATCGACCTGCTTGTCCACGAGGAGTATGGGCACTGCGTCAACCACTCGAACAGCGTCCTCCGTTTCGGCGGGCGCGCGAGCAGGTTGGAGCTCGTCGCCACCCTGCTCCAAGGTCCAATAACGGAGGGCCTCTCCTTCAACAGGGAGAGAGAGTTCCTTGAGGCGTCGATGAAGCTCGAGGGGAAGAAGTCGCTGACCAAGGCGGAGAAGGCCTACGTGGCCCAGCTCGAGAAGCACGGCGGGCTTCGACTCGTCAACGCAGAGCTCGAATTCGAGACGAGGAAGTGGAGGCTCATCAGGTTCCTGAGGGTGATAGGAGACGTCCGCATCAACACCAACAAGCAGACCCTCTTCGAGTTCATAGACTGGGCGCACGCGAAGACCGGGGTGCCGAGGAGCAACGTCTACTACCAGCTCTTCCCGGCGCACGAGGGGATGTTCCCAGGGTACGCGACCGCGTATGCGGTCGTGGGTGAGGAGATCCACGCCATCGAGGACACCATCCTCGACGACAAGGACCGGGTGAAGTTCTCAACCTACTTGACCGGAGTGGGATTCCCTCCCCGGAGCCAATACAGGAAGATGCTGCAGGAATTCGCGGCGGCCCTGTAGGCGAGAAAGAAAAGCAAACAGTCGTCCCCGAAATTCGAAAAAAGATTGGCGAATGTCAGGTCTCGCCTCGGAAGATTGAAATATGCTCGCCGAACGCGGCCCTCTCCAGAGAAGGCAGCGCGAGCGTGCCCAAGCAGATAACCACCTTCGAGGATTTCGTACGCCACATCCTCAAACTGGTTTTCTGGGTCGTCCTGCTGACCCCCCTTTTCATCCTCCCGATCTACTACGTGTTCTACACTCTCTTCGGGGTCAGCTTCGTGGACTTCTTCGCCCTCTCGACAAAGCCCCAGCAGCTCATAGCGATGTTCATGTCGCTTACCACGACGGAGCCCACGAAGACCTTCTTCGAGCTCTCCACCTTCCCGGGCTTCACGTTCGCGGCCCTGTTTTCCACTGTTTTCATGATATGGGTCGAGCGCAAGTTCATCGCGAAGGTCCAGCTGCGCGTCGGGCCCCAATACGCAGGAAGGTTCGAGGGGATATTCCAGAACTTCGCCGACCTCTTCAAGCTCCTCTTCAAGGAGATAATCGTTCCAAACCAGGTGGACAAGGCGATCTTCCTCTCCGTCCCGCTGGCCCTGATGTTCATCGCAGGCTCGCTCCTGGCGCTCCTCCCGCTAGGCCCTGGCACCGTCATCGCTGACCCGCCTATCGGGGCCATCCTCGTCTTCGCGATAGTGAGCTTCACGCCTCTGGTCGTGATGCTGGCTGGGTGGGCGAGCAACAACAAGTACTCTCTGCTCGGCTCCCTGAGGGCGCTTCACCAGATGGTCGCCTACGAGATCCCGATGATCCTCTCCGTGCTCGGGATCGTCGTCCTCTCGGGCTCCCTCGACCTCGTCAAAGTTGTCTACGCGCAGAGCAGCGTCTGGTTCATCGTCCTCCAGCCGCTCGGGGCGATCACGTTCTTCGTCTGCGTCCTCGCGGAGCTTGAACGCATCCCCTTCGACCTCCCGGAGGCGGACTCCGAGCTGGTCGCCGGCTGGCAGACGGAATACTCGGGGATGACTTTCGGGCTGTTCCAGTTCGCGACCTACATCAAGTTCTATGCGCTGTCGGGCATATTCACGACTTTCTTCCTCGGAGGCTGGTATGGGCCGGGGGTTCTACCTCCTGAAGCATGGTTCGTCATCAAGACCTTCTTCGTGATGCTCGCAATGATGGTCCCCCGTGCGGTCATGCCGAGGATAAGGATAGACGCCCTCCTAAGGGGAGGATGGACCAAGCTGATGGCTCTTTCCTTCCTCAACCTTTTCATCGCGCTCCTCATAGTGGCGCTCGGCCTCTACCAGATCGGCGCCGTCGTCGGAGGGACATAGGCATGGGGACTCTCTCGAGCATCAAGGGCGCCTGGATCGCGACCTGGTCCGGCATACGGCACGCGTTCAAGCCGAGGATGACTCTCCGCTACCCAGACCAGAAGCTAGACCTCCAAGGCCCCGGGTACCATTTCGACCCCAGGAACGGCGTCGGTCTCCCCGGATTCAAGGGGAGGCACGTGCTGCGCGAAGACAAGTGCACGGGATGCCAGCTATGCGCGATCGCCTGCGACGGCGTCGCCGTGGCCATCGAGATGCAGACCATGGTGAGGAACCGCCCGCAGAACAAGAAGAACTACTGGCCCGCGGTGGACTACGGCAGGTGCGTCTTCTGCGGGCTGTGCGTGGACGCATGTCCGTTCGACGCCCTCTCCATGACCAACGACTACGAGCTCTCGGCATATGACAAGGCCAGCCTGAAGTACACCCCCGACATGCTCATGATCCAACCGGCCGAGTACGGGAACGCCAAGGTCAAGTTCGACACCAAGAAGGGCGACGTCACCCATGGTTGACGCGACCGACGCGACGTTCATCGCGCTCTCGGTGGTCACGGTCGGCGGAGCGATCGCCGCGCTCGAGGCAAGGGAGGTGATTTACGGGGCCATCGGGCTCGCCGGGAGCTTCTTCGGCGTCGCGTCCCTGTTCTTCCTTCTCGACGCCGAGTTCGTGGCCGTCTTCCAGATCACGGTTTATGTGGGAGCCGTCGCCGTCCTCGTCCTTTTCACCGTCATGTTGGTGAGGGAAGGCCGGGGCGTCGGCAACTACACAGGACCCGCCGGGATCATCGCGTCGATGGTGACGGTGCTGGCCCTGTTCGTCTCGCTCGCGTCGACCTTCTACGGGGGAGGCTTTTCGAGCTCGACCGAGCAGGGGGCCGCCCCGAGCTTCGTCGACATCGGGAAGCTCCTCAGCGGGCAGTTCGCCCCCGTTCTGGAGATACTCGCGCTCGTCCTCGCAGCGTCGGTGTTGGGGGCGCTGACTCTAGCGAAGGTGGAGCCGACCGGGGATTCCCCCAGCAATGCAAGGGAGGAGCCTTAACGAGCAATGGCGATAGCGCTCTCGGACTACCTCGTCGTCTCCGCGGTCCTCTTCGCCGTCGGGGTCTACGGCCTCGTAACAAAGAGAAACGCCATGAGGCTCGTCTTCTCGGTCGAGATACTCGTCAACGCGGCGACCATAAACTTCATCGCGTTCAACCGGTTCCTCTGGCCGGACGCGCTGGGACAGATGGCGGCGCTCTTCTCGATCGCGATAGCGGCGGGCGAAGCCGCCGTGATCCTTGCGATAATCGTCGTCGCCTACAGGATCCACGACAGCGTCGACGCGAGCGAACTGAAGAACCTAAAGGGGTAAGCAGCGGTATGCCAGAGACTCGAGTCCCGGGGCAGTTAGTGCGCGCGCTACAGCTCCACGACGACGATGACCGCTCGGCTCTGCGTGAAAGGGAGGGGATGACGTGCTGACCGCGATACCTTTCGTCCTGCTGCAGGTCGTTATCGTCCCTCTCCTCGCCTCGCTGGTCACCTTCGCGGCGGCCGGGAGGCTGGGACGCCACGTCGGATGGATAGCGTTTGGCTCCTTCCTCTACGTCGCCCTCCTCCTGCTCACGGTCGGGGCGGGCCTCTACGACGGTGGACAGGGGGTCACTGAGACCTACACTTGGGCCCAGAGCGCAGGCCTGAGCTTCGGCTTCCTCGCAGACGACCTGAGCCTGCCCGTCGTCCTGGTGATCGCCATCGTCTGCGCCGCCGTCGCGGTCTATTCGATCCCCTACATGGAGCACAGGTTCGAGGCGCTCTACGGGGGAGAGAGGAAGCAACAATACGGCGTCTACTACCTGAACTTCCAGCTTCTCGCCACGGGCGTCCTCGGAGTCGCCCTCTCGACGAACCTCATCGAGCTCTACCTTTTCACAGAGCTGATGCTGATCCCTTCCTTCTTCATCCTGAGCCTCTTCGGCTATTTCGACAGGGCAAGGATCGCCATAACGTACTTCATCTGGAACCAGCTTGGGGCGTTCGTCTTCCTCGTGGGGATACTCTTGGCATACGTCTCGACCGGGAGCTTCTCCATCTCCGCCCTATCGTCCCTGACAACCGGCGGCTCGTCGCTTCCATACTGGGTCTTCTTCCTGATAATGGCTGGCTGGTTCGTCAAGATGGGGGTCGTCGGACTCCACACCTGGCTCCCCTACTCGGAAGCCGAACCGCCTTCGTCGTTCGCGCCCGTGATGGCGACGGTCGTCGGGGTCGGCAACTACGTCTTCGCCCGGCTGCTGGTTCAGTACATGCCGACGATCTTCCAGGCTTTCAGCGTCCCCATCATGATCGTCGCTCTGCTGACGATGATATTCGGAGGCGCGATCACCCTCGTCCAGGACGACATCAAGTACCTGTTCGCCTGGTCGACGATGAGCCAGAACGCCTATTCGCTGCTGGGGATCGGGAGCCTGACCGTCCTCGGCGTCTCAGGCGGCGTCTTCTACTTCCTCAGCCACATCATCGGGAAGTGCATCCTCTTCTCCATCGCTGGAATAATCCTGGTGCGGACCGGAACGCGAGACATGAGGCAGATGGGCGGGCTCGCCAGCAAGATGCCGCTGACAGCGAGCCTGTGCCTCATCGGGGCGCTCATCTTGTCGGCAGTCCCTCCGCTCAGCGGCTTCCAGGCCGAGTGGGTGATGTTCGTCGGGATATTCTACCAGGGGGCATACGGCATGAACCTCAACCTCGTCATCGCACTGCTGGGGATGATCGCCACTCTCCTTACCGGCGCCTACACGTTCTGGCCGGTCAAGAGGATATTCTTCGGGACACTCCCTTCCCACCTCGAGTCCGTCACGGAGGCTCCCCTCATGATGACCCTTCCCCTCATCGCGCTCGCCGCCATCTCCATACTGATCGGCATCTACCCCGACCTGGTCGCGAAGATGCTCATCGGCTTCGCAAACAGCCTCCCCGCTCTGAAGGGAGGGCTCTAGATGGCAGCGACAGCTTCGCTCCCCTCCATATACCTCTGGCTCGTCGTGATCTTCCCGTTCGCGGGCGCCCTGCTGACCCCGCTCCTCGCGAAGGCCGGGAAGAAGGTCAGGGACTACGGCGCCGTCCTGTTCTCCGGCCTCTCAGCGCTCTTCGCCGTGCTCCTGCTGATCCCGGTGCTCCAGGGAGACTCGATCTCCATCTACAACTCCGTGATCCCGACCAGCGTCCCGTGGATCTCTGAGCTGGGGATCGACATGGGCGTCCTCTACGACCCATACACGATCATCATCGTCAACGTCATCGCGCTCGTGAGCCTGCTGATCATGGTCTACAGCCTGGACTACATGAAGGGCGAGCGCGGCCTCACGCGCTACTGGTTCTTCATGACCCTCTTCCTGGGGAACATGCAACTCATCGTCCTCTCGAACAATCTCCTGGTCCTCTACGTCGGGTGGGAGGGCGTGGGCCTTTGCAGCTACGCCCTGATAGGCTTCCACTACGACGATGACCCTGGCTCTTGGGTGGGGACGCCCGGCGAGAAAGCCCTCGGCCTCGAGCAGGCCTATTCCCCGTCACACGCCGGGATGAAGGCCTTCCTGATGACGAAGGTGGGCGACATGGCGATGCTCATCGGGATCTTCATCGTCTTCATCTACGGGGGGACCTTCAGCTTCCAGTCGCTCGCCGCCAACAACGCGTGGGCGACCTCGCTCGCGAACGCGGGACTGCTCGTGCCCACGGCGCTCCTGCTTTTCGGGGGCGCGATAGGCAAGTCCGCCCAGTTCCCTCTCCAGGAGTGGCTCCCCGACGCGATGGCCGGTCCCGCCCCCGTCTCCGCTTTGATCCACGCAGCGACGATGGTGAACGCGGGCGTGATCCTCGTCGCGAGGATCGCCCCGATCTTCTACTTCGCGCTCGAGGCCAACCCGGCGCTCATCCAGCCCTTCTTCCTCACCGTCGCGTGGATAGGCGCCTTCACTGCGTTCCTCGCCGCGACCCAGGGCATGGTGGGGTTCGAGCTGAAGAAGATCCTCGCCTACTCGACCGCGTCCCAGATAGGGTACATGATCATGGCCCTCGGAATCACGGGCCTCTCATCCGACTTTACGCAAGGGCTCTCCGCCGGGCTTTTCCACTTGATGAGCCAAGCCATCTTCAAGGCATGCCTGTTCATGGCCGCCGGCGTCCTCATTCATGTGACGGGCACGAAATACGTCAACGGAATGGGCGGCCTCAGGACCAAGATGAAGCTCACGTTCGCCGTCTTCCTCATCGCGGCCGCGTCCTTGTCGGGCATACCTCCCTTCAGCGGGTTCTGGAGCAAAGACGCGGTCCTCACGACGGCCTGGGATGCGGGGCAGCTCGGCCTCTTCGCCGTCGGGGCGATAACAGCGGGGTTGACCGCCTTCTACACGTTCAGGATGTTCGGGCTCATCTTCTACGGGAAGGAGGAGGAGAAGGAGGGCGACCATCCCCCAGAGGGGCACCAGCCGCACGAGACCGGCCCCCTCGGGTGGGTCCCATACGCGATCCTCGGGGTGGCGACGGTCGTCATAGGGCTGCTCGCCCCGCTCCTCAACATCGAGGGGGCGCTCCAGGGCGCGGCGACGACCTACGTGCTGGGGCTCTTCCCCAACGCCGTCCTCCCGAGCGTCCCACCGGCGTTCTCTTTTGACGCAGTCCCTGCCGCGATAGCCCTGGCGTCGGTCTTGGCGGGGTCGGGTGCTGCCTACGTGATCTACATCGCCAGGAGGGTGGCGCCCTCCGCCATCGTGGGGGAGACGGGCTTCATGCACGGCCTCCATACCTTCCTTGTGAACAGGTGGTATCTCAACGCGATCTATTACAAGGTCTTCGTCTACCCGCTAATCTCGTCGTCGCGTTGGCTGCTCGCCAACGTCGAGGTGAACGGGATCGAGCGGCTCAACTCCGCGACGGCGGCCCTCGGCGTCTACGTATCGAGGGCCGGGAACTGGATCGACTCCAGCGTGGTAGACGCCGTAGCCGTCGACGTCGCCATCGACGGAGAGTCGATATCCCGCCTTCTGAGGAGGGTCCAGAACGGCGTCGTGGAGCGCTACGCCCTGATCTTCGCGATCGGCCTCGCCATGATCCTCGTGTTCTTCGTCTTTGCCGCAGGAGTCTTGGGTTAGCGCATGGTGAGCTTCACCCTCTCGCTGCTCATATTCCTGCCCCTCGCCGGCAGCGCCGTCACCTACGCCGCGTCAAGCCTCGGCGGCGGGAGGAAGGTAGCTATCTACTCGGCCGTCGCGTTTTCGGTCGCGACCCTCCTGGTCTCGGGCTATGCGTTCTGGTCCGTCTACTCGAACACGCCGCCGCTCGGCCAGTACGCCCTGACGGAGAGCCACACGTGGATCGCGCTGCCGGGGTTCACCCTGCAGTTCCTGCTCGGGGTCGATGGGCTGAGCGCCCCTCTAATCTTGGTCTCCTCGATCCTCGCCGTCCTTGCGATCGTGAGCTCAAAGGCCCTGATAGACAAGAACGAGCCGGCCTACTATGCCCTGCTGCTCTTCGTGGAAGGGTCGATAATGGGCGCCTTCGCCTCTCTCAACCTTGTCGTCTTCTACGTCTTCTGGGAGCTGACCCTCATCCCGATCTTCTTCCTCATCGGGGTGTGGGGCGGGGACCGGAGGAAATACGCCGCGATGAAGTTCATCATCTTTACTTTCGCGGGCAGCGCGATAATGCTCCTCGGCTTCCTCGCGCTCTATCTGGGTGTCTCCCCCACGACGTTCGACATCCCTGACCTGGCCGGGAAGATCCCCGCAGGGCTCCAGTACCTTCCGCTCCTCGCCGTCTTCGTCGGGTTCGCCGTAGAGCTCCCCATCTTCCCCTTCCACAGCTGGCAGCCCGACGCCTACGAGCAAGCCCCCGCTCCCGTCAACGTGCTGTTGTCGGGCGTGCTCCCAAAGTTCGCCGGCTACGGGGTCATCCGCATCGGGATAGCACTCTTCCCTCAGGCGGCGTACCAGTACGCCTGGGCCTTCATCGCGGTCGCGATCGTCTCAATGTTCTACGGGGCGGTGGTCGCCCTTCTGCAAAACGACCTCAAGCGGATGTTCGCATACACGAGCATAAACCACATGGGGTTCGTCCTCTTCGGCGCCTTCGCCGCGGTCGCCTCGGGGAACCCGCTCGGGATCCAAGGCGCCATACTCCTGATGTTCACGCACGCGCTCTCCGTCGGCGCCCTCTTCACGCTATCGGGGTTCATCGAGGTCCAGGCTGGGACTAGGAAGATTTCCCTCCTGGGCGGGTTGACGCAACGGATGCCTCGAACCGCGGCCCTCCTCGCGCTCGCGAGCGCCGCGGCCATCGGCATCCCTCCCTTCGCCAGCTTTCTGGCGGAGCTGCTGGTCATCTCGGCGGGAATCTCCGCTTATTCCTACACCGCGATAACGGTCCTAGTCCCGGTGATCACGGGCGCCTACTTCCTTTGGATGCTCAAGAGGACGGTCTTCGACTCGCCGGCGGCGCAGGCGCCTGAAGGCGGAGTGCAGGCCCGTGACATCTCGAGGGCCGACGCCGGGGTGATAGTCCTCTACCTGGTGCCGTTGGTCCTCTTGACGGTCTTCTCGTTCCTGGTCCTTTCTCCCGCGGCGCCTGTGGCCCAGTGGACAGTCCACCTCGCGGCAGGAGGCGCGCACGCATGACTCCTGACTACATCCTGATTGCCGTAGTAGCGCTCTCGTTCCCCGCTCTCGGGCTGCCGTTCCTGGGGCTGTCCGGCAAACGAGGGAACCTTCCCGGGTACTTGCTGGTCCTCGCCCTCCTCGTGGCCCTCGCATCCATCATCATGAACGCGGCCTCAGGAAACCCGGGCTCTCCGTCGTTCGGCACCCTGCTGTCCTCCGACTCGCTCGGCGACCTGTTCGCAATGTTGACGTTGTTCGTCACAATATTCGTGGCTGTTGCCTCCCTGACGCTCGTTTCTTTCCGCGGGGCCGCCACGACGAATTCCCCCTTCTACTATTCGCTACTCTCGTTCGCCGCGCTCGGGATGCTGCTGGTCTCGTACTCGGCAGACCTCCTCATGCTCTTCGTAGCGTGGGAACTCATGAGCATCCCGACCTATGCTCTAGCCGGGTTCCAGAAGGGCAGGGAAGAGTCGAACGAGGCCGCGGTGAAATACGCGGTCATCGGCGCGCTCTCGTCGGCGATCATACTCTATGCGATAAGCCTGACCTACGGACTCACGGGGACCACCGAAATAGCCATCGCTGCAAAGTCCCTGGGTGCGCAGCTGTTCAACCCGGCCGCAGGCTTGGCCGTCCTCCTCTTCGTCGTCGGGTTCGGCTTCAAGATGTCTGTGGTCCCGTTCCACATGTGGGCGCCAGACGCCTACGAGGGTGCCCCGACCCCCATCGCGACGCTGTTCGCCGCCGGGACGAAGAAGGTAGGCTTCGTCGCCGCCATCAGGGTCGTCCTCGCCATCTCCACCGTCTACGCGATAACGCCTCAGGGTAGCCTCTTCACCATCCCCAACGTCCTTGCTGCGCTGGCGGTGTCGACGATGACGCTCGGCAACCTCGCCGCACTGACCCAGAAGAGCATCACTCGCCTGCTCGCCTATTCGAGCATAGCGCAGGTGGGCTACATCCTCATAGGCTTCGTGATCTACTCTTACGCACAGGGGAACTCGGCCTTCGCGCAGGAGGGAGTGCTCGGGATGACCGGAGCGCTCTTCCACATAGTCAACCATTCGGTGATGAAGGGCGCCGCCTTTTTGGGCGCGGGCCTCATCATCCTGAAGCTGGGCACCGGAGACATCGCGGCTCTCAACGGTTTGGGGCGGCGCATGCCCGTCACGGCGTTCACGATGACGATCTCGTTCCTCGCGCTCGCTGGGATCCCGCCTCTGAGTGGCTTTTGGAGCAAGCTCCTCCTCTTCACTTCGGTCCTCAACGGGCCTTACGCTTGGCTAGCGGTGGCGGGCGTCGTGAACAGCGCCGTGAGCATGGGGTACTACGGCTGGATGGTGAAGCGCATGTACATGGACGACCCCCCCGCCGCAGGCGATACGGCTCGCGTCATTGAGCCGACCTCGTTCGTCGTCGTCCTCGGGGTGCTGGTCGCGTTGATCGTGGCCTTCGGGGTCTTCCCTGGGCCTGTGATCTCGTTCGCCCAGAACTCGGTGCCTGCGCTGGCTGGGCCTTAGCCCCTAAAAGTCCCGCTTCACCGAAAAGTCCGTCAGCTCCCTCAGGAGCGAGGTGGCCGAGTTGTCTTCGAGCAGAGAGAGCAGCTCCTTCGCCTTCATTGCGTAAGCGTCCGTCATGGACTGCAGGCGGGCCAGAAGCATGCTCTCGTCTCCCTTGCGCTTCAACGCCGCGGTTATCTTGTCCTCGTTGCCCCAGTCGAGCATGTCGTCGTGAATCTGGTACGCGATGCCCAGGTTTCTTCCGTACTCCGTGAGCGCCTCCAGCTTTTCCGCCGACGCCCCGCCCGCCAAGCCGCCTAGCCTGACCGCCGCCTCGAAGAGCGCCGCGGTCTTCTTCGAGATCACTTCGAGATACTCATCCCAGTCGAGCTTGTAGATCTCCGGGTCGATGGTGAGCTCCGCGTACTCGCCCTCGCACATGTTCATCGCCGCGTTGCTTATCGTGGTCGCGACCCTCTTGTCTTTGTATCTTGCCGCGATCGCGAGTATCATCGCGAAGACAAAGTCCGCCGTCAGGAGAGAGGTGCTGTAGCCGTACCTCACGTGGAAGGCCGCCCGCCCTCTCCTCGACGCCTCCTGGTCGATGATGTCGTCGTGGATGATCGACTCGGCGTGCAGGAGCTCCACCGCCACGGCGGCGTCGAGCACCTTTTCGTCGTCTTCGCAACCTACGGACTCCGCGGCGAGGAGGAGCGCGAGAGGTCTTATCCGCTTCCCTCCCTCTAGCGCATATTTCAGAGGTCCATGAAAGCGCGAGTCTGAATATCTGCTAAGCTCTCTATCGATGGCGCCGTCGATCTTCTCGACATAACGCTTCGTCTGAACCTCTATTCTGTCGAGAAACTCCAGGTCTTTATTCGCCAAAAGTCCGGGACCGGTGCATTTCAAGCCCCCGTGACATATATAATATTTTAACGATTCCTATTGCCGTGCTAAGGTTCGAGCTGCACCAGCTTTACGTGCCTTCCTTGGACAGGTTCTTTCTCCCCCTCCCCAAACTCACGGGTGATCAGATTCGCTTCCTTGTAGAGCATCTGAAAGAGCGGGGGTTCAAAGTGAAACACCTCGGCCAGACCAGGTGGTCGGCTAAGAGGCGTTCTGACACGATAAGGCTCGACGGATCAAGGGGCTTAGCCAAGTCCAGCTCAGACCTTTTGGACTCGTTGGGTCCCGCCATCCCGCGGCTGTTGACGTTCCCCCGAGTGGGGCATCCCATTGGCGCGAGCGGCCTCTATTTTCAGGTGAAGACGTCTGGCAACTTCACAGAGATCCAGCTCTTCCCGAGACTGGAGTCTCTGACCACGTGGACGCGGCTGAGAGGGGACGGGCTGTGCGGCCTCACTCCTGACGAGGCTCTCGTCATCCGGCGTCTCCTGGAGGGGGGCGACGCCGACATAGAGTGCGTGTCGGCGACCCCTAGGCAAGGGTCGAAGCCTCGTCAGGTAGGAAGAAACCAGTATTACGCCTCAAGAATCTCCGCGCAGGATTTCCTTGCCTCTCTCAGGGACATCTCCTTGAATCCGGCCGGCGACGCGTATCTGCCGAGAGGCTCCGTGATAACTCTGACGCGGACCGCTGGGACGCGGCGAGCCAGTCCCAAGTTCGATGCGGACGAACTGGATGAATGGTGTTATCTGAATTGACTTTCGGGGTCTTCTTACGCAAAACCTCTAATTGATGCCGCGGGAAGCCTCGCGCTACTGCCCCGGTAGTACAGCCCGGTCAAGTATGCCGGCCTTTCGAGCACAACAGGCAAAGAGAGTCGGTGATCGCGGGTTCAAATCCCGCCCGGGGCATCAGCTAATTAGCCTAGAATGTGCTCCGTTTTATCTAATAGGCCGGAAATGGGGGTCATTTTGGACAACTCCCTGGATGATTCCAGCCGCCCGGGGCACCTATTTAGTGTGCCCAGAGTGGAAGCTCTGCAGAAGGCATGGATTGTGGTTCCTCTTCGGCTGCCTGCGATGCGACGGAGACATCTTTTCGTACGGAGGGCTGTGAGCACCACCCTGAAGTTGTAGACGCCTCCTCCGCTCGAATCCCGTCGGGCCCGCCAACAATACCCCCCTAGTGTCGGATTCGAACTTCTTGGGCATGGTACAGGAAATTGAACATGATTCATATTCATGCCCTATCGGACGTTTGAGAGTTGGAACCTGAGAGGCCCGCCGAAGAAATCCATTACGGAGACCGACTCATTGGCGTTATCAAGTCCATGAAGTGTGATCGGATTGGAGTCTTCCTCAGACACTCCGTCAGGGATCACGGTCGAAGAGGCGAGGTCGCCAATCCGAACATGGTCGCAGGGTTAACCCCTCACGGGGATGAGGGGAATCGCGGTGACCCCCACGCTTGTCTGGACCACCGAGCTCGTCAGGGTGCAGTTGGCGCACAGCTTGAGGACCAGGTTCATCTGCGCGGTCATCGTGAAGGTGGTCGCCGACGTCACGTTCTCCTCCAGCGTGAAATCCCCTCCTGCCCTGGAAGTCTGCGCCGAGAACGCGACGCTGTCGTATGTCCAGGAGACCGAGGAGCTCACCACGCTCGGCCCGAGGGTCGGCGATAGCGCCACGGTGAACTCGTCTCCGGGATAGAGCGAGTTGTCGGGATTCGCCCTCACGAAGTTTACGGAAGACCCGAGGCAATTCCCGTAAGCGTCGCAAGACGCGTTCCCTCGAGCAAAGTTGGCCAGTGACGCTAGCATTAGGACGAGCAACACCGCGGACAGTGCCGCAAGTACTGTTGGTCTCGATGTCCTTCAACAATGCACGCTCATAAAAGGCGCCGGCCCAATCCTCGTGCGACCGGGAGTCAATCTTGGCATGGACGTGCCCTTATCCAATGTAATCATTTGACGTATTCCTCTCCACAATTGTTGCACTTGAAGGCATGTTTGTAGCGAGCCAAAGCCTGCTCGGGGTATACCGGCCTTAGATAGGTCGCGTCCTCAGAACCGCACTTGTCGCAGGTCCAAGTCAGCCTGTTGAATGAAAGCTCACCTCGAGTCACCGTCTCGTCTTCATATGTCCAGAAATCCTTCGCAACCACCTCCTCCTGCTTGGCAGTGACTTTAGAATACCGCTCAAGCTGCTCGGCGGCGCTTTTGAGAGACTGGATACGTATTTCAGTGTTATTGACCCGAGTAGAATTTTTGTCATAACTTTCGGTCGGCATGACCTCCTCGATGACGACATACCGTGATAGTTTTTCTTCAAGTTCTTTGACCTCCTTTCTCAGAGTCTTAGCGGCTTCTTCCAGTGTCACGGGCTCGAAGCGCCCTATCATTCCGGTCTGCTTGCTTTGGACGAAAAACGCTCGGCCTTCGGGCGTCTTTACCTCGAGCACGTAGTCAGAAAGCGTCTGATAGTAGATGGTCATTTCTTTCGCTTTCCTTGCCTTAGCCCTATCAACTTCCTGCAATACAAAGCTATGGTATTTGGCGGCCTCCTTCAGAAGACATTCCTTCCTCACCTGATGGATTCCGGTGCTCTTGTCCTGTCCACACTAGTTGCAGAATGCACACATTAGGGTTGCATTTGCAGGGAACGAAGTCGTGGGGCGAGTCTGTCATGCTTTCAGGGCCTTTATCGAGTCTGCTAACAGTTGAGATTTGAGCAAACATTCAGGGCTTTCGTCGAAATGTGCTTTTACGGCATTATCGGCGAATATGACTTTGGCACCACAACATTCCAACCTAAGTCTCTTCAAGGTCGGCCGAAGAGGAAACTCGCAGTGATTGCCTGTATGGACGCGAGGCTCGACCTTTTCAAGATGTTGGGGCTCGAAGAGGGCGACGCCCACATCATTCGAAATGCGGGCGGAATTGTCAATGACGATATGATACGGTCGCTAATCATTTCTCAGCATCTCTTGGGAACAGAAGAAATTGTTCTTGTTCATCACACAGATTGCGGCATGCTCACCTTTGATGAGGTCGACCTAAGACGAAGAGTCGAGTCTCAAGCTGGCAGCTCCTTCATCCCCGCGTTCCGCGCCGCCTTCTTGACTATCCTCCCAAAGTCGGCGTCGCCCAGCGGCCTGAGCCTGCTCCTGTAGCGGGGCGAGGTGTGAGGCACCCGCCCTCGGTGGGAAGAGGACATCCCCTCTGAACCCACTATTACTATGCCCCAGTCCCGCCCGGGGCACCTTGATTCTTCCCCGTTTGACTTTTTGGGGCCAGATTTTGGTATTATTGGCGCGAACGCTCTTATTCCCGGGGTGATTGCCGTTTCGATTTCAGGTTCACTCTCATATGAATTGGGTTCGAATCCTACCGGGCCCTTTAGGTGTCAGGGCATCCAGGGAGGCTTGAACGTGCCCGCTTGCACCATGATTGCGAGCCAGTCGTCCCCAGCCCAATCGTCCGTGACCTTCCCGTTGGCTAGCTGGTAGAGGTCCACGCCATCCCAGCGAAGGTGCTTCCCGGTCGCGGGGATACCCAGGAGATTCCCCTTATGGGTCCCCTCGACCACGACCCTGACGACGACTGTGTCGCCCTGAGCGATGACCTCCTGCTCGGCTACATGAAGGTCG
>JAPCJN010000145.1 GCA_027886925.1 Nitrososphaerota archaeon
CCTCGGAAAGCCGGTGGGGTTCGACGGGCTCGATTTCATCCCCGGCGTGGTCGGGGCGGTCACCGCGGGTTTCGCGTTCAGGGGGAAGATTAAGACGACGGCTTCGCTCTCCGTTGCGCTCTTCGCCTTATACATGGTAGACCCGCTTTCGGCTCCCTTCGTCAGCGTCGGGTCCGTGCCCATCCCCTTCCTTTGGATGCACATGCTAGCGGTCGTCCTCTTCGTCGTCGTCGCCTACCTCAGGGGCAGGGGCGTGGGCTTGGCCCCCCTGGTCGTGACGATAGTCTCGGTCGTATTCGTGTCGACGATGAACGCCCACGTCGCAGGCGCGATAATGTATGAGAACGTCCTCGTGAGGATCAACCAGCTTGCCCCGACCACTGTCACAGGAGCGTGGGGCGTCATTTTCGCCGTTTACCCGGTCGAACGCGCCTTCTTCACAGTGGTAGGGAGCACCATAGCGATAGGCGTCATGAAGGCGCTTCCTCCTGGAACGCTGAAGGTCCTTGGACACCAGACCAGGGAACCCTGAGCGCCTAGAGCGCGCCTGCGATGGCCTTCGCCATCGCCTTCGTCCCTGCTTTTCCGCCCATGTCATAGGTGATTTCCTTGCCCGAGGATATGACCTTCATGGTGGCGTCAAAGATCGCCTTGCTCGCCTTCTTGTCGCCGATATACTCGAGCATCCAGGCGGCCGAGAGCACAGTAGCGGTCGGGTTTACTTTGTCGATCCCGGCGTATTTGGGAGTGCTGCCGTGCGCCGGCTCGAACATCGCGTAGCTATCGCCGAAGTTTGCAGAGCAAATCATCCCTATGCTCCCTACGAGGCCAGAGGCCTCCTCGGAGAGGATGTCCATGAAGAGGTTGGTCCCGACTATGACGTTGTGGTTGAAGCGTTGAGGGTTCTTGACGAGTTGTTGTGAGAGGTTGTCTACCAAGATCTCGTCGAGCTCTATCCCCGGGTAGGCCGAGAGGTTCTCCCTTGCGGCGTCGAGAAAGATTCCGTCGGTGATCTTTAGGATGTTCGCCTTCGAGACAGCGACGACCTTCTTCCATTTGCGCTTCTTCGCCTCTTCGAAAGCGAACCTCGTCACCTTCGAAGACTTGTCCTTAGTTATGAGCCTGATGGCTACGGCCGCGCCTTCGCCGATTTTGTATTCGATCCCTGAGTAGAGCCCTTCCGTTGCCTCGCGGACCATAAGAAAGTCGACTTCTCCAAGCGGCCCGAAGTGGTTCGGGATCGTCTTGATGGGGCGCACGTTAGCGTAGAGGTTGAACCTCTGCCTTATGCTGACGGCAACGCTCCGGGGCGTGTCGGGGGCGGTCAGGGTGGTAGTCGGGCCCTTGAAGCAACAGTCGACCTTCTCCAGGACTTCCCAGGTCTCGTCGGGTATCATGCTCGGGCCGCCGTGCTTCTCCCACCATTCAGCCCCGGCGTCGCAGGTGATGAAGTCAGCCCTGGCACCGCTGGCTTTCAACACCAAGAGCATCGCGTCGACGAGCTCGGGACCCGTTCCGTCACCCTTGATGAGAGCGACCGTCTTCAAAGCCTGACCGGCTCCCCCGGGCACCTCATTTAACGGTTGACCGAGAGATTCTAGCGGACGATGTGGAAGCCGATATTTGCATAGGATGGCTGTCTGGTCTGTGCGGGTCACCGACCTTGCAAGACCCTGTGGCGGAGCGACTCTTAGCATGAGGATTGCAACGCAGCCACATCGTTGAAATACGAACCTCCGATCGGTTGGCACGTGCCGAAACTGGACAAGGTCATCGCCTGGCTCGTCTACTCCTCCGTGGTGCTGGGCGTGATGTTCCTGTATGTCCTCTATGGGACCCCTGGTATCCCGAGCTTTCTCTTCCCCTCGATACTGGTGGGTGAGATCATATGGGTCGCGTGCGCGATCGCTATCTCACGGAAGGCGAGATGGGCGCCGTACATGGCAGTCGTCCTCGCGGTGATAACTCTTGGGGTCTCGCTGCCCCAACCCACTCACTACGACTTCGCCCAGTCCGGCCAGGTCGTCGCGTTCCTGATCTTCACGGGAGGATCAGTCTTGCAGTTCGCGCTTATTGCCGCCGTGGCGCTGTTCGCGTATAGGTCGAGAAGGCTAGCTAGCTCTTCTCTGTGAATGCCGGCTCTTCGCCCTTGACGATGAATATCACAGATCGACCGATGTAGACCGCGTGGTCAGCTATCCTCTCCAGGTACCGGAGGATAAGTGTCTGCGATAATGCGCAACGCAGGTCGACTTGCTTGGATTTCATCAGCTTTCCTATGTATTGACGATAAGCGTCGTCTACGAAGTCGTCCATGCTAATTATCTTCTTTGCCAGGTCGATGTCTGAGCGGTCGAACGCCTGGATGCTCATCTCGATCATCTCCTTTGTCGTTTCTGCTGAACTCTCCACGACTTCACGGTCGCACTTTCTGAGGTCTCCGAAGGTCTCCAGCACCTCCATGATGTCGTGGGCGTACCGCCCGTACCTATAGAAGCCGTAGGAGATCTCCATGCAAGCCTTGATGAATCGAAGGTCCGACGCGACAGGCTGGAACCTTGCAATGAGTTCTATCGAGAGCTCGCTGACTTGTTCGTCGAGCAGCCTCAGTTTGATCGACCACTTGTTCACATCCTCGAGGTTCTTGCCTGTTGCGTACGCTTCGATGGCGGTCGAGACGGTCTGCTGAGAAAGCTTCCCCGTCTCGAGCAGAATATTTCGAAGCCTGTCGATCCCTAGGTCCATGAGTCGTGCCATTGATTGGTCAGCCGAACTTGCCCGTTATGTACCGCTCGGTGAGCTCTTTTGCGGGTTTCTCGAAAAGCTGTGCGGTCTCCCCGAACTCCACCAGCTCTCCCAGGTAGAAGAACGCCGTGTAGTCTGCAACCCTCGCAGCCTGCTGCAGGTTGTGAGTTACGATGACTATGGTGTATTGCTTCTTGAGCTCGACCATTGCCTCTTCTATCTTCGCCGTGGCAGTAGGGTCGAGCGCAGAGGCGGGCTCGTCCATGAGGAGGACCTCCGGTTCGACGGCGATTGCCCTCGCGATGCAGAGCCTTTGCTGCTGGCCGCCGGAGAGCGCCGATCCTGACTTGTTCAGGCCGTTCTTGACCTCCTCCCACAAGAATGCCATCCTGAGGCTCTTCTCGACTACACCGTCGAGTCTCTTTTTGTCCTTGACGCCGTTCAACTTCAGACCAGCTGCGACGTTGTCATAGATAGTCATCGTTGGGAATGGGTTAGGCTTTTGGAATACCATGCCGATCCTCCTGCGGACGGCTACTGCGTCTACATTAGGCCCGTAGATGTCTCCGCCGTCGAGCATGACTTCACCCTCGACTATCGCCCCGGGGGTGAGTTCGTGAATCCTGTTCAAGCACCTGATGAAAGTGGTCTTCCCACAGCCTGAGGGCCCCATTATTGCCGTGACAGCCCTTTCTGGCACGTTGAGGTCTATCCCCTTGAGCACCATTGACTTTCCGAAGCCCGCTCTCAGTCCTATGACCTGCATCTTGGAGGTCAGTGCCGAGACGTTTGTGCTTGTTTCCAATCCCACACCTTGAGTCCTCTCTTCTCTCTGCCTCTCTTTCTGCCTTTCCATTGTCATCTCTACCTAGTTCTCCGGCCTGATATTGGAGAACCTTCGACCTACGGTCAGCTTGACGATGAGATTGAGGGCCAGCATTGTTAGAACCAAGATAAGGGCAGCTCCCCAGGCCTTCGCCTGCCAGTCGAGGAAGGGCGAGACTCCATATTGGTAGATGAGCAGCGGCATGGCAGCCATGGGCTGTGAAAGGCTTTTCGAGTAATAGGTATTGCCTAGCGCCGTAAACAAAAGGGGCGCGGTTTCCCCTGCCGCTCTCGCGACTGAGAGGAGGATACCGGTGAAGAGCCCCGCCCTTCCGGTCGTGATAACGATTTTGATTATGGTCTTCCATCTTGATATCCCCAAAGCCATCGAGGCCTCCCTCAGACTCTTGGGGACGAGCTTGAGAGATTCCTCGGTCGTTCGGGCTACAATCGGAATCATGATGATTGCCAGGGCGACCCCGCCGGCCAGGGCCGAAAATGTCCCGGTCGCCAGCACCACGACCACGTAGACGAAGATGCCCACGACTATTGAGGGGAACTCGGCCAAGACGTCGTTCGTGAAGCTCGACAATGTCGAGAGCCTCGCCTCAGGCCACTCGGAGAAGTAAATCCCTGCCCCGACCCCGATAGGGATT
>JAPCJN010000146.1 GCA_027886925.1 Nitrososphaerota archaeon
TTTTTGTCTTGCCCCATCGCTGTGGCTTCAAAACCCGGGGCCCGCATCGACATCCCACCTGTTAAGAACTCGTCACCCACGACGGGATTCTGTCTCTGTTAACTCGCGTCACCTGAACCTAAATCGTGAAGGACTCGGTTACCGTTAGTGAAATTGCAACACCGCCGGTTGAGGTAACAAAGAATGTCGCGGTATACGTGCCTGAGGCCAGACCGAATATTATCGGATGCGCCGTCCCGTTAGCCCCCGCCGCAAGCTGAAGAGTGGCCGTCGAGATTTCGACCGTCTGACCAACATAATTGTGGACAACCATGAAAATGATGCCAGTCACGTCAGCGTTCATGTTGTTGACATACACTACCTGAAAGGAGGAATAGGCACCAAGCTGGACAAAGACGGGGGCACCTGATTCGGTCCAACAAGTACTGATGTCACACGCACTGTCGGAGGCCGCATTCGTAGTTTGAAAAGATGCCAAGAGGAGAAATACGAGGACGAATGCAAAAGGAAACGCTCCGGGTCTCGCTACTCCGTTCAAAGACATGGAATGTTCGTCGGAGTATCAAGGCCCCGGATAGTTAATCGTTCTGGGCCCGCTCGTCCCATCCTTCTTGATTAGCAGAATGGTTTCTGGAACATAGGAACAGATGCGGTTATATCTCGCCCCACACTCAATTCCACGAATAACCGAGAGATGAAAGTATTAATGGTCAACATTCGTAATCAAAAGGGGATGGAGAGCACACGGGAAGCAATCTCCACGCTCACTGCTGAAAGGCTCCTTGGTCGTCCTCTCAATGATGTCGAGACAAAATATGCACCAAAGACCCTTTACGCCATCGGCGTGCTGGATATTCCTCTTCCAACACCCAGAGTTTCCATAGTCGGGTCTCGAAAGGCGTCTCCGGAGGGGCTTGAGACCGCTGCGAAGGTGGCAAGGGTTCTTGTCAGGAATCAGGCAGTCATAGTTAGTGGCCTAGCCCTAGGGATTGACACTGCGGCGCACAAGGGGACCATCGCCGCAGGCGGCAGGACAATCGCGGTCATAGGCACTCCTCTTGACCGGTTCTACCCCTCGCAGAACGCGGACCTTCAGAGAGAAATAATGCGAAATCACCTCGTTGTCTCGCAGTTCCCAGTCGGGCACAAGACGAGGCCGGGAGATTTCCCTATCAGGAATCGGACCATGGCTCTAATCTCCGATGCGACGTTCATAGTCGAAGCGGGAGAGTCAAGCGGTTCCCTTCACCAAGGATGGGAAGCCCTTAGGCTTGGACGCTCCTTGTTCATCTGGAAAACTATTTTGGAGGACAAAAGGTTGAACTGGCCTCAGGAGATGCTCGACTACGGGGCGATGGTCATTTCTGACCCCAGGGAAATGCTCGAATCTCTTCCTTCCTCTCAGAGAATCGAGAACATACTTGCCTAAGTCACGGTAAATGCTCTTACAAACACTAGAGTTCGGCTCTCTCCTAACGTATTTCCCGCGAGGCGCCACAGTCGAGGCTATGCAATCAATGACCGTGATGGCTCGGCTGAAGAACGACCAATACATCTTGAACCCTCCAATCCTCATGTCGGATTGGGTGGCGGATGCAATCAGGAGGGACTTGCAGAAGCTTCCCTTTCGGGACTATTTCACGCACAAGGCGGTGTTAGTCCCCACGCCCGGGGCGGGATTGCGCCAGACGAGCGGGATATGGACTCCCCAACGCATCGCTAATGCTCTAGCCGCCAAAGGACTAGCGATGGCGACCGTTCCCTGCCTCAAAAGAGTAGAACCCGTGCCCAAGTCGGCAACCTCTTTGGGGCCAGAGAGGCCCAAAGCACAACGGCACTATGAGACAATGGCCGTTCAGAAAGAACTGTTGTCCGACCCAGAGGAAATCGTGATGGTGGATGATGTCATAACAAGGGGTGCAACGACTCTCGGCGGTGCGAGCAGGCTCGCCGAGGCCTTCCCTAAAGCTCGAATCAGGGCCTTCGCCGCCATGAGGACAATGAGCCCACCATCCGAGTTCAAAGCCATCACCGACCCGTGTATCGGCATGATTAGACTAATGGGAGTTGACACTTATAGAAGGCCTTGAGCCTCCGGGTGACGGGAGTTAACAGGGACAAAATCCCGTCGTGGGCGACGAGTTCCTAACAGAACCATCCAGAAAAAACCTTTAATCACGGAGCGCGGTCGAAAAGCTTTCAGGCAGAGCAACTCGAGCGCCATCCCACTTGTCTAACCCTGTAGAGAAGGAGGAGCTCGTCCGCGTCGCCATCACCTCCTGCGAGAACGAACTAACCGAGCACGTAATCTACTCGAGACTTGCAGCTTCCTACGCGAGCAAGAAACCGGATTTCGCGAAAGCCCTCAACAACCTCGCCGCCGCAGAGAAAAGGCATTACGAGCTCTGGAAAAAGTTCGCCGACGGGAAGGCTACGACGAAGCCGAACGACGGCAGGATAAGGCTCATCAAGTTCTTGCGGACGATTCTGGGGACGACCTTCGCCGTCAAGTTCCTGGAGAAGGGCGAACGGAAGACGATCGCGAAATACAAGTCCATCCGGCACCTCATCCCCGCGGAGGACGAGCCCGCGTTCGACGCGATGCTCCAGGACGAGGTCGAGCACGAGGTGATGTTCGCGAACCAGCTCCAGAGCGCGGCCATCAAGTACATCTCTTTCATCATACTCGGGCTCGCCGACGCGATCGTCGAGATATCGGGCATCCACGCCGGTTCCCTCGGCCTCTACAAATCGACCGAGATCACCGGGCTCGCGGGGATCGTCGCGGGCGCGGCTGCTTCGATCGCGATGGCGTCCGCGGCTTTCGCCCAGGCGAAGCAGGGGTTCCAGGGCAAGCCCTCCATCTCCGCGGTGTTCACGGGCGTCTCTTACTTCGTCACCGCGGTCGCACTCGCGCTGCCTTATTTCCTCACAGGGGACAAGGTCGTGGCGCTGCTCTCCTCGGTCGTGGTCGCGGTCCTCATCGTGGCGTTCATCGACTACTACAACTCCGTCGTGTCGGGCACGAGTTTCCTCCGAGACTTTGGAGAACTCGCCGGGATAATGCTGGGGGCCACGGTCGCCCTGTATCTGTTCGGCACGGTTGTGGGGTCGCTGCTCGGGATAGCGACGCCTCCCTGAGCACTGCTATTGCGAGCCTGGGCCGCGAGAACCTTCGATGAACCTGCTCAGGAACGCCTTGTGGGGAACGTGCTTCCCCCTCTTGGTGGCGACGATGTCCGCCATGATGCTGACGACCACTTCCTCCGGGGTGATCGCGCCGATGTCGAGGCCTACCGGCGAGTGGAGCGATTCCAGGAATGACGAGGCTACGCCCCTCCTCCTCAGCTGCTCCACGTCCTCCGCGACCCTCTGCGCGCTCGCGAGAATTCCGACGAACCTCACTTTTCGTTTTGAGAGGACCTCGAGCGCCTGCACGTCCCTCTCCCCTTTCGTCAGGACGACAACGGTGTCAGACTCTGTGAATTGGAACTTGTCCAGGTCGTAGTCGAGGTCCGTCATCAGCACGTCGGGGTCCTCCGTCAGGACTGGCATGTGGTCGATCACGATCGTCTCAAACCCGAGGGCCTTCCCCCATTTTACGAGCCCGTCTTCGATGTCATCCTTCCCGCCTTGGCCTATCAGTATGAGCCTGTCGGCCGGGAGGTATGGCTCCACATAAATCTCCATCATGCCCCCGCAGTTCGTCTCCACATAAACCTCGTCTGGGCTGGGGTTCCTGAGCGTCCCGTCCAGGGCTGACCTGGCGTCTTCGAGGTGGACTTTCACTATTTTCGCCTGTCCCGTCCTGAGAGCCTCCTGGGCCATGGTCGCGATGGCGGACTCGGGACAGACTCCCCCTATTGTCCCGAAGATTATCCTGCCCTCTCGCGAGACCACGGCCTTGAAGCCCGGTTTGCCAAGCGAAGACCCATGGATGCGCACTACGGTGGCGACCACGAACGGCTCCCTCCTCTCCGCGAGCTGGTCGACGAAGTGCGTGAAGTCGTGCTGCTTTGGCAAGCCGTCCCTTTTTTGTCGCCGATGATATTTATCGTTATTGATAGGGGCGGTGGATGACTTCGAGATGAAACCCTCTATGCATGATGCGGATGGATATTTCGTGGAAATTTTTGACGAACCTGCGGCATTATTTTGGATTATGTCATGAAAATAG
>JAPCJN010000028.1:0-5268 GCA_027886925.1 Nitrososphaerota archaeon
AAGCTCGCCGCGGTCTCTGGGCTCCCGATGGTTGCCGACAGCGCGACCACCTGGAAGTCCCCCGCCACCTTCCTGAGGCGCTGAAGCCCTACCGTGAGCTGGACTCCCCTCTTGCTCTCAACGAGGTTGTGCAACTCGTCGACCACGACCGCTTTCACGTCGGCGAGGCTGACGCGCATCCTTCGTCCAGGCAACATCGCCTGTAGCGTCTCCGGCGTGGTGACGAGCACGTCGGGTGGGTTCCTCGACTGGCGCTGCCTCTGGGCCTGCGGGGTGTCGCCGTGCCTGACGTCGAGGGTGAGCGAGAGCTTCGTGCACCAGAACTGGAGCCTCCGAAGCATGTCCCGGTTCAGCGCCCGGAGGGGCGTGATGTAGAGGAGCGAGATCCCGTGCCTGGGCCCGGAGCCCACCAGGTTGCTGAGGAGCGGTAAGATGGCGGCCTCCGTCTTGCCCGAGCCGGTCGGAGCCACGATCAAGACGTTTCTCCCCTGCAGGACCAAAGGGATGGCCTTGACCTGAGGCGGGGTGGGCTCTTTCATCCCGGATTCGACGAGCAGAGCCCTCACAGGCTCAGCGAGCGAGTCGAACGTCTCAACGCCCGCCATGCTTCCTCACTCTCGGCGACATGTTCTCTATGATATCCAATCGTGTTCCACTATATCTGCAGCGTTGCATCTTTTTCCCTCGCCCGCTTCCCGGCGCACGCGTCGCACTCGCAGATCCCAAGGAGGTAGTCATAGGGGTAAATCCCGGTGCTGTGCCCGTCAGACCAGGAGAACGATATCGCGTATCGTCCGACCATCGAAAACTTCAGCGCCGAGACGCCTTCAGGCGCGGCGGGCGCCAAAGGGATGATGCGGCTCAATCCGATAGCCGGAGGCTCCCCCGCGCACAGCGCGCACGGGCACGCCTCGCGCAATGCCTTGTTCGAATGGACGGCCCTGTGACCATCGCCCCATTCGATCAAGACCTGCGAGGGACCTAGGGTGACTTTCTTAGGGAGCGGCAATCTCTTTACTTTCGAGAAGCGCGCCCTCTCATAAGCCTTGAGAGGTCGACGACGACGACTGCGTCCGTTCCACGTTCGACAGGAAGGGTTATCTCTCCCCGGACGGCGATGCCCCTTCTCGATGTATGAGCTCGAAGACAAGGCGAAGAAGCTCCTGGAAGGCAGGAACCTCGTCTTGCTTGCAATGCTAGACAAAAAAGGTAGCCCGCATCTCACGCGTAAAAGGGTCGGCACAGATGGGGAGCGCGTAGAGTACAGGGGGCGTGCCCTTGGTGAGAGGATGGTAATCCTGGTGATAAGGCCCTCCAAGATCTACCCATAACGCTGAGAGGATCGTTTCAAAAAAGGTAAGTTTGTCGAATGCCTAGCTGTATCTGTAACGTCTGCAAGCACATCAGCTTGGTCTCGTGCACCCGTTGCACCTGCTGCTCGTACAGGAAGGTGGCGTGCATGCAGAACGAGGATGTCCCCTCGCCTTCGTAGTCCAAGCCGCCATCCAACATTTATCTCGCCCTTCACGGCTCGGCGCGAAGATGAAGAGCACCAGGATAGGTTTCATCGGGCTCGGGATAATGGGGAAGTCGATGGCGAAGAACCTCTTGAAGGGAGGGTTTCCGGTCACGGTCTACAACAGGAGCAAGCCTCCAGTCGACCTTCTCGCCTCCTCGGGGGCGGTACCGGCCAGCTCGCCGAGAGCGGTGGCGGAACGGAGCGACGTGGTGATCACCATGCTCACAGATTCGGAAGCCGTATCCGAGGTTGTCCTCGGCGAAAGAGGAGTCATAGAGGGCGCCCACGAGGGGCTGGTGGTCGTCGACATGAGCACGATCTCGCCGAAAGTGACGAGGAGCGTCTCGGCCAAGTTGACGGAGAAGGGCGTGAGGATGCTCGACGCTCCGGTCAGCGGGGGGGACAGCGGGGCGAAGGAGGGCTCACTGACGATAATGGTGGGAGGACCGGTTTCGGTCTTCGAAGAGTGCCTGCCCATCTTCCGAGTGTTGGGCAAGAAGGTAGTGCACATGGGAGCGACAGGAGCGGGTCAGCTGACGAAACTCGCGAACCAGATTTTAGTCGCCTGCAACATGATAGGAGTCTGCGAATGCATCTTATTCGCAAAAGATGCTGGCCTTGACCTGGAGAAGCTCATCGACTCGCTGTCCGCGGGCGCCGCTTCGTCATGGAGCCTTGTGAACCTCGGGCCCAAGATCGTCAGAAGGGACTTTTCGCCGGGTTTCAAGGTGAAACTGCTTCAAAAGGACCTGAGATATGCCCTCGCCGAGGCAGCGGAGATGGGCGCGCCGGTGCCGGCCACGACCATCGTCCACCATCTATACGAGCAGCTGGAGCAGAAGGGGCTGGAGGGCGTCGGGACGCAAGCCCTGATCACCGCCCTAGAGGAGCTCTCCGAACAGAGCTAGGTAGCCTTGTCTTGTTGACGACGCGAAACTCTAAATATTCCCAGAGCGTCCATCACTTTATGTGCGATTGCGAAGAATTCGAGGACTACGAGGATATGATGAGCACGAACTTCGAGGCCAAACCCGAGGCGGAAGCCCAAGTCCAAGACCCACAACCGATTCCACAGGTCATTGTGGTAAAGCGCAAGTAACGACGGGCCATCGACCTCCTTCGTCGCGAGCCACCATCGGGGCTCGCGCGTGCGAGCCTTCTTGCCTTCCTGTAATGAACATAGGAATAACCGAGTCAGAATAACTTATATCATATGAATAAAACGCCGGGATACTTGAAGCTGTTTTCCCGCACCTCCTCGGGGGCTGACCCAAACGACTGATTACCAAATCTCGCTAACGGGCCTCCATGCGAGGAACGAAAAGACGATCCAAGCTACCCAGGACTGGGAGCGCGGAAGGATAAGCGACGACGTGCTCGCATCGTGTTTCGACGCGGATTGCGATTCCATAGTCGGTCTACAGAGAAAGGTCGGCGTCAAATACGCGACCGACGGCCAGCTAACCCTAGCCTGGCAAGACATCTTCCGCCCGATAAGCAAGGGCTTCGACGGGCTGGAGCCGGGCCCCATGGTCAGATGGTTCAACACGAACACGTTCTTCTTCACCCCGATAGTGAATGGACCGGTCTCGAGCGACGGGAAGGTGCTCCTAAAGGCCGTCGAGAAGAAGTTCGTGAAGAACGGGCTTCCCGAATTCAAGATAATCATCCCTGATCCGCTCACGTTCGCGGAGCTGGCGGACGACAGACACTACAAGAACAAAGAGAAGCTGTTGTTCGCATACTCGGACGCGCTCAACGGCGAGCTGCGCGCGCTGTCGTCAGCCGGCGCGAAGTATGTCCAGTTCTCGGCGCCCAGCCTCGTCTACCGGCTCAAGCAAAAGCCGTTCTCCCGCGACAACCTGAAGCAGCTGGGCGAGGCTGTCAGGGCTATCCTGAAAGGGGTGTCAGCGAGGAGCGGGTTCTACCCGCCGTTCGGCGACGCGGCTCCGTATCTTCCCGAGCTCTTCGACGTCATCCCCACGGACGACGTCGGTATCGACCTGACCCAGACCGACGAATCCGCGCTCGTGGCGACGAAGAAGGGCGTCATCGCGGGGATCGTCGACTCCCGCACTACGTACCTCGAAGACGCCGCCGCGCTCGCCTCCAGGGTCGAAGCAGTGACCGACAAGACTGGGACCAAGACCGTGACGATCTCACCTTCTGCCGACCTGCGGTTCATCCCTAGGGTCTCCGCAGACGAAAAGCTGGTGCTGCTCGGGCGAGTAAGGAACAAGATCGGACGGAAGCCTTCCAAACGCAGAGACTCGCAAGTCAAGAAGTCGTCCCAAAGGAGGAGCGGAAACAAATGAAGCCGTTCCCGACGCAGGAGATAGGCAGCCTCCCCAAGTTCGGATGGAGGACAAAGCCTTTCAGGTCGATGGCGCTCAGCGACGACGACCTGGAGGCGGCGAAGCAGTGGGGCGAGCGTCTAGACGTCGAGGGAAGGACGGACCTCTACAGGACGCTCTCGAAGCGCTACGGCTTCTCTGAGGCGGAGAAGAAGCAAATCGTCGACTTCTCCCTCCTCTACGCCATCAAGATGTGTGAGAAAGCCGGGGACGGCCTCGGGCAAGATGCCGGGTTAGACCTGGTATGGAGCGGGGAGCAGGCAAGGACCGAGATGTATGAGACCCCGGTGTCCAACATAGCAGGCTTCGAGTTCATCGGCAGGGTGAGGAGCTTCGACAACAAATACTGGAGGATGGCATCGATCAAAGCCCCGCCAAAATACAAGGAGAACTACCACCTCGAGGAGCTGCTCTTCACGCAGAAGCACGCCAAGGGCAAGGTCAAGGTGCCTGTGACCGACGCCATCACGATCATGGCGTGGTCGGACAACAACTACTACACGGGCAAATGGGTGGGCAAGACAAGGCTTCCGCCGTCGAAGAGGAGCTTCAGCGCGAGGCGAGAGTTCACCCTGGAGCTCGCCAAGATAATCAGGCGCGTCATCGCGGAACTGATAGAGAAAGGCGTCAAAGAGGTCCAAATAGACATACCCGCCGCAACGCAGTATCAGTCAGAGGACGACATCAAGCTGGTCACCGAGGCGTTCAACGAGACTACGAAAGGGCTGAGCGCGACGTTCAGCGTCCACAGCTGCTTCCCCCCCGGCCGCGGCTACGGCATCCTCTTTCCGCACATGTTGGAGATGAAAAAGTGCGACCGCTTCTCCTTCGAGTACGCCAACCGCGACACCTTCACCGAAGGTCTTGACGCCAAGTCCAGGATGGGCTTCGAAGACTTGAAGCTCTTCAAAGAATACCGATACGAGAAGCAGCTAGGGGTCGGCGTGATCCACATCCATACGGACACGCTTCCGAGCGCCCAGGTGGTAAGGGACCGCATCCTCTACTCGGCGAAGGTGACAGACCTCCCGCCGGAGAACCTATTCGTCAATCCAGACTGCGGCCTTCGCACTAGGCGCCCAGAGATCGCGCAGAAGATGCTCGACCTCACCGTAGTAGGCGCCGGACTTGCGAGGCGGAACTCCGGTTGATCCCGCGGGTCACAACGAATGGGAGTTATCCCGCATTCCCACGCGCAGAAGACGTCGAATACTACTACACCATCTCTCAGCACGGATTAGGGGGCGAGGTCGTCGACCCATATTTCTGGTCAATCGAGGAGGCGCTCAAGGATTTCACTTCCGCCGGCGTGGAGGTGCCCTCGACCGGCCAGTCGAGGGGAGACCTCTACTCGTTGTTCCTCGACCCGAAATTCGTGAAAGGCATCGCTTGGCA
>JAPCJN010000028.1:5300-19943 GCA_027886925.1 Nitrososphaerota archaeon
TACGTCAACGACAAGGTCGAGAGAATTGGATCTGTGCGCCTCGCCGACGTCCTTCACGCGAAGAGCGTATTGCCGTCCCAGTATGAGCTGAAGGAGCCCATAACCGACGCCTACACCCTGGCGCGTTACGCGAAGATCAACACGGCCGCATACGCCGACACGAGAGATCTCGCCCGAGAGATAAACAAGAAAGTGATCATCCCCGAGATCGAAGACCTGCAGAATAGCGGGGCCGTCACCTGGCTGCAGCTGGACTCGCCTGCCATCGCCGCGGAGTCCTCGACGCCCGACTACATAGCGAGCCTCTACGAGGAGATTGCGAGCGTCGCCAAGCTCCCGGTCGTGGTCCATGCGTGTGGCGACGCCGTCCGGATCTTCTCGTCGCTCCTGACCAAGCTGAAGGTCGACACCATCTCCCTGGACTTTTACCACTACCCGAAGCTCTTCGAGGAGGCTAGCAAGAGGAACTACGACCAGACGATCGGGCTCGGCTGCATGGACAGCCAGAACATGCGAGTCGAGACGGTCGACGAGACCCGCCGCCTCATCTCCTTCGCGCAGGCGAAGCTCGGGAACGATCGCATCCAGTTCGTCCATCCCCACTGCGGACAGCGAAACCTGAACCGCGAGGTCGCGTATGAGAAGAACGTGGTCCTGACGCTCGCGCGAGACTCTGCGTGCTTCGGGCAGGCGGAGGAGGCCTCTCCGTCCCACCTTACGGAGAAGGAATACGACCCGCGAGGTTACTTCCTGGTCTCGGTCAGCAAAGAGACGAAGGAGATCGTCGTCGCATACTACACCTACGACCACGTAGCTAAGAAGCGGTTCCGTTCGAGGTCGGCAGAGAGGCTCTTCCAGTCGCTTAACGACGAGGCCGACAGCCTAGGTCTCAGCCGCAGGCACCTAGCCTATCTGACCCTCGAGCTGGGTCGAGCCGAAGCATCTCTGGCGTCCGCCTCACAGACCTATCGCCAGAAGGTGATAGAGTGATTGAGGCTTGCGGAGAGACTGGAACGGGGGATATTCACAACCATAGTCGAGATCTTCCCACCCAATTTCAGCGCGGAGACTTCCAAAGAGCCGCTCCTCGGGCTTAGGCAGAAGACCCAGGACATAATATCGCGAGTGAAGAAGATCGAGAACCTGGCAGACTGCGTCTTGGTCGCGGACATGAAAGACCTCGGACGCCTGAAGCTGGCTTCGATCTACACGGCAGCCATGCTAAAGCAAGAACTCGACACCGAGGTGATACCCGTGATCGCGGTGAGAGACAGCAACCGGTCCGCCGTGAGGACGCTGTTCCTCACAGCGCTTTCCTATGGCCTCGACTCCATCATGCTAGTGTGGGGGGACAAATACAACGACGGAGAGGGCTCGAGCAACGTATACGACTATCCGTCGCTCTCCGTCGTCATCAAGGAGATGAGGGACCTCGCAGACAGGGCGAACGTAAAGGCGAGCATCCTGGCTCCTGTCAACATCGCCACGCTCAACACGAAGAAGGGCGAGGGGATCGCGACCTCACGGCTCGAAAGCGGGGCCGATTGCCTCCTCGCACAGCCGCCCACATCCGACGTCTCTCAGACCCTCCCAGAGCAGGTCAAAATCCTCGAAGAGAAGCGGCTCAAAGCGAACGTCCTGCTCAACGTCTTCCCCTTCCGGGACAGGGATGACCTCCAGGCATGCAGGCAACGTTTCAACTGGAACATACCCGAGGTAGTCGACAAGATGGCTCTGGAGGGCGGAGAGGCGAGGCTGCTGAAGGAGTCAAAATCGGTGGTCGACAAGATGCGCCAGGGACGTCTGCCAGGCGTCTACGTCTCGACCAGGGGAAGGCCTGAGCTCGCACGATTCATCCTTGACTAGCTAGATAGATAGCGGAGGCAGCCAGCCAGGCGGATAGGGCAGGGTCCGCCAACTTCGCACGAACAAAACCTAAATAAATAAATAAAATCGTGAGGCGACTTCGAACGAAACCTTCTTGTCCGAACTCCTTCCTCGACGACGCAACGACCTCCATTTCCGCGAAAATCCCAGTTTTCCATGAAAGCCCTGATCCTCGCGGGAGGTAAGGGCCTCAGGCTGAGGCCGCTCACCGACGACAAGCCGAAACCCCTTGTCATGGTCAGTGGAAAACCCATCGCCGAGTGGCAGATAGACTGGTTGCTGGAAAACGTCAAGCTGGAGCAGGTAATCTTCTTGTGCGGTCACAAGTGGACGAAGCTGAAGGAGCACTTCGGCACTAGCTATTCGGGAGTCGCGATAGACTACAGCGTCGAGGAGGCTCCTCTAGGGACAGGCGGCGCGTTCCGCAAGGCGATTTCCGCGTTCAAGATTGGCGACGAGGACATCGCGATGATGAACGGGGACATTGTCACAGACATGAGCCTGCGGGACATGGTCTCGACACACAAGGCCTCGAAGACCTCTCCGTTGATCACACTCCTCCTGGCGCCCTACAAGTCGAGGTTCGGGATAGTCAAGATCGACGAATCAAACCTGGTTAGGAAGTTCGAGGAGAAGCCAGAGTTTCCAGACGTCTGGATCAACGGGGGGATCTACGTCGCCAACGCTCGGAGAATCTTCGAACACCTTCCGGAGAAGGGCGACATCGAGCGGGAGACGTTCCCGAAGATCGTGGACTCCGGACAGATAATGGCGTATCCCTACAGAGGATTTTGGTCGTTGATCGACTCGATCAAGGACATCCAAGAGGTCGAGCCGCAGTTGAAGCTGCTGGGTGCTCGGAAGGGTAAGGCACAAGGATAGTCCTTGTCGAGGCTTCGACCATCCATCCTCACTTCGAAACGCTTATTATATCACCACGGGGTGCGTCCTTTGGTAAGGGTCACCAAAACTCTTGCCACCAAGTTTTGTTACGAAGCTGAAAAACGCGTCTCAGGCCTATACTTTCCGGGATTTCATCCTCCTTCCTGGCAGGAGCGAAGTGGAACCGAAGGACATCGACCTTTCAACGAAACTGACCAAAAAGATCAAACTCAGCATCCCTTTCGTCACATCCCCCATGGACACGGTGACAGAGTGGAGGATGGCCGTCGAGCTGGCGAGGCTGGGCGGCGCGGGGGTGATCCACCGCAACATGAGCATCGAGGACCAGGTGGAGCAGGTGAAGAAGGCCAAAGCCTCGAGGGTGGAGGCCAAGACGGCCGACGACAAGGGGAAGCCCCTCGTCGGCGCCTCGGTCTCGCCTCTCGACACAAAGAGGTGCGAGGCCATTGACAAGGTCGCCGACTTCTTGGTCGCCGACGTCGCGCACTTCCACAACTCGAACGTCTTGAAGACGACGGCAAGACTGCTCCCCCAACTGAGCAAGGATTTCATCGCAGGCAACATCGGGACCAAGCGCGCCGTGCAAGACATCGTAACGGAGCTTCCTCGGGTTGACGGTTTCAGGGTAGGGATTGGTTCAGGCTCTGTTTGCATCACCTCCGAGGTCACGCGGGTTGGCGCCCCCACGCTGTTCGCAGTCTCAGAGGTTGCGACCGCGCTCAGCGAGCTGAACGCAGACATCCCCATAATCGGGGATGGCGGGATACGGGGAGCAGGCGACGCCTCGTTGGCCCTCGCCGCGGGTGCGTCTACCGTCATGCTGGGGTCGATGCTCGCGGGGGCGGATGAATCTCCCTCAAGAGTGGTGACGAAAGGCGGGAAGAAGATGAAGGTCCACAGGGGGATGGCCAGCTCGGCCGCCCGCAGCGTCAGGTTCGCGCTCGACAGATACAGCGTCCCGGCAAAAGGCCTTGTCGAAGGGGTCGAAGCGTACGTGGGATATTCTGGCCCCGCCGCCGATACTATCTCGAAGTTGGAGAATGGCCTAAAGGCGTCCTTCGGCTACTCGGGCGCGAGGAACATCCCAGACCTGTGGTCCGTCGCTTCTTTCGGTTACGTCTCTCCCCAGGGGACCTCAGAACTTGGAGTGCACTCGCTCACCCTAAAGTGAGGATGTCTGCGTGTCGTCTAGATTGAAAAGTGCAAGAGCGACGAACCGGAAAACGAAGACGAAATCCCCTTTTGCCACAGGAACGACGACGATGACGAGCAGGAAGGACACCCATCTCCTTCGCGGCGGAATCGCCATCCTGGATTTCGGAGGGCAATATTCTCACCTGATAGCGAGGCGGATCCGGGCGCTGGGAGTCTACGCGGCCCTCCTTCCCTTCGACACGTCGGTCCCGTCTCTCAAAGGGATGGGCGTGGCAGGAGTTGTCCTGTCGGGCGGACCGGCGAGCGTCTACGAGACCATGGCGCCCCATCCGGACGAGCACATGTTCTCCGGTGAGATACCTGTCCTCGGAATCTGTTACGGATACCAGCTGCTTGTGCAGGCCCACGGCGGGGAGGTGGCGAGGGCCTCCCGAAGAGAGTACGGAAAGTCAAGCCTTCGGATTACCGATAGCTCTACCCTTTTCAAGGGAATAGACGGGGACCGCATCACCTGCTGGATGAGCCACGGCGACTTTGCAAAGTCGCTGCCAAAGGACTTCTCCTCCATCGCCACCAGCGCCAACTCGCCCTACGCCGCCATCCGCTCATCGGACGGCGTCCAGTTCGGAGTGCAGTTCCACCCTGAGGTCGTGCAGACAGAGCACGGCGTCGAGATACTCTCGAACTTCGTCCTTCAGGTCTGCCGCGCGGAGAAAAGGTGGAGCATGAAGAACTTCCTCGAGGAGACCGTCAGCCAGCTCAAGGGGACGCCCGAAGGGAGGGTCCTGTGCGCGGTATCCGGGGGCGTTGACTCTTCGGTCGCCTCCGTCCTGCTCATCAGAGCGATCCTCGAGAGGCTTCAATGCGTCTTCATCGACACTGGCCTGTTGCGGGAGGGCGAAGGGACGGAGGTCTCCAAGTTTCTGATGGACGACCTTGGCGTCCCGGTAGAGTTCCTCGACGCCTCCAAGAGGTTCCTTGCGGAGCTGAAGGGGGTCGTCGACCCCGAGGAGAAGAGGAAGATAATCGGGCGGGTCTTCGTTCAGACGTTCGAAGAGTACGCAAAGAAGAAGGGTCCGTTCAGGTACCTCGCGCAGGGCACCCTCTATCCCGACGTCATAGAGAGCGGTCAGACCAGCGCGCCAGCCTCGGTCATCAAGACCCACCACAACGTGGGCGGCCTCCCGAGGGAGATGAAGATGGAACTCATCGAGCCCCTGCGCGAGCTCTACAAAGACGAGGTGAGGGTGCTGGGCTCCCTCCTCGGGCTCCCCGCCAAAGTCCTGCAGAGGCATCCTTTCCCCGGCCCTGGCCTAGCTGTGAGGATAATCGGGGAGGTGACCAAGGACAAGTTGAAGGTGTGCAAGGGCGCGAACAGCGTCGTCGAGCAGGTCATGCAGGAGGAGAACCTCTACAATGAAGTTTGGCAAGCTTTCGCGTACGTGGGGGATGACCGTGTCACGGGCGTGCTCGGAGACGTCCGGCGGGTGGGCTTCCAGGTGACTGTGAAGGCGGTCGAGTCCGTGGACGCCATGACGGCTGACTGGTATCGCATCCCCTACCGTGTGCTGGAAAAGATCTCGAGCAGGATCACGAACGAGGTCGACGGAGCGGTCAGCGTGGTCTACTCCGTCTCCTCAAAGCCTCCGGCGACCATCGAGCCACAATGAGGTGACAATTGTTTGGCAGAGTTCCTAGGCCCGCAGACGCAACTTGCAGAGCTTCACGTCCATCTCGGGAGTTCTGTGGACCCTGCCGTAATGTGGGAGATCGCCCACGCACAGGGGATCAAGCTGCCGACGAAAGACTACTGGGAGTTCGTGAACATGATAACGGTGAACCCGAAGAAGGTGAAGTCCTTCGAAGACTATCTAGCCCTCTTCCATTGGACGGAGCTCATCCAATCGAGCCCACTGGCCATAGAAGCATCCGTCTATCACACGATCGCGGGAGCCTACAGGAAGAACAACATCACCCTGCTCGAGCTCCGGTTCAACCCGATGAAGAGGAACAGAGGAGGGGAGAGGGACCTCGACCAGATAATGATGGCAGCGGCCCGAGGCCTGGACAGGGCCTCGGCAGAGTACCCCGTGAAGACGGGCATCATAGTCTGTCTCGACAGGACGTTCAACCATCAGCTGAACGAGATACTCGTGGACAAGGCGCTGAAATACAGGAACAGGGGCGTCGTCGGCATAGACATCGCAGGTTCCGCGATGAAGGGCTTCCGATACTCCGATTGCAAGGGGCTCTACAGGAAAGCCAAGAAGGCAGGGCTCGGGCTTACCGTCCACGCCGGCGAGGACGAGGGCCACGACTCCGTCAGGGAGGTGCTCGAGCAGCTCGAGCCAGACAGGATCGGCCACGGCGTCAGGGCCACCGAGAACGCCGAGACGATGGAGATGCTTCAAGAAAGAGGGGTCACCCTGGAGCTGTGTCCGTCGTCTAACTTCAACACTCGCGTCATAAGGGGAGTAGGCGAGATGAAACGCGTCTTCAGGGCGCTCCACAGGAGCCGGATCAAGTACACGATAAACACGGACGGGCCGGAGATGCTCATGACCAACCTGAGGGGTGAGATAGACTTCCTATTGAGAAACGGCATCCTAAAGGACGACGACATCTTAAGAGCGAACCGGAATGCTTTCGCGGCGACATTCATCCCCTCGAGCTAGCTCCTTCGTCCCATCCTGAGCGAGCGGAGCCCTGTATCAGACTAGCTTTTTATCAACGTCCAACTTTGGGAGACGATCGAGCGATCCATATGACGGGACAAGATGCACACGACCACAAGAAGGGAGAGGGGAAGGCGGAAAAGGAAGTGATCGACGAAGACATCCTCGACGAGGGCTCCTACTATCTTTCAAAGCTTGACCTTGACGTGGATGCGATAGCCGAACGATTCGAGACCTTGCCCTCGAAAGTGCTGAAGCACAAGAATCGGTTCGAGGGGAAACTGAAGAAAGGCACCGTGGTCGAGACCAAGACCGACCTGGACTTTTGGAGGAACGTAAAATTCGAGGCCGAAGGCAACATCAAGGTGACGTTCGTCAGCGACCGCGGGTTCCATCATTCCTGGAGGTCCGACATGGAGAAGCTGGACGACTCCACGTTGTTCGAGATATTCGAATCTTGCAAGCGCTTCCTCAACCTCGACCCGAACTCGAGGTTCCTGGAATATGCGCCTCCGAAGAACTACGACCCGCTTGCCATGCAGCGGGAGATCAACAACGCCGTGACCGTCATCACGTCCATCCTCTCCCAAAGGTCTAAGGAAGAGGGGGGCAGGCAATCGGTGACCGACAGGTGAAGAGCCTCGCTCAAACAAGCAAGCAAGCAAGCAAAGTAATCCGGGGCGCACTAGCGCCCCGAGGCGCTAGTAACATTCTTCAGAAAGGCTTTAACCAAGCGCCGAGCTGCGGAACCTATGTCAAAAACCTACGTGCTTCCAGCGCTACCTTACAACTACAACGCACTGGAACCCCACATCTCGGAACAGATAATGAAGCTGCACCACGATAAGCATCACCAGGCCTATGTCAACGGAGCGAACGCTGCCCTTGACAAACTCGAAAAGGCGAGGGCCGGGACCATGCAAATCGACCTCAAAGGGACCTTGAGGGACCTGAGCTTCAACATCGACGGTCACAAACTCCATTCCATATTCTGGCCAAACATGGCGCCTGCCGGAACGGGAGGAGGTAGCCCCGGAGGAAAGCTCGCCGACAAGATCGCCGAGGATTTCGGCGGGGTTGACAAGTTCAAGGCGCAGTTCAGCGACGCCGCGAAGGCGGTGGAGGGGTCCGGGTGGGCACTCTTGTGCTACGACCCAGAACTTGGCTCTCTCGTGATGACGCAGGTCGAGAAGCAGAACTTCATGGAGCTAGCAGAACTTCCCATCGTCTTGGGACTGGACGTCTGGGAACACGCATACTACCTGCAGTACTGGAACGACAGGGCAAAGTACGTCGAGGCTTGGTGGAACGTCGTGAACTGGTCAGACGTGGACAGCAGGCTGTCGAAGGTCGTCATGTAGCCCCCAGGCGCCAACGTCAGAACGGGGACAGACGGAAAGACAGGCACATTTTGGGGGCGCCCGTGGAGTTCACCCTGAACCTCGCCAACGTCCCATTCGACCTGGGCCATTCCCTCGACAGCGGGCAGGTCTTCCGGTGGGTCAAGAGGGGCGAGTCCTGGTGCGGGGTGCTGCCGGTCGGCGTCATGATGGCGAGACAAGAGGGCGAGTCCCTCGTCTGCCGGACGAGTTCCGACCTCCTCGATCAGCAGTTCGCCCGCTCGTACTTTCGCTTGGACGACGACCTCGAACGAATATACTCTGAGATAATGAAGGACAGCCACGTGACGGACGCCATCCAGCGTTTCTATGGCCTCCGGCTCATCAAACAGGACGTCTGGGAATGCCTCCTCTCGTTTGTGATCGCGACTAACGCCAATATCCCCAGGATCAAGCTCATGATATCGAACCTTTGCCAGAAGTTCGGAGAGGAGGCATCCTTCGAAGGAAACCAGTACAAACTCTTCCCAAAGCCCGCATCACTGAGCGAGGCGTCGATCGAGGAATTGACGGCGTGCGGCCTCGGATATCGCGCACGATTCGTAAAGTCCGTCGCTGAGAAGGTTAGCACGAAGAGCGTCTACCCAGAAGAACTGACCTTCCTAGACTACGAGCGGGCGAGGGACTTGCTCATCGAAAAGGTCTTGGGAGAGAAGACCCTGCTCGGAATCGGTAGGAAGGCGGCCGATTGCGTCATGTTGTTCTCTTGCGGCAAGGACTCCTCATTCCCGATAGACGTCTGGATGGCTAGAGTGCTCGCGGAGTACTATCCTCGGCTCTTCGATTCGGCGACTCAGGGGCAGCTAAGACCGAAGGTGTCCAAGAAAGTCAAACTCTCGAGCGCCGCCTATGAGCGTGTCTCCTCAGCGATGAGGGATTATTTCGGCGAACATGCGGGCTATGCGCAACAGTATCTGTTTCATCACGCAAGGACTACGGGCATACGTTAGAGTGCCGCGATTTTGCCAGGGATGTGCAACGCGGCCTTATTTCTCGCTGGAGGGAGGCTCGTCTTTTAACCAGGCCTTCAGGCTCTCGATGTTATCGTTCAGGATCGTCCTCCTACGAATGTCGACCGATAGTTTCTGATTTCTGGCCTCGATCAGCGAAATGCTCGCAGATTCAAGCTCTCCGAACGAGAAACCTCGCGCATCCCTCTCTTGAGTCGAGTCGTTGTACCTCGATATTATCGTTGCCGATGGGGCCGGTCCAAGAATCTTCGGGACTCCTTTTTTGGCGACGGTCCTCGGAGGAGATTCCTTCTTCTCGGATGACTTGGCCTTTGGCTTTGTCGAGACCTTTTTGACCGGCTCTTCTTCCTTCTCTAGTCCTTTTTCACGCACCTCCTCGATCTCTTTCTTCTCTTTCGTCTTAGTCTTCTGCTTGACGGCAGGCCTCTTGGCCTTCTTGCTGGCTGAAGCCGCCTTTGCGCTCAGCTTCTTTCCCTTTTTCTTGGTGGACGAGCTCATGGCTACTTCCTGGTCCTGGCTCCCCGGTACGCGAGAAATGCGCCGGCGGCGCCGAGCAGTTCACCACCAACTGTGACGGGGACGCTGTTCAGCACAAGATATCCTGGGACCGCGAGCATGTCGACGCCCAGCACCACGAGCACGATCCCAAGCACCAACTGACTGCCGCTGTTGAGCCAGATGGGACTATAAACTCGCCCAGATTTTACGCTCTCGCCGACCGGAGGCGTCGTCCTGCGGCCTGGGAGGCCCCCTTTCAGGATGCCGATCGGCATGAACATCACGCCAAAGATAAGCAAAATGCCCGAAGTTCCCTGCATCGCGGAGCTCTCAGGGCTCGGAATTAGGCAGACGCAAGAGTCACCTGCCGGCGTCTTGGGACCGTTGAAGAGGATGATCCCAGAGACGCCGATCAATGTCAGCACGAATGCAAGAATGATATACTCGGAATCCATCTAGCCCAGTTCGGGCCCACGATATCTTTCTTAAGCGTTTCGTGGCAGTCGCGACTTCTCTCGACTTCCTCTCAAATCGCCTGGTCTCCGCGAAGAGGTTATATTCCCCACGCGGAAGTTCTGCGCTCGGTCCCGCGGTAGCTCAGAGTATCTCAATACGAGAAGCCTGGTAGAGCTTCCGGCTGTAGTGGTCGGCCTTGGCCGACTCGTCCAGCCTATTCAGGCGACAGAGACCGGAGTGTCGTCGGCTCAAAAGCGCCACCGGCGCTGATAGTCCGACCCGCGGGACCTAAACTTGCTTTACTCGGGTGGCTTCTTTTGTCAGCGCAGGGTATCCCTGAAGGTGGTCTACAAGCCGCTGTTGCGACGGAGACCAGCGCACTGCGGATCATGATTCGCCAAATGTCCCGTCCTTCGTATCGACCGTCGTGCTACCCTGTTCAAGGGCGAGAAACGCGAGCAGGAAGGTCGAGACGACCGCCAGGATGATGCCCAGCCATTCAGGACCAGGGGCGCCCTGTGAGCACGGCGGAGAGATCTGCTCCGGAAATGCCTTGTCATTGAGGTTCTGGATTTGACTGCAGTCAGTCTGTTGTTGCACTGCCATGCCTGTCTCTTGGGAGGCCACCACCGTAACGTAGAGCCCTGCGAACTCCGCCAGAATCGCTATTAGGACCAGGGCTTTTCGGTTCAACCTTCTCCATCTCTCCTTAGCTCCGCAGGTTTCGATGCCTCCTTGACGTAGTCGATTTGGACGACCAGAGGAGCGACGTTCCGGCCGAAACTCGTCAAGAGGATCTCCTTTTGTGAAAGGGGCGGCTTTGGACTCCTTTGAGGGATGACGACCGCGGGCCACATGGCTCGATTGCACTCAGGTTCTGATCGTTCCCTGGATGGGCGCCCGAGCACCGGTCTCTCATCCATCCCGAATATCGCTGGATTGCGGCCTTCTTTGCGGGCCCCATCCGAGGGGACCCCCAAATCCCACGGACGCACTCGCCCTTGCGACCGGGATGATCGCATTGTTCTCTTGGAGTTCAGTCCGCCTGCGCTGCCAGAGCATCTTGGAAGGCAAAGAGATCCATGGTATTCTTGTGGCTACAAAGAAAAGCGCGACGAACAAGACTAGCCAATTGCTGACGAGGTACGCTCCTCCGTTGTCAAACGCCCTCCATCCGCCATCCGCGACGCCGCCCATCCACAGATAGTCCGTCACGTGCCACGTCATGTCCTCTGGGGCATAGTTCCATATTGCGAGTTCGAACAGGACCAGGCAAGGAGCGGCAAAGAGTGTTATGGCGTCTTTCAGGGCTGCGCCGATTCCTCGATTCAACCTGAAGGCTATGAGCCCTAATATGCCCAGACTGAAGTAGAATGATGCTTGGGTCCCCTTGTCCTGCGAGCTGAGGTAGGGTACCAAACCGATCGTATTGTGGTATATGAGAGGTAGGATGGGATACGTGGAGAAGCTGTAACCGTACCCGTTGTATCCGCCGAGCACGTCAGCTATGGACCAGAACGCAAAAGCGAACGAACCGAAAATTAACAATGCCAAGGCGATGGCTCGGATTGATCTGGGAAGGTCCACTTTTATTCTTAGCAGTCTGGAGATGGACGACTTGCTTCTGTCCAGCGCGTCTCTGGCGGGCTGCAAGACTGCGACCCAAACCAAAAAAATCGCCGCGACCGCCTCGATTTCTTCTTTGCTGACTTTGGTCGGAGTGGCCAGAGAATCCAATGGCTGCGACTGCGCCAGAGTGAGGATGCCGAAGATCGATCCCGCGAGGAAGGCGACAACCAAGAAGCCTCCTAGGGTCGCTCTGATCTGCGCTCCCAACGTCCTCACCTTTGTGGAAGTCGTGACGAAGCCGGGGTGATGGCCAGCCGCGGAGACATTGCCATCGAGCATCCGACCTCGATCGTCTCCCTGCCGCGGGTGCCTACGGACGAATCCGCGACCACCCGCGTCATCAATCCACCTGCCACTAACCGCGGACCCCCTCCAATGCCACAGAGTGACGGGCTCTTCAAAGAAGCTGTCGCAGACGTGAGGCGGACCATTTTTTAATAAACATTGAGGAGCAATGTATCGTTCAGGTTATAGGCGCGTCAAGGCCCCAAGTCTGACCTCGTCCCAAGAAGAGGTCCTTGAAAGCCGCGCCTTTGTCTAAACTGCGGTATGGGCTCGCTTCTTGCGCTCCTCTTAGCCAACGTCGAGAGGAAGAAGATTCCAAGGATATGATGAGGACGACTCCCTCGAAGACTGAGAGAGACCGGGCGTTTCATGTCACGACAGCGTCAATGAGGCCCGTGGGCACCCAAGACGCGAACAAGTGACGAGGAAACCCTCCAGTGGATAATATTCTGCAATTGGTTCCATCACCCCGACAGACTACTCAGGACTTGCACAGCCTCCAAAATCGTTTCATGCAAGAAGCCGCTCATGGCGCGCCCAACCAGAGTTAAGTAACACTGCTCCTCCCGCCCGATGTAGGCAAGCCATGGAAAGACTGTTCATCGTCATCATCGTCATGGTCGTCGTCGAATCGACGTGGGCCGTATTGTGCGCCGTGACGGGCGTGAACCTGTTCCTTTACTTCGCCGGTCTGATAGCCGCATCCGTGGTTTTCTGGGTCCCCGGGTTAACGGGACAAAGAGACAAGCTGCGAAAGGCGATGAAGTAAGCCGATCGGCTGACCTGTTGCGCTCCCCAAACGGATAAAGACAAGAAGGGTGACGTAAGGGAGAACTCCAGATGTTCAGGCCATCGTTCCGGGGGACGGCTGCCATAGGCTCCATGCTCCTTGGCACCTCCGTCGTGGTCTACAATATGTTCGAATGGAACATTAACGGGCTATATTTCGGAAATTCGAAGAACGACGTCTCGTTCATTCTTTCATTCTATCTTGCGGAGACCATCGCCCTCTTCCTGCTGCTGCTAGGTTTCTTTCTCGCATACCGTGTCCTGCGGGACAAGTCTTCTGCGACCGACGCAGCAAAGCTTAGGCCCTCGTCGTCTTTGCTTTCGATCATTGGCAGCGCCATTGCGGACCGGCGACTGCTCAGGGTGGCTGTAGTCGCGACGCTCCTCTACGGCCTCCTCTACGCGGTCGCATCCAGCATCCTCGTCTACCAGCCGTCAGTGGACTTCGCCTCGACCTACGGGGTGACTTCTGCGACGTGGAACTACGTCCCTTGCTGCGGCGTCGTCGGCACCATGCCTGAACTGACGCTCTATCTCGCCCCTTCCGCCCACCTGGCGGTCCAGATTGTCCCGTTGAGCTTGCTCCTGCTATTCATCGTGCCACCGCTCGTCGGGCTCAACGTAGCCATAGCGCTGTTCTCGGTGAGGAACACTGTGGCGAAGCTGACAGGAAGGTGGATGGTGGCCTGTGGCGCGGCGGTAGGTCTCTTTACGGCCTGTCCTACCTGCGCTGGCCTCTTCCTTGCGGAGTCTGTGGGAGGGATTGGGGCGACTTCCTTGGCGGTCGTGCTCGCGCCTTATCAGACGCTCTTCATCGCCGTGAGCATCCCGCTCCTCGCAGTGATGCCTTTCTTCTTCGCCACGCGCGTCAGGAGGGCCAGGGAGGCGGCAGCACGCGGAGCGTCGTCGTTTTCTGTCCACTTCGCAAAGGACATCCGGCTCGAAGCGGGAAACCGTTAAAAGCCGAGCGAAAAGCGCGCGAAAGGATTCGGTTTTCTTTGAGCCTAAGAGACTATGTTGCACTCACCAAGCCCAAGATAGTCTGGCTGCTCATACTGGTAGCTGTCGCCTCGGCAATAATAGCGGCGCGGTCGATTCCACCCCTTATCACGTTGGTAGGCCTCCTCCTCGCGGGGTCGCTCTCGACGCTAGGGTCCCTGGCGATGAACAGCTATCTTGAGATCGACGTCGACTCGAAGATGAAGCGCACACGGAACAGGCCGCTTCCGGCCGAGAGGATAATCCAGCCGAGAAGGGCGCTCGCGTTCGCGCTCTCGCTCTTCGGTCTGGGTCTGCTGATAGCTTACGTCACCCTGACGCCCTTGGCGACGCTCTTCATAGCGCTGGGAGCAATCGTCTACGTCCCGATCTACACGGTCTGGCTGAAGCCGAGGACGACCTGGAACATCGTGCTGGGTGGCTTCGCCGGAAGCTGCGCGGCCCTCGCCGGGTGGTACGCGGTCACAACGGCCGACCCGCTGATAGCATGGGTCCTCGCGGCGCTCGTCTTCGTCTGGACTCCGAGCCACTTTTGGAGCCTCGCGGTAATCACGGAGGAGGACTACTCTGCGGCCGGGATACCGATGCTCCCGTCCGTCGTGGGAGAGAAGAAGGCCGCCAAGTTCATCGTCGCAAACACGCTCCTCCTGATCCCGATCAGCCTCCTGTTCTACCTCTATCTGGCAGGGACGGGCGAAGTGGTCTATCTTGTCATCGCCTTCATCTTCGACCTCCTCCTGCTGGCGACCAACATCAAGCTGCTGATCGCGCCGACGAAGAGCAACGCCTTGCTGGCCTTCAAGTTCTCGAGCCCATATCTCGCGGTCATCTTCGTGCTGGCGTGCGTCAGCGTCCTGCTCTGAGGTGCCCGACTGGATGAACCCCGGGAAATACCTGGTCTACGCGACGATCGCCTCCACCTTCGTCTTGATAGTCTGGGGAGCCTACCTGACCGCCGGCAACTGGGGAGGCGCGTGCGGATCCGGGAGTTCCTCA
>JAPCJN010000147.1:0-1392 GCA_027886925.1 Nitrososphaerota archaeon
GAACTGTTATTACGGTACATAACAAATTAATATCAAACGCATAGAGCATGCGTCCGGTGAGACGGTGACGGCTACTGAAAAGATGGTAAAGGTGACGTATGCTTCGCGCACTGCGAACGTGACGATAACCAAGAATCTATTCGGCTACAAAGGGTGGCAAACGAAGAGCGGAACAAAGACCTATCGTCACAAACCAATAGTTGGTTTGCTTCACGGAATACCATTTCAAAAGCTTGGGAGGGCGACTATTGTTTTGCCTCTCGATTATTTACCCAAAGCGAGAGCGGCGATTGCAGGTGCGGGGGGCGTGATCAAATCCGTCGATCCAATCGCAGTGGACTGGGAAGGCAATAAGAAAGAAACTCTGAACATGTTCCATGACTTCCTGGGTAGATTGGTCGAAAACATTCGTTACGCAGCGGAAGCGCCGACAAAGGATCTCTACGATTCGGCATTCGACAAGTCGATTTCATTGACCAAGAGATTTGAGTCTTACATGTCGAAATTTGACGAATACGGCTCCGTCGAAGCTGACGGACAGCTGCTGAGCACGCTCTTGGGGCTGAAATCTCTTTCGGGTCAAGATTTCGAGGCGGCGAAATTGCAGGCAGCATTCTTCGTCGGCGACCTTGAGAAAAGGCAGAGTCAAATCCTAAAGTAGACGGAGTGTTTCCCCCAGGCACTCCAATTCATGCTATCGAGCACGGGCGCGCCCACCGCAACTAGCGGATCCTGCTGATTAGCGATCCAACCGTTGCTCCGCGCTCGATTGTAACAAAGTGCTATCCAAGCGGACCGCTTGCCGTCTTGGCCATCCTTGACTGCACTCAGTAGAACGCCGTGATGCTCGTCTTGGACTTTGACGATTGGTGTATGCCCTACCGAGTAGAAGAACACTACTTGGTTGGCTAGCATTGGATCTGGAGTAAACTGAACCAGACCATCGTGGACCCTGCCGTAGATTGTCGTTAAGGTATCCAGCGAGTATAACAATGTCAGAGGCTCCCAATCGACATGGTCGCCTGGAAAGCGGTCGTATTTCCAGTAATACCAATAGGTCAAGGCAGTAACCGCGCCCTTCGTTCTAACTTCGACTACGGTTCTCTCGGGAGGCGTTCCGCAAATGTGAGGTCGTCTCTCAGTTGCCCGGTAAGTCGCATTCAGCGGATTGCCGACTTTCAGAGTTTCCAGCTGTTCTAGGATTCTTTTGTCCGAGTCTGAAGGGATTGTTGGATTGCCGATTGCTCGGTTTAAGCGCTGGTAAAAGTTGTTCAGTTGTGCGACGTCGACGGGCAAGAATCTGCCGCGCCTTGCTATTGTTGCTGTATAATTCTATAGTGCGTCTTCGCGAGCTATTGGTCCGAAGTCGCATCCAGAGCTCTCGCTGACTCT
>JAPCJN010000147.1:1492-4075 GCA_027886925.1 Nitrososphaerota archaeon
AGGGCTTGTCGCCATGCATGGGGTTCGTTGCGCCTCCGCCGGGCATTTCACCCACACCTTGAGCTATGGGTAGCGGACGGGCTGAGCTGGTCGCCCTTGCGCGCTTTTCAGGGACCCACCCTTCAGCGCGACCTTCGGTTGGGGAACGGAATCAGCATCGGAACCTCTCTGGAGTATCTTGAATATTGGTCGCCGAAAATGACTTGCAGCTCCTTCTCCTCGAACGGGATTTGCACGAACCTGAACCAGAGCAGGACGAATCCTACCCCGACGAACGAAGATGTGCTGCCCGTGAGAAAGGCCCAACCGAGGAAGATGGAAGTGGCCGCCAGGTAGAGCGGGTTTCTGACGTACTTCTGCGGGCCTTTCACAACCAGTGGTTCGGTCCGGCCTACGAGTTTGGAGGCAGGGGTTCGAGTGAACATCTTCACGAACGTGTAGTAGGTGGATACGATCATGGTCTGGGGGCTCCTGTACTTGAAGAGCCACAGGGCGAGTCCGAGACCCGCGAGGAGTATTGCGCCTCCCATCAACCTCAGCACCTGTGGCAGGGCCAGCCTCAAAGGGAGCCCGAGAAGACCCGTGATGACGCCCGCTAACGTGAAGAGCCCCAAGACGATAAAGCCGATAGCCGTGCCAGCAACGAGGGCCTTCAGGAGGGACTTGATGCTGTCAGACATGGGGCTCAACAGGCCGGTAGGTTGCGATGATGACACCTTTGTCTGTCGTCTTGGAACTTACGAGACTTAGAGAGGCGGCCGCCCCGCCGTCGGTGAAGAGGCGGCGTCCCGTGCCCAGCACGAGCGGATGAATCAGAAGCACGTACTCGTCCACAAGGTTGCGTTGCATCAAGGATTGAACCAGCGCTCCGCTGCCCATTATCACGATGTCCTTCCCCGGCTCCTTCCTTAGCCTCGCCACAGCCTCTGTGGCGTCGCCCTTGAGGAGGATCGAGTTCTTCCAAGGGAGCGGCTCCTTCAACGTCCTTGACGCGACATACTTCGTGATGTTGTCCATCCACGCCGAATAAGGACTGTCGCTTCGTTTAGGCCAGACGGCGTGGAACGCCTCGTAGGTCCACCGACCCAGAAGCAGGCCGCCCACGTTCGCCATTGCTTCGCCCGCCGACGACATCGCAGCATAGGGCACCCCCCAACCGCCGCCCTTGAAGCCGTCCCTGGTGTCTTCGTCAGGCGTTGCCGGCCCTTGCATTACCCCGTCTAGGCTCAGATTGACAAAGACGAAGACTTTCACGAATCGTCAGGCGATGTCGGGCGATATATTTTTTGCGAGAGGGAGACTGCGCCGTGCCTAGGGTTCGTTGCGCCTCCGCCGGGCGTCTTGTTGAGCTCGATGCTTGAGGCCTCTCTTCCTTCTTAGGACAGCCCTATCTGCTTCATCAATCCGACTAGGTCGTAGAAGAGGCGCTCCTCGAGAATCTCTCCTTTGTCATTCCAGTGTGCAATGGTGCAGAACTCCACATGGAAGCTCCTGTTCGTCGGAGGGATCACCTTGCCACCGGCGGCCTTCATCGGCCCATTCATGGTGCCCGAGAAGTCTGCCACGGTGCAGGTGTAGTCGCCCTGACCGAAGAAGATCTTGTATGGGTTGTTGATCAGATGGTTGTCTGGAAAGGTCTTGAAGAATTCGACGGCTTCCAGGTCATGGTCGTGCCGTCCTCTTGTTGGCTCCGGTTGGCCGGGCCAGTATACAGCGACGTCTTCGGTATGGCGCTTTCTGAACGTCTCCCAGAGCGCGCTTGCAGGCCCGGCATTCCAAGCATCGTCCAGGGTCTTCATGAGTTCCAAGTTGCGTTGAGCGGAGGATTCCATATCAATATGCGAGATAGCGTCAACTTCTTCTTAAAGCGCTCTGAAGAAATCGATTCGGGGTTTCGTCGGGCCTCCGCCGGGCATTTTCCTTCTTTCCCTCGCCGAGGTGGCAGATGGGGAAGGCAAGCTTGGCACTAAAAGATGACGCCAACGTGCCCATGGTTACTGCACCTCCGCCGAGAATGAAACTTCGGACCGCATGACCCGCGATCAAATCGAGCGAACTGACGACTGTTGTAATTTAATAGATGACTCTGTTGCTCGCTTCCAAAATGGACAGACTTGCGCGGCTCGAGAGCGACCTCGCACGCACCATAAGGAGGCTGTATGAGAGGGGGCTGGTCTCAGGGGTGGGCGGCAATGCGAGCGTGCTCTTACCGTCGAAGACACGGATACTGATCACGCCGGCGGGATACTTCAAAGGCGGCCTTGCCGAAGGAGACCTGGTCAGAGTGAGCCTGGAGGGGAAGGTCATCGGTGAGGGAAAGCCTTCGAGCGAGCTCCCTACTCACCTGGCCGCCTACAGGGTCAGGAAGGACGTGGCGGCCGTGGTACACGGGCACCCGCCGACGGCTGTAGCGCTCATCACCTCCGGGATCACGGTGCCAAGCATGACTCCGGAGCACGCGGTCATGATAAAGAGGCTCGAGGTAATTGGCTTCGCCGTCCCCGGAGAGACAGGCGCCAGGGCGATAGAGGAGTCTCTGAAGCGGTGCGACGTGGTGGGGATAAGGAACCACGGGTTCTTCTC
>JAPCJN010000001.1:0-20081 GCA_027886925.1 Nitrososphaerota archaeon
GTCGTCTCGTTGAGAAGGGTGAAGGTGGCGAACGTAATTCCTCCCGGTTTCAAGACGCGCCTCGTCTCAGAGAGATAGTTCGGGATCTCCTCGGGGAGCATGTGCGTGTACACGGACCCGGCGAACACAAAGTCAAACTTGTCGTCAGGATAAGGGAAGGCAAGTTTGGAAGCGCTCGAATCGCCCGAAGGGTTGTATCTTTGGCTGAAGGTGTCGGTCGCCCGGAAGCGGAAGTTGGGGAACCGCGGTGTTATCTCTTTCTGACACCACTCCACCGGCTTCCTCGAGGCATCGAATCCCTCGTATCCCGCGTTGGAGTCAAAATATTTGGTCAGCACGCTGGCGATCCTGCCGCAACCACAACCGATATCGAGGAATTTGGCGTCCGGGCGAAGGCCCGCAAGCTCGCGGAAGGCCGCGACATTCTCTTCCCCGGCGAACTTGAAGAGCCGAGGGTCGAGGAACGGCCCGATGTGCAACCTGATCCGCAGCGGCGGGGTGAGGTAGTCGTCTGCGTGCCTCCATCCCAACAGCCTTTCGCACGCGTTTGTCAAACGGTCGAAGAGGCGGGTCATCCCGGGAAGTGCTGATCTCGGGATCACCCTCTTGGCGAAGCCGATAAGGTACCCGGCCACCTTCGAGGTCGTCTCAGCGACGTGAGTCCCGCCGGTCAAGACGTCACGCGCTCCCCCGTTCCGAGACTAGGTCGATTATCTTCCCCCCGCCGTAGTTGCGGCCGCATTTACTGCAGTGGCCCTCGGTGGTCGCTATTCTTCCTCCGCAGATGCACCTCACGCTGGGCACACGAGAATCGTTCGCTCCGCTCTTCTTTTCGATTCTGAACCTGACGAAAAGCATCCGTTTGATCGGCCACAACCTGCCCGTCATGACGTCGAGCGTCGAGAGCGGCGAAAAACGCCTGAACTTTCGCCCGATTCTGTTGTCGAACACCCCAACGCCCCGTATCTCGACGCGCCTGAGGGAGTCACTGCCGTATCGCGACAGGGGAGTCGTGTAGACCCTGTGGCCTTGAGGGGTCGTCCAGGCAAGAGAGTGCTGAGTGACTCCGCCATATCCAGTGAACCTCTCATTCGCGATGCCGAGCACGAATGTCCCTCCGTTCCTCCCAACTCGTGAGACCTCCGCGAGGAGTCTGTCTGGCCACGGGATGTGTTGCATCACCCTTACCAAGGTGATAAAGTCGAACGTGTTGTCCTCGAAAGGCAGCGTGTTCAGGGTGCACCTCACCATCGTCGTCTTCTTCAGCGAAGACGACGCCCTTCTCAAGTTGCTCAGAGAATAGTCGAGCATGAAGACGCTCTGGAAGTAAGGCTCGAGAACCTTGGTGATCCGACCATACCCGCCACCGAGGTCGAGCGCGCTCTCTCGCGGCGTCGAGCTCGCAGCCCATCTCCTCACCAGCTCCTTCTCCGCCCAGTCTTCGACGTCCCGTCCTTGCCACACTGTGGAGTAATCGTAGGTCTCATAGTCCGGAATCTCAAGTGACAATACCATCCCAGCCCCCGATCGCTCCTCTCGAGCGCCCCCAATGTGGGCCTCCCTTTATCCTCGCTCGCGTCGGTTGCGTCTTCTATCATGTCCTTATGGCTTGGCTAACGAGCATGAAGGGGGCTGTACATCCGCCTTATTTTCTTGTATTTGTTCGACTCGTAGACACAGTGATCCGCCCCGATGTCTGTCGTGAAAATAGGCTCGATCCGCCCTTCCTTCGCGAACCTCCTGTTCAAAAGCCACGCTTTGAGCAAGATGTAAGAGCCAAGGGTTGCGCACAGAAAGGAGTTGACGACCTTCCGCCACGGGTTGCTCGCGCTGCTCCCTACTCGGCTCCTGTCCGCTGTCCCGCCGTCGTGGCCCGGCTCCTTGAGGAGCGTAGACTCGATCCGCATGCGATATAGTCTGGGGAAGAAACTGTCCATCCATGGGGCACTCCTCAGGGCCGCGTTGTAGACGCCGATTCCCCTCACGACCTTGGATGTGAGTACGTCGCGGGCAAATATGGCATCTTGGGGCTTCCTGAACTCCCTCTCGGCCCATCCTTCGTCCATGATGAAGCTGAAGCAGAGCTGCGGCGTCACCTTCCGCATCGCCCCATAGACCCTCGCCTTTACGAGGGACTCTAGCATGAAAATCCACATCGCGTCCCTTTTTGTGATGCAGAACAGGTCGATGTCGTCCTTCGCGCCCGCAGAGAGATATGAACTAGTCCCGCCGACGGCGACGAGGCTGGCCCTATCGCCCAGCAACCTGGCGAAGTCGTTCGCCGCCGTGAGGTTGGAGATCGCTCTTCTCTTGCTCTCTACCTGTTCCTGGATTGCTTTTTCGACCTGCTGTGACTCCGGATCATCTGGTTTTCCGATTATGTACCCGGAGGAGAAAACCAGGTTCGACCTGAGCTGGGGACTGGCTCTGAGTGCCTCTTCGACCTCGGCCTCACTGGCATCGACCGCAGTCAGCTGGAGGAGGTCATCCATCGACAGAAAGCTGCCGTTTGCTCTAGCTATGTTGCAATAGGTTTCAATCTCCTTGACCAGCTCCTCTTCCTCCCTCGTCCCCAGTTTTTGCATCGAACCGAATCTGCCTTTGGTCTTGAAACACCGCCTGCCACATTTAAGGGTAATCCCTGGCCGTTCATTCGGGTGCGGCTCAATAACTAGCGCTACAGGACTGACGACAACAGCAACAACAGCTCGGCGAGGGCTCCGTGCATCCAAGAGACGTTGGGTTCGAGTGAGACCGCACACCAATAAGTAATTATCATCGAGGTCGATTAGGGCGTTCTTCGCATGGGCCTCGACATCAACTCGCTCTTGCTGCTGACGGAGCTCATATTGCTCGTCCCCACGCTGTTGCTGCTTGTGCTGGGGAGGCGGGAAGAGAAGGGGAGGAGCCACCTTTTGCAGGAGATGGCCCGGACGGCCAAGATGCTCTCGAGGCAGGAATATTTCAGCTACGTCTTGCTGGGCATGCAGACAGCGACGAAATCGATCCGCGGCTCGATCAAGGGCTCGCCGCCCTCCAACGCCGAGCAAGAGCAGTTCGTCGAGAAGGTCATCGACCAGATCAGGCTGGCGAAGGAAAGGAGCGTCGTAGTCCAGTACCTGATGCCAAAGGCGACGGCGAGGCTCAGCGTCGCCTACAGATACAGGGAGGCAGGGGCGGAGGTGAGGTTCCACCCGAGCCTCGTCGTGAGCGACTTTAGGTATACGGTCGTCGACGGCAAGTACAACGTGATCGGGCTTCCCAGCGCGGTCGCGGAAAACGCCCATACCGGGGAGGGCTACATGATAGCCTCCGAAGGGCTTGCCGAGATGTTCCTGAACCAGTTCTCTGACAAGTGGTCCGAGGCTATGGACTACGACAGGTACTCGAGGTCTGTCCTCTCCGAGATGACCCAAAAGGTCACTAACATCTCCGTTGCGCTTCTCGCCACGGAGCTCAACATCCCCGTCACCGAGGTCAGAAGGCTCCTCGTTCCCGGTCAGCAACCTAGTCCTTGACGACGCTCCAGCCGAGCTCTAGCCGAGCTCTTCCTGCGAAGCTATCTGGGCAATCGACTTGTTGCTGACCGCGGAGAAGTCATAGTCCTTCGCTTCGTAACCTGGCTGGCTTCTCTCGTCCCGGTGCTTGATCAACAACCACGTATTTTTCCCGGCAAACCCATTCGTGCGGACGAGCGCGAACGAGCCCGACAGCTTCTTCCCGTAGAGACGGAACTTCAGGTTGCCCTCCTCCATGCTCTTCCGAGCGGCGCGCTCCGCCTCGGCCTTGCTCGCGACTACCTCCCTTCTGACGCCTTTAGCCTCCTCGACCTCCGGATTGTATGTCCCTTCGTCCCATATCATCACGGGCCCCGCGCCGTAGCTGCCTTTCGGGATGACTCCCTCAAAGTGCCGATACCCCATGAGGTGGTCTGTAGTCGGAAGCGCGAGGCGCTTGACGCCGCTGTCCAGCGTCGGCCCTTTGGGTACGGACCACGACGGCATGACCCCTCCTATCTCAAGCCGAAGGTCGTAGTGGAGCGAGGTGGCCTCGTGCTTCTGGACGACAAAGGCGAGCCTCCCTTTCGAAGCCTTCTTCGCGGCTGTCATCTCATCCGATCATCGTTAGGGAGGTTTTTATCTTTCGAGGTTGTTTGCAGGGCGATGCCGAAGGCCGTCTCTTTGCGTGTCGCAGAGACCAGTTCGAGACTCGTCGGTCACGGACTGGCCGCGATAGATTCTGAAACGATGGAGTCGCTCGGGTTGACGGGCGGCGATATCATAGAGATCACCGGAAAAGGGAAGAAGAGCTACGCGGTGCTCTGGACCGGATACCCAGAGGACTACGGCCGCGGGCTCATCCGAATCGACGGCTACACGAGGAACAACATCGGGGTCGGAATCGACGACACAGTGACGATAGCGCAGGCGCAAGGCAAGGAGGCTAAGGAGATAGTGCTCGCACCTACGGAACCTCTCAACTTCGAGGGACTGGAGGAGTTGCTGCCAGAGGTGCTCCAGAACCACGTGATGACCAAGGGGGACTCGCTGCCACTGAACATCATGGGGAGGAAGGTCGACTTCCATGTCGAGGCGACCACGCCTTCGGGCGCCGCGCTCGTGACCCTAGACACCGAGTTCCGCCTGGGGACGGTCCGCAAGCCCCTGAACACGGGCGTCCCGAGGATCACCTACGAAGACATCGGCGGCCTCACCAAGGAGGTCCAGAAGATCCGGGAGATGATAGAGCTCCCGCTCAGGCACCCGGAGATCTTCGAGCGGGTCGGCATAGAAGCGCCCAAAGGAGTGCTACTTTATGGGCCTCCCGGGACCGGCAAGACGCTCCTTGCGAAAGCCGTCGCGAACGAGACGAACGCGAACTTCTATTCGATCGGAGGGCCGGAGATAATGAGCAAGTTCTACGGAGAGAGCGAGGAGAAGCTCAGGGGCATCTTCAAAGAAGCACAGGAGAACGCGCCAAGCATCATATTCATTGACGAGATAGACTCCATCGCTCCCAAGAGGGAGGAGGTCTCCGGAGAGCTCGAAAAGAGGATAGTGTCGCAGCTCCTTTCGCTGATGGACGGGCTCGAACCCCGCGGCAAGATAGTCGTGATAGGTGCGACGAACAGGCCCGACGCGCTCGACCCTGCACTTCGCCGCCCCGGCAGGTTCGACAGGGAAATAGAGATCGGAATCCCCGACGAGAAGAGCCGGCTGCAGATCCTCCAGATACACACGAGGGGCATGCCGCTGGAGGAGGACGTCAAGCTGGAGGAGATGGCGAGGGTCACACACGGCTTTGTAGGCGCCGACCTGCAAGCGCTGGCCAAGGAAGCGGCGCTCCTCGCCGTGAGGAGGGTCCTTCCGGAGATCAACCTCGAGAAGACGACAGTCCCTCCGAAGACCCTCAACAAGATCAAGGTAAGGATGCAGGACTTCCAGGATGCCGTCAGGGAGGTCACGCCTTCCGCGCTTAGGGAGGTGCTCGTCCAGGCTCCCAACGTCAAGTGGGACGACATCGGGGGGCTCACCGGCATCAAAGAGGAGCTTACGGAGGCTGTCGAGTGGCCCTTGAAGTACGGGAAGCTCTTCGAGAAGGGAGATGTCACTCCGCCGAAGGGCATCCTGCTCTACGGTCCCCCCGGGACCGGAAAGACAATGATTGCAAAGGCCGTCGCCAACGAGAGCGAGGCCAATTTCATCAGCATCAAGGGCCCCGAGCTCATCTCGAAATGGGTCGGCGAGTCCGAGAAGGGAGTGAGGGAGGTGTTCAGGAAGGCCCGCGCCGCGGCCCCATGCGTGATATTCTTCGACGAGATCGACGCGGTAGCCCCGAGGAGGAAGTCAGGCGAAGGAGGCAACCAGGTCACAGAACGGGTGGTCAGCCAGCTCCTCACGGAGATGGACGGGCTCGAGGAGCTGAAGGGAGTCGTCGTCCTCGGGGCCACCAACAGGGTCGACATCATCGACGAGGCGTTGCTCCGGCCTGGCCGGTTCGACCGGATACTGAGGGTCCCGCCGCCCGACAAGAACGGCAGGATCGAGATACTAAAAATTCACACGAAGAAGAAGCCGCTGGCTAAAGACGTGGACCTCATAAAGCTGGCAGACTTGACAGAGGGGGCAACCGGGGCTGACCTTGCCTCGATGGCCAACGCCGCGGCTATCTCGGCGATCAAGCAACAGCTCAAGCAAGACTCGAAGGACCCCGATGCGGGGGCCGCTAGCCTTACGATCACTATGCGCGACTTTGAAGAGGCGGTCGCGGCCATGAAACGGAGGAAAGAAACCGCGTCGGAGGAGTAACGCGATGAACGCGAGTCGTGCGACGGAGAAAACGGACCTCTCGGTGAGCGCGACCCCGAGGGCGAACGCAGGGCATGGCGGCCTGGGAGCGCCCGCTTTCCAGATGCACGGCGCAATGAGGCTGGGAGCGCCGACATTGCGCATCCGTGACCTTCCCACGGCCTTGCGGTTCTACACGAACGTGATGGGCCTTCGCATCGGGGGCAAGGGAAGGGACCGAAACGACGACCTTGAGACCGTCGAGCTCGGCTTCGGGGGCAATCCGGCGGAGCCTCTCCTTGTCCTCAAGGGAGATCAGGGTGCGAAGCAGCCTCCCAAAGGGGCCGCAGGACTCTACCACTACGCCTTCCTCGTCCCCGACAGGAAGAGCCTGGCATCGACTTTCGTGGCGTTAGGAGAGAAGGGGTTGCAATACGAGGGCTTCGCCGACCACCAGGTGAGCGAGTCTCTGTACCTGCACGACGTCGAGAGGAACGGGATCGAAATCTACGCGGACAGGCCCAGGAGCCAGTGGCCGGAGTGGAGAAAGATCTCGGCGGAGTTCGCCGCCACGGGGGACGCCTCCCTCATCGCCCCCCTGACACAACCTCTGGACATCGATTCCGTCCTCGCGCAGCTGAGCGCGAGGGAAAAGACGAGCCCATCTGCCTTCCCGAGGGGGGCCAGGATCGGCCACGTCCACCTCCGGGTCACGAACCTGGAAAGGTCGGTGAGATTCTACAACGAGAAGCTCGGACTGGACATCATGATGAACCTAGGGCCTATTGGTGCGGCCTTCCTGTCTGCTGGAGGGTACCACCACCATTTCGGTTTGAACACCTGGCACAGCCTAGGCGGCAGCCCTCACAGAGAGGGAGAAGCGGGCCTCGAGGAGGTCAAGGTCATCGTGCCCGACAAGGGCGTCCTCAAGGCCCTGGAGGGGCAGTTCGACGATCCTCTGACGGAAAAAGGGGCTATGATAGTCAGAGATCCAGACGGGGCGCGCATATCGATCGTAGCTGCAACCCCGGAAAGCTGATTCTTACTTCGCAGGTATTCCACCGCTAGATAGCTTCGAACCCCTTATAGGTCGCGGGACGAGCATTGTGTCGAATGCCAGTCATCGACGTCGGAGGCGTCTCGCTCTATTACGAGATGACCGGAAATGGCGAGCCGATGGTCTTCTCCCACGGGATCCCGACCGACTACCGGGCGTGGAAATCCCAGGTGGAGGCATTCTCAAGTGGGTACTCAACCATAGCCTACAGCAGGCGCTACGCCGCCCCGAACGACCGGAAAGGCGACGTGACAGACAGCACGATCGAGAACAACGCGGCCGACCTGGGAGGCCTAATCGAGAACCTCGGCCTCGGCCCGGTGCACCTTGTGGGGCATTCTTACGGAGGGTTCATCGCCGCATACCTCGCCGCAGACCTACCCGACATGGTCCGCACCTTGGTCTTGGTCGAGCCAGCCATCGCGACCCTTCTGGTGGAGAACCCGAACAGCGCCGGCCAGATGCTCTCGCTGCTCCTCCGAAGCCCCTCCGTGGCCCTCTCGGCGAGAAGGTTCCAGTCCGGCTCCTTGACTCCCTCCCTGAGAGCCCTCGACGCAGGCCAGTATGAAAGGGCCGCCCAGCTCAACGTGGACGGCATCCAGGACAAGGCTGGTGCTTTCGCGGCTTTGCCTGAGGAGGAGAGGAAGATGATGGTGGACGACGCGAAGACCGTCGCCGAGCTCAGGACGAGGCTCCCGGCGTCCAAAGCACGGATGGCAAAAATATCGTGCCGGACGCTGGTGGTCAACGGCGAGCAGAGCGCCCTCTGGCTCAGGCGCATAGGCGAGCTGACCGCCAGCGCAATCAAGAACTGCGACATGGTCAAGATACCCGGCGCGAGGCACTTCCCCCAGTTCGAGAACGCGCCCGAGTTCAACAAGCACGTCCAGGCGTTCGTATCGAAAGGAAGCTGAACTAGAAGATCTTCCAGCTCTTCACGGTCGCCTTTGCAAGAAAGGCCCTGTCCAGCTCGACTCCTGCGCCAGGCCCCGCGTTCGGGCTGATCCTGCCGGCCTCCATCACGAACGGGTTCCTGACGATGTCCCTCTCCCAGTAGCGGTCGTTCGGCGAGGTGTCTCCGGGATAGTCGAAGAGCTCCTGCGACGCGAGCGCGACGTTGAACGCCCTCCCGACGCCCGTCTCCAGCATCCCGCCGACCCAGGCGTGACACCTCTCCTTCCTCGTAGTCCGAGCTATCTCCATGGCGGCGCTGATGCCGCCGACCCGACCAGGCTTGACGTTGATGACACTCGCCGCGCCAATCTCCAGCGCCTGCCTCGCCCTCTCAGTCGTCGTTATCGACTCGTCCAAGCAGATAGGCGTCGAGACTTTCTTGGCCAGCTCTGCGTGGTCGAGGATGTCGTCGAATCCAAGCGGCTGCTCAAGATATTGGAGGTCGAACCTGTCTATCCTCCTCAGCTCCGCCAAGTCCTTCTGGATGTCGAAGCATCCGTTTGCGTCTGCGCTCAAAGGAGCCTCCGGAAACCTGTCCCTCGCGGCCTTCAGAATCTCGTGCCCTCTTCCCTTCTCTATCTTGACCTTTACGCGCTTGTATCCGCGGTCCAGGGCCGCGCCGATTCGGTCGACCATGACCTCCGTCTTTGCTATTCCTAGCGAGACGCCGGCCTCCGCATATCCTCTGGGGCGGCCCATAGCCTCTGCCAACGGGCGGCCGTCGCTCTTCGCGCGGTAGTCCCAGAGAAGCATCTCGACCGAGGCCTTGGACATCTGGTGGTCCCTGATCCGGTTGACCCGTCCCACGAACTCCTCGGGGGCGGGCGGGCGCTCTCCTTTGACGGCCTCCCCCAGAAAGTCCTTGATGAGATGAAGCGCGATGGAGTTGTCCTCGTGCCCGTAGCGGAGGTCCTCGTCTGTGGTGCATTCCGAGACCGCTTCGATCCCGTCCCCCCCGTCTAGCTCGAGGATCAGCGCGTTCCTTCGAGACTCCGTGCCGTAGCTCGACGAAAAAGGGTCGAGGAGGGGCAGTCTGACGAGCGTGACTTTGAGACTCAAATGCCTTGGTCTCATTCTTCCTCGCTGGCGGCTTTAATGTTTGGTCCAGAGCTCTCCACAAACGCTTAATACCACTGACCAGTGGTAATTGCAAAGACGGAAGAAAAGACGATGAAATCCGTTCTCGGCCCGCCCCTCGCAGCTTCAAGTCTCCTAGACCCGCAGCAAGAGTTGCTCGGATGGGTGCTGGGGACCATAAACGAGGGTTTTGCACAAGCCCGGAAGGAGGGGAGGACTCTGATCCACGTCAGTTCCAGGCGGTTGGAGTGGGCTGCCCCTCCCCTGGCGCTCCTCGATTCTCCGACCGAAGACATCCATCTCTTCTGCGGAGGGGAGAGGCTCTCGCTTGGAGTCGGAGTCGCGAGCGAGTATGGGTCGGCATCGCCCAGTTCCCTGAGCCGGAGCAGGGCAAAGAAGGCGCTCGGGCTCGACGGCGCGCCGCTCGCGGTCGCTTCGCAGGTGCTGGTCATGGGAGGATGGCCTTTCTCCCGGTCGATCGGAGGGAAGCGTGACGGCGTCTGGCTCGACCTTCCGCGATCTCGCTGGGTAGTCCCCGCGCTGACTCTGGTCTCAGAGGGCGGCAAGACTACTACCCTGACTGTCAGCGTGCTCGCCTCTCCCCTGGCGAGGAGGAAGGCAAGAGCATCTGCTTACTACAGGCGGCTGGTCGCCGCAATACTTGCGGCGAGAAGGCTCGACGAGGAGGCAGCTACAGGGCACGCCGCGCCCACATTGCGCCGTACCTTGGATATCCCCTCAGAAATCACCTGGCTGTCCACCGTCGACGACGCGTTGGAGGCGATCTCACAGGGCAGGATGAAGAAGGTGGTGCTGTCTCGCTCTGTGAAGCTGACCTTCGATGGGAAGCTCCAACCGTCAGCCATCTTGACGAGGCTGCTCGCGCTCTATCATGATTCGACCGTGTTCGCCGTGAAGAGAAGGGGTTCGGTCTTCCTCGGGGCCACCCCAGAGAACCTCCTCTCCATCAGAGACGGAGCGGTGGAGGTAGATTGTTTGGCCGCCTCCGCTCCAAGGGGCCGGGGCGAGGCCGAGGACGACGCGCTAGGCGCCAGGCTGCTGGCCGACATCAAGTCGCGGGACGAGCACATGGTGGTCGTCCAGGCCGCCGTCAGGTCGATCTCCCCATTCAGCTCGCAGGTAGAGGTGGCACTGTCGCCGACCCTGAAGAAGCTGGCAAACATCCAACATCTCTACACGTCGGTAAAGGCTAGACTCTTGCCAGGCCAGGACATCTGGTCAGTTGCCATCTCGCTCTGGCCCAGCCCGGCGATCGCGGGCGAGCCAAAATCAGGCGCGGTCCGGTGGATTCGCTCCTCGGAACCGTTCAGCCGGGGATGGTTCGCCGGAGTGGTCGGATGCGTCAGGGGCGACTTCCAGGACGGCCGGCTGGTCGTCGGGATCAGGTCGGGCCTGGTCAAGGACAACGAGGCGGTGATCTACGCAGGCGCGGGCATCGTGGCCAGCTCTGTCCCCGAGAAGGAGCTCGAGGAGACGGGGTGGAAGCTGGAGACGATGAGGGCGTCGCTGTTCCAAGGTCCTCCGGACCTCCCGGGACCCAGGTGATCGGCGCATCATGGAAGAGTTCGACAAGTATTCCCAGTCGCTCGTCGACGGGCTCCACGACGGCGGCATAAGGAACGTAGTGATCTGTCCTGGCTCGAGGTCGACTCCTGTGGCTCTGGCCTTCGTCAGGAGGGCCGACGCCGTAAGGCCCTGGATCCTCTACGACGAGAGGTCTGCCGCCTTCTTCGCCCTGGGGATGGCCAGGAGCTCTTCGACTCCTGTGGCCCTCGTTTGCACGTCAGGGAGCGCGGCCGCAAACTTTCTACCCGCGGTCGTCGAAGCAAAGCTCGGCCGAGTCCCACTCGTAGTGATCACGGCGGACAGGCCGCCCGAGCTGAGGGGTTTCGGGGGCGCCCAGACCATCGACCAGATAGGGCTCTTCGGCTCCCACGTGAAGTGGTTCCAGGACATGCCCGTCGCGGCCGACCTCCCAGAGCTCCACCGATACTCTCGCATGGTGGGCGCGAGAGCGTCACACATCGCAGTGTCCTCGCCAGCCGGCCCAATCCACATCAACTTCTCCTTCAGGGAGCCGCTCCTCGCGGGCGGGGCCAAGGAAGCTGGCACGCCGGATGTGGGCGTGGCGGTCGCCAGGACGAGGGCCTTGGCCGACGAAAGGGACATCAGGCGGATGGTTTCGGAGATCAAGAGTGACTCCCGCGGTGTAATCGTCGTTGGGCCAGGCCGATATGAAGGGCCTGTCCGCGATGAAATCTCGAGGCTCGCAAAGATGCTGATGTGGCCGGTCCTTCCCGACGTGCTCTCGAACTTGAGGCAGGATTCCCACCCTCCCTTTGGTCTCGTCGCCGGCTACGAGTTCCTCGTCCGAAACAAGGCCTTCAGCGAGTCCAACAGGCCGCAATGGGTCATCCGCCTCGGCGAGGTGCCCACCTCGAAGGAGCTGAACTCGTTCTGCGAAGGAGCGACGACCGTGGTCATGGACGAGGGCGACGGCTGGCGAGACCCAGACTTCGCCGCTTCGAAGATGATCTTCGGCGAGCTCGTGCACTCGATCTCGAGCCTCCGCTCTGCGCTCCGGGGCCTTCCCCCGCCGAGCAAAGACTGGCTGGACGAGTGGCTGAGCGCAGACGAGCAAGTCAAGGAGCTGGCCGCTGCAACGATGGACAAGATGCAAGAGCCGTTCGAGGGCAAGCTGTTCCACGAAATATCCAGGAAGCTGGCCCCCTCGTCGCCCCTGACCGTCGTCGTCGGGAGCAGCATGCCGGTCCGCGACCTCGACTGTTTCTTCATGCGAGGCGACAAGAACCTCCGCTTCATTGCAAACCGCGGCGCAAACGGCATCGACGGGGTCGTTTCCACCGCCATGGGGGTGTCGGCGCTCGAGGGCGACGTCCTGCTGATACTCGGTGACGTCTCGTTCTATCACGACATGAACGGGCTCCTCGCCTCGAAGCTCCATGGACTCAACGCGACCGTCCTCATAGTCAACAACAGGGGAGGGGGGATCTTCTCCTTCCTCGCGCAGCATTCCCTGCCGAATGATCTCTTCGAGCAGCTCTTCGGGGAGAGCCACGACCTGGATTTCTCGGGGATAAGGACGATCTACGGCGGCGAGTTTCATCGTGTGTCCGACTGGGACTCGTTCGAAAAGTCACTCGCCTCCTCCCTCGCCGGCAGGGGACTGCGGGTCGTCGAGTTCATGGCACCCGAGAGGGAGCGCAACCTGGTCCTTCACCGGGAGGCGTTCCAGGCGATCTCGTCATTCCCTGCTCGATCCATGGAGAAGGAGAGAGCGAGGCTGTGATGATGATGCCTGAGCCGCCTGCGAAGGGAAGGCCCGGCCTCTGGTTCGAGACGGCAGGAGAAAAGTGGAACGAGCCCTTGGTCCTCCTTCACGGCTTCACAGGGACTCTCCATACTTGGGATGCCCTGGTCGAGCGGCTCTCAAAGAGACGTTTCCTCATCATGCCCGATCTCCCGGGTCACGGGAGGTCTGCAGGGGACGCTATGGACCTGGACGCGACCCGCATGGCCCTTGCGAATGTCATGGCCAATGCCCTCCAGAGAGATGAAAAAAGGAAGGTCGCCCTTCTGGGATACTCCTTGGGAGGGAGGATGGCGCTTGATTTCGCCTTGAAGCACAAGGAGAGGCTCAGCTGCCTCATACTCGAGAGCGCCTCTCCGGGAATCCAAGATCCCACGGAACGGAAAGAGAGGCGAGCAAGAGACGATGCGCTCGCCGCTGACATCGAGAGGCGTGGCATCGAGTGGTTCGTCGACTACTGGGAGAACACGCCCCTGTTCGCGGCGCAAAAAAAACTAGGCACAGCGGTCGTTGGGAGGCTCAGGCGGGAGCGCCTGTCTAACTCCGCCGCTGGGATCGCTATGAGCCTCCGCTCCGCAGGCGCAGGAAGGATGCCCTCCCATTGGGGAGACTTGGAGCGTATCGACATCCCAGTCCTCCTGATAGCGGGGGAGAGAGATGAAAAATACAGGAGAGTCGGAGAGGCCATGGAGAGGAGTCTTCCTAACGGCACACTCGCGGTCGTCGACGGGTCGGGTCACTGCGTCCACGTCGAGCGGCCGTTAGCGTTCGGGGACGTAGTGGAAGCTTTCCTCGAGGGCCGGGTCAGCCGGGCCGCGCGGAGGACGGAGGCGAAACGATGACGACCGTCAGAAAGTCCTCCGGCTGGAAGACGATCAAGAAGTACGAGGACATCCTCTTCCAGAGGAAGGGCGGGATCGCCAAGCTCACAATCAACAGACCAGAGGTTAGGAACGCCTTCCGACCAGAGACGCTTTTCGAGCTCTCCGAGGCGTTTGCCATCGTGAGAAACGACCCTTCCATCGGGGTCGCGGTCCTCACGGGCGCTGGTGACAAGGCCTTCTGTTCGGGTGGCGACCAACACGTCAGGGGGCACGCAGGCTACCTCGACAAGAAGGGCGTCCCTCGCCTCAACGTCCTCGACCTGCAGAGGCAGATCCGGAGCCTGCCAAAGCCGGTGATCGCAATGGTGGCTGGCTACGCCATCGGTGGAGGCCACGTCTTGCACCTGGTTTGCGACCTTACCGTGGCGGCAGACAACGCCGTCTTCGGTCAGACCGGCCCCAAGGTGGGGAGCTTCGACGCGGGATTCGGCATCGGCCTCCTGTCGCGCACCGTCGGGCTGAAGAAGGCAAAGGAGGTCTGGTTCCTCTGTCGAAGATATGACGCTCGCGAGGCGCTCCAGATGGGCCTCGTCAACGTCGTGGTCCCCCTCTCCAAGCTCGAGGAAGAGACGATGAAGTGGGCGGAGGAGATCCTGGAGAAGAGTCCCACCGCCATAAGGTTCCTCAAGGCTGCGTTCAACGCAGACACCGACGGGCTTGCGGGGCTGCAGGAGCTGGCTGGCGATGCGACGATGCTCTACTACATGACCGACGAGGCGAAGGAAGGAAGAGACGCCTTCCTGCAGAAGAGGAAGCCGAACTTTAGGAAATATCCGTGGCTGCCTTGAAGGCGCGGCCTGGCCCCCCGTCTGACCTGGGAGTCCAGGACTGGCTGTGGTGGCGCTCCGGCGTCTCGCCGGAGAGGAAGGCGCTGAAGTTCGGCTCGGTAGAGTGGACATACAAGGACCTGCAGGAGAAGGTGGGCAATCTATCCGCGCACCTTCGGCATTGGCGCATAAGAAGAGGAGAGAGGGTGGCGCTCCTTGTTCAACCCTCAGAAACGTTCGTCGCGCTCGTCCACGCGATCGCCAGGGTAGGCGCGGTCGCCGTCCCCTTGAACCACAGGCAATCGGGCATCGAGCTTCTTCTGCAGCTAAAGGATTCCGATCCGTCGCTCGTCGTCTGTGACGAGGCCATCGGCGAGAAGGTCAGGGACAAGATAGGGCCGCGATTGTGGAAGCTGACCTCGGAGCTCGATCTCGCCTCGCCCCCCCGAGGGGGCGAGCCCTTCAGGGGCGATTTCCTCGACCCATCCGCGCTCCATTCCATCGTCTACACTTCCGGTTCGAGCGGGGTCCCCAAGGGCGTAGAGCTCACAGTCTCGAATTTCCTGTGGAACGCCGTATCGTTCGGCCTTCGAAATGGCGCCTCGGCGGACGACAGATGGCTTTTGGCCATGCCTCTCTTCCACGTCGGTGGATTCACGGTCATCTTCAGGAGCGTCCTCCACGGGAGCGGGATAGTCCTCCATCGAAGGTTCGAAGCAGCACCCGTCTCGAGGTCGCTCGACAAGGACGAGATAACGCTCGCGTCGTTCGTCCCGACCATGCTAGCCGACGTTCTAGCCTCGCGCGCGGGGGAACCATTCCCTAGTGGCCTCAGGCGCATCTTCCTCGGAGGCGACCGTCCTCCAGAATCCCTGATGGCGAAGATCAAGGACGAGCGGCTCCCGGTGGTCCTGACCTACGGCATGACAGAGACATGCTCACAGGTCGCCCTTTCGCCGGTCGGCGCCGGGCCATCCGGAAGCCGAGAAGGAGTTGTGGCTTACCAACAGGTCTTCCCCAGCGAGGTTGCTATCAAGTCCGGGAGAAAAGGGGCGTCGAAGGCGCGTCCGGGAGAGGTCGGAGAGATCGTCGTGCGAGGACCGACCGTGTTCAGGGGCTACTGGCGCAACAGGAAGATGTCGGAAGCCTCGTTCGACGGCCCATGGTTCCGCACAGGCGACCTCGGGTTCATGAGGCCATCGGCGAACGGAGACGAGTTTGCCCTCCTCGGGAGGAAAGACGACATGATAATCAGCGGAGGCGAGCACATCTATCCCGTCGAGGTGGAGTCGTCCCTTAGAGGACACCGTGCGGTACGTGACGCCGTGGTGATCGGCCGAAAAGACGAAAGATGGGGACAGAGGGTGGAGGCGGTCTTAGAGATACGGAGGGATTTTCGCCTCGCTCCCCCATCAGGGTCTGACCTCGACGCGTTCCTGAAACAAAGGATGGCCAGCTACAAGGTTCCAAAAAGATATCATTTTTGGACAGTACTTCCGCGGACCTCAAGCGGCAAGGTGCTGCGAGAGGCCGTGAGGCTGCGCCTCGAAGGGAAGGCACCAGGTGGCGCGGGCTGAACCTCGGGCACCTGCTCAGGCTCGTCCGGGCTCCCACGCTCGTGGCCACGGCAGTCCCCCTCTTGGTAGGAGGAGCGCTCGCCGTATCTGGCGGAAGGTTCAGTCCTCTCGGCTGGTCTGACGTATTCTTGGTGGCCCTGCTCATGCAGGTCGGCACCAATGCGCTGAACGAGTATGGGGACTACAGGCACGAGGTCGATACCGTCCCTTCCCCTGGAATAGCGGGCGTTATCGTCTCAGGTGAGGTGAGCGCCAGCGAAGTCCTGATCGCCGCGGCGACCTGCTACGCGGTCGCGTTCTTCCTCGGTCTCCTGTTGGTGTTAGAGAGGGGCGTCTTCCTCCTGATACTGGGCATCGCGGCGATTCTCGCGGGCGTCCTCTACTCTGAAGGCCCTTTACCAATCTCTTCCACTTCTTTTGGCGAAGTGCTCGTAGGGGTGGTGATGGGTCCAATCGAAATCGTCTCAGCAGACCTCGCCGCATCCGGCGCGATCTCGAACCTCGCCCTGGTCTACTCGATCCCCGTGGGGCTGATGGTTGCCTCGATCCTCCTCACAAATAATCTTCGAGACGTCGACAAGGACCGCGATCATGGTAGGCGGACTCTCGCCGTCTTGATCGGAAGAAAGCGCGGGTCCTTCTTGCTCCTGGGCTTGATGCTCTCCGCCCTGGTCTGGTCCATTCCCGCCTACTTTCTGTACTCGATTTACGCGTCCGTCTTCCTCGTGTGGTTCGCTCTCCCTCTCGTCGTCCGAAGTTACTCTCACCTGATGAACGGTCGCGAGTGGACGACCTCTGTCCCTCGAATAGCTATGATTCACATAATCATAGGGCTGCTCCTGACGCTTTCGATTATCTTGCGCGTCTGAGGTAGGCCAATCGCGTTAGCAGGATCCTACATCATATCCAGGGCCTGGGCGTCTTCCGCGGCGACCTTCTCAAAGCTAGATTTCGCAGGCCCTTTGATGAAGAATCCGAGCGCCCCAAATTCCATCGCCGCCGAGTAGTGCATCTCGGTGCCGGTCGGGATCTCTTTCAATGCAATCGTTATCTTGCTCCCTTTGCCGTCGCCCTCCAGGGTGTTTATCTCGAACTTGTTCTCGGCGTTGCTCCGCACCATCTTGTTGACCGCCCTCAGCTTCCTTCCCATTATCTCCATGTGCTGTTCGAGCGTGATGGTGTCTCCCTCGGTGCTCATTATCTTGACTTCCTTCACGAAGTTTGGGTGGATTTTCGGGAGGTTTTCGGGATGGAAGTAGTAGTCCATTGCCTTGCTAATCGGGGCCTTGGTCTGTTTGGTGACCTCATACTTGGTGGGCATCGGGTATCGTCCGCTCGCTAGATGGCGCGATATTTAACCAGTCGGCGAGGTCCACGGTCGCCGGTCACCGTTTGCGCGCCCATGGCCGATTTGGCCTCCATCTAACATAATAATCTGTCGCAGGGAAGCTCGCCGTCAAACATAAAGAGCGTACTGAAAAGTGGTAGAAGAAAAAAGATTCATCCCCAAGACGATGACGACTCAGCATCCGGACAACGCGATGACCCCTCCCTGGTCTTTTGCGTCCAACGGCGTCATCGAGGGCGAAGCCGAACTCGACGAGGCCTATATCGCATACTCCAAGCTTGAGTGCAGCGAGGTCATGTGGGATTCAGAAGGAAAGGACGTCGACACGAACGTTGTAAGAAAGCTCCTGAGCAAGTTTCCAGACTACTTCAGGGACAACGTGTTCGGGCGTGACATATTCCTCACATACCGCATCCCGAACCCTTTGGTCGAAAAGGCCGAGCGGAAGATAGTCACTCAGACGCTCCAATCGATACCCCTCCAGTCGGACGTCGCCAGCGCCTTCTACGAGAAGAGCACGGTTCCGGTCTCTTCGGTGATCCTCCCATTCACGACGAAGGGGGCAGAGCTTCTATGGCTCGACAGGTGCTACGCGAGGGCGATCGCGGGCATCGAGAACGTCAGCCTCGGAGGCGCTATGCAGGTCAAGGACTGGGTCGGCTCGTTCCTTCCGAAGACGATCGAGTCCATCCCGCTCGTCGAGGATGCAGAGAGCCTGACATCCATCGACGCGATAACGCTCGAATACATCAAGGCCGTGAGGCCCAAAGAGATGCGCGTGTTCATCGCGAGGTCCGACCCCGCCCTCAACTACGGGCTCATAACCGCAGTCCTGCTCTCAAAGGTGGCGCTCGCAAAGATGGCCCGGGTGGAGAAGAAGACGGGCGTCAAGCTGCACGCCATAGTAGGCGTCGGCACAATGCCGTTCAGGGGTCATCTCAACCCGGTAAACATCGACAACTTCCTGCACGAATACACGGGGTTGACCACGGTCACCATCCAGTCGGCCTTCCGCTACGACTACCCTTCCGACGTCGTCGAGAAGGCGATCGCCAAGCTCAACGAGGCGCTGCCCAACGGGGAGACGCCGATGATGGAGAAGGAGCAGGAAGTAACCATCGGGAACGTCAAGGACAAGCTGATCCCCGTCTTCCAGAGCAGGGTAGAGGTGCTCGCCCGCCTCATAAACTACATCGCATCTTTCATCCCTACGAGACGGGCGCGCAAGCTGCACATCGGGTTGTTCGGCTACAGCAGGAGCGTCAAAGGCGTCACGATGCCGAGGGCCATCCCGTTCGCCGCCGCGTTCTACTCCATCGGCGTCCCGCCGGAGTTCATAGGTGCACAGGGGCTGCGTCTGCTCAAAGACCAAGAGCTGGACACAGTGAAGGAGTGGTACAAGGGCATGCAGTTCGACTATCGGACCGCCGGTTCGCTCGTCTCGTGGGAGACCATGAACCTCCTCGTCGACCAGTATGAGAAGGTGGCGAAGCTCACCGGGATAAACAAGGAGAAGCTCAAGGGGGCGTTCAAGGACGTGATGGCCGACCTTTCCACCGTGGAGGAGACGCTCTCCTTGCCACTGGGCCCCTCGGACAACAGGTCCAAGATGCACGAGAACTTCGTCAACACATTCGTGATGTCGGCGATCGACGGCGAGAGGTCGAGCGCCTCAAACGCTTTCATAGAAGCGGCCAAGCTCAGAAGATGTCTGGGCTAGTGGAATGAGCGACAGAGATAACGGCGGCAGCGCTTCAGGAGAGGTAGCGCTTGGCCTGGTCCAGATGGCGATGAATGACGACAGGGGCGCCAACATTTCGAAGGCCGTCGCGAAGGTCGACGAGGCCGCCAGAAAGGGCGCATCGATAATATGCCTCCCAGAGCTCTTCACCTCCAGATACTTCCCGCAGGGAAGGGACGCCAAGGTCGACGCGGAGAGCATACCTGGGCCCACGACGAAGGTCCTCTCGGAGAGAGCACGGGAGCTGAAAGTATCAATCGTGGGCGGCTCGATATGCGAGAAGGGTCAGGATGGTCGTTTCTACAACACCTCTGTGGTGTTCGGCCCTAGCGGCAAGATCTTGGGCAAATACCGGAAGGTTCAGATCCCGCAGGACGAATCGTTCTTCGAGAAGGACTATTTTTCTGGCGGCAAGGCCTACCGCGTCTTCAAGACCCCTCTGGCGAAGCTCGGCGTCCTCATCTGCTTCGACCAGTGGTATCCGGAGCCCGCGCGGATCGACAGGCTCATGGGCGCCCAGATCTTGTTCTATCCGACGGCGATCGGCAGGGTCGACGGCATAGAGGAGACGGAAGGCGACTGGGAGCAGGCCTGGGAGGCCGTGCAGCGCGGACACGCAATCTCGAACAGCATGGTGGTGGCGGCAGTGAACAGGGTCGGGAAGGAGGGGAGGATGTCATTCTGGGGAGGCTCGTTCGTCTGCGACCAGTTCGGAAAAATCCTAGCCAAGGCCGGTGACACAGAGGCGGTGATCGTCGCGACCTGCGACCTCGAGCTCGGAAAGCAGGTCGAAGAGGGCTGGGGCTTTCTGAGGAACAGAAAGCCCGCGACTTATCGCAAACTAGTCACCTAAGCTAGCAGGAGTTTTGCCAAAGTGAACGCATCGCAGACGAGAGACGGACAAGCAAAGAAGGGGAGGCGGCGGCAGCGGCAGAGGAGGAACGCCAAACCATTCGACCTGGACCTATCTATGCCCGCCGAATGGGAGAAGCACGACTCGACGTGGCTCGCGTGGCCGAAGAACAAGCTCACCTTTC
>JAPCJN010000001.1:20091-40432 GCA_027886925.1 Nitrososphaerota archaeon
ACGGACCTATGTTGAGATGATAGACGCGCTCGCCACGGGAGAGCGAGTCGACCTCCTTGTCGACGACGAGGACACCGAAGCGAGAGTGAGGTCGATGCTTTCTGCCAGAAACGTGAGGTTCCACCAGATCAAGAGCGCCGACGTATGGATCAGAGACTACGGCCCGATATTCGTCAAGAAAGGCGGTCGCGAAGGGAGGGTGACCGCGACGAAGTGGAAATTCAACGCGTGGGGTGCCAAGTACGACGACCTCTTCGCCGACGACGAGACCGGACTCGAAATCGCGGAGTCCACGGGTTTGGAGATCTTCAGGACAGGCATCGTCCTCGAAGGCGGGTCGATTGACGTGAACGGGAAGGGGGCCCTGCTGACCACGGAGCAGTGCCTCCTCAACAAGAATCGAAATCCTCGGATGGGCAAAGCGGAGATTGAGCAATATCTGCGAGACTATCTCGGCACCACGAACATCGTGTGGCTGGGGAGGGGTATCGCAGGCGACGACACCGATGGCCATGTCGACGACATTTCCAGGTTCGTCGGCGAGGACACGGTGGTGTGCATGACAGAAGAGGACCCCCGCGACGAGAACCACGTGGTGCTGAAACGGAATCACGAGCTCCTCTCAAAATGTAGGGACTCCGAGGGCAGGCGCCTCGAGGTCATTCCGATCGCGATGCCTCGCAAGCTCGCCGCCGACGATGGCCGGCTTCCCGCCAGCTACGCGAACTTCTACATAGGCAACTCGGTCGTCTTGATGCCGGTTTTTGGGGACGAGAAGAACGACACTAGAGCGATCGAGACGCTCTCGGGTCTGCTCCCACGGAGGAAGGTGGTGCCGATAAACTGCAGGGAGCTGGTCTACGGGTTCGGCGGCATCCACTGCATTACCCAGCAGCAGCCCGCCGCCCGCGGCAGCTAGCAGGTCGAACTTCGACTGGATTAGCGGAAACCCCAGCTGCGCTTGACCGAGGGGGTTATCTTGACGTAAGCCCTGCCTTCTTCGTCGCATAGTTCCGCCTTCCCCCTGACCTCCAGGCCTCGAGGCCGCCAAGGGTCCACGGTGAGGAGGTCATCGATCACAAGGGCGACCTTCTCGTTCTCTATGAGGTTCCTGAACTTCAGGCTCTTCCTGAGGTTCCAACCGCTGAAGTAGAAGGCGGTCCCGTCGAACTCATAGGCGACAGGCACGACGTGGGGCTGACCTTCGCGGGACGCGGTCGCGACCCTCGCCAGGCGGCTCTGCGTTACAAACTTCACCTCGTCTTCGGTGAAGACCACGCCGCCATTGCGACTTGCTTTCTTGCCGGCAGGCGCTTCGCTTTTCATCGTATGGTGATTCCGAAGCCTGCTAATATGTTGGGCAGTTTCGGCTCCCTGAGTAGGTCTCGGGGAGACTACCTTATGGATCCTGCGAATGTTTTTTCGAAGCTGATCATTGCCGGGGCTGTGGCGGCAGCTGCTGCTCCTTGCCCCACTTCACGGCCCAGTCGGAGAGCTCCGAGAGTATCGCGTGCAGCTCCCATCCTTTCTTGGTTAGCGAATATTCGACCCTTGGCGGCGTATCGGGGAGCACCTTCCTGAGCACGATGCCCTCCCTCTCGAGCTCCGTCAGCCTTTCCGCCAGGCTCGTTGCACTGATGCCTTCTGTCCGCCTCTTCAGCTCGTTGAACCTGGCAGGCTCTTTCAACCCGAGGCTATGGATCACTGGCAAGGTCCAGACCTTTATCAGCGCATTCCAAGTGTTATGGACGATCTTGCATTCGCTCAAAACCTCTTGAGTCAGCTGTTTGGTCTCGCTCAACTACACTTCACGTATCTAGTAAACATGTGTTACTAGATATATAAGCGTGATTGCCAGAATATCATCTTGTGGGCTCGAGCCTGCAGGTTGCAGTGTCAAGAAACGACCCATGAGGGGGACGTCTCTCCGCGCGATGCGTCATAGGATTGACCGGAAGTTCATTCCAGAATGGATGACTCTTTCACTTTTTGACTCGCATTCTAACAAGAATGATGGAAACTCCAATTCCAATCAGGGTAACCTAATATTCAATCCTATGTGATACATATGACGGGTGGAATAGAAAAACGGACAGAAGGGCGTTCCTAAGGCTCTCCGCGGCCACCGCCGGAGTGACGGCGATGAGCCTCTATGGCGCTGACATGCTGAAGGTCGTCAACGCGTCCAACTCTTCGCTCATCAACAATTCTGGTGGAGCCGCGACCCTGCTGGCCGCTACTCCTGCCGCGCCGATGTCTGCGCAGCTCCAGGTCGCGCATCTCCTGCGGCGAGCGGGATTCGGAGGAAATCCTTCGGAACAGGCGAAATTTCAGGGGATGGGTTTCGACGCCGCCTTGGATTACCTGATCAATTACGAACAGATCGACAACAGCGCGCTCGACGCGATAACCCCTAACATCCGATCTTCCTATTCGGGTACGATCCCGCAGGGACAGAACGAGCTGAACAATCTGGCCACGTGGTGGGTGAACAGGATGATCCAGACCCCGAGGCCGCTCGAAGAGAAGATGACGCTCTTTTGGCACAACCACTTCGCCACCGCCAACTTCAAGGTCCAGAACGGGTTTCTGATGTATCAGCAGAACCAGTTCCTCCGCGCCAACGCCCTAGGTAACTTCAGCGACCTCCTGACGGGTATGACCTCTGACGCCGCGATGCTCGTCTGGCTCGACGGCGTCATGAACAGGAAGAACAACCCCAATGAGAACTATGCGAGGGAGGTCATGGAAGTATTCTCGACAGGCAGGGGCCCTTACATCCAGGCGGATGTCACTAACGGAGCCAAGGCCTTCACAGGCTTCTCCATCAACAGCACCGGTCAGGGAGTCTTCAACGCTGCGGCCCACGACACCAGCGTCAAGACGTTCCTCGGGCAGACCGGTAACTTCGCCCCCCAGGACATACTCGATATACTCGTCGCTCGCCCGGAGACCGCCACGAACCTTTCCACCGAGCTGTTCACGTTCTTCGGCTATCCCAACCCGAGCCCCGACCTAGTTAACCGGCTCTCGGCCGTTTACTTCGACAGCGGGTATAGCATAAAATCCATGGTCCAGGCGATAATCTCCTCCCCGGAGTTCGTCTCCAACCGGGCATACCTGGCCAACGTCAAGAGCCCCACCGAGTACGTCGTCACAGCACTCCGGTCGCTCAACGCCACCTCGGTACCCAGAGCCCTCGTGGGCACGATGAGCAACCAGGGTCAGCTGCTTTTCGACCCGCCTTCGGTCTTCGGATGGCCTTCGGGTATTCAATGGATTAACACCGGCTCGGTCATGGAACGCTACAACTTCCCGATCAACATCCAGACCACAAGCCAGAACAGCGCCAGCGGCCTTAACCCCGCTGAGATTTTTGGAGGAGGGACTCCAGAGAGCGCGGCCGTCGGCAACCTGGTAAACACCCTCTTCCCTGACGGGATGCCCAGCGAAGTGCTTTCGGTGATCCAATCCTCGACAGCCCGCTACACCGACCCCACCCTTAAGACGAAGAACACGGTCCGCCTTGCAATGGCGAGCCCGTTCTACAACCTGAATTGAGGTGAAATTGTTTGAAAAACAAAAGACGAGATTTCCTGAGGCAGGTCGCAGCAAGAGTCGCCGGGATCCCCTCCATCACGCCCCTCAGCCTCGGTCCTACCGTGGTAGAGGCCAACGACATCAGCCTGGGCGCGACCGCAGCCCTCCAGAACGCCTCTAACAAGACGCTCGTCGTCATCCAGCTCATGGGCGGGAACGACGGCCTCAACACTGTGGTCCCGTATGGGCAGGCGGCCTATCTGCAAAACAGGCCGACCATCGGGCTGCAATCGACCGAGATACTCCCAATCGACGGCGACGTGGCTCTGAACTCACAAATGAGCGGGATGATGAGCCTGTACAAGAGCAACCGCATGGCCATCATCCAAGGCGTCAGCTACCCGAACCCGAACCTGTCCCACTTTGAAGCTACCGCCATCTGGGAGAGCGCGGAGCCGGGTATGCCGTTCTCGAACGGTTGGCTAGGCCGCTACATGGACGTTGCCAACGCACTCGAGACGCCCGCCGTCGCGCTGAACCTTCAGGAACTCGTCCCACAGACCCTCCTGGGGAGCACGGCCCAGCCCCTGTCCTTTTCTACGGTGCAGGGTTTCCAGGTCGCCCCGCTCACCCAAGGCGACACTGTGAGCGAGAGCGTCGTCCAGCAGCTAAACGAAACGGCCTGCAGCGCCTGCAGCGAATACAACTCGCTGGTGAACCAGATGATGCAATCCGGGCTCGACGCCATCTCCGCATCGAGCGTGATCCAGGCGGCCGCGAACAGCTACACCGCCCAGGTAACCTACCCGAACAACGACTTTGCGAACAGGTTGAAGCTTGCGGCGGGGATAATAGTCTCGAGTCTCAATCCGAAGATAGTCTACGTCACGCTGGGAGGGTTCGATACGCACGGCAACCAGAAGGCGACCCAGAACGCACTCCTCAAGCAACTCTCCGACGGCGTAACGGCCTTCTACAACGACCTTTCTGCGCAAGGAAGGGCCAACAATACGCTCATGATGACCTTCTCCGAGTTCGGACGAAGAGTGAAGGAGAACGGCAGCCGCGGGACTGACCATGGGACAGCCCTGCCACAGTTCATGATTGGAGGGCAGGTGAGCCCGGGCCTCTACGGGAACTACCCAAGCCTAACGAACCTTGACTCTTCCGGTAACCTGCAGTGGAACATCGATTTTAGGCAGTCCTATGCCACTGTCCTTGAGGACTGGTTCGGGATAGCGCAGACAGAAGTGTTGGACACGACCTACACCAAGCTGACTGTGGTCTAGCGGCGACGATGAAATCTCCGCCGCGCACCCAAGGAGAGAGACGCGAACGCTTCCAAGAAAGTCTGCGGGCATCACGGGGCGGCTAGCGGCGGTCTCAATAGCGGCCGGGATAGCCCTGGTCCTTCTCGCGGGGGCGCTGGCGGCACCATCCATCTTGCGCCTTCCAATGGTAACCTCGAGCAGCGCGCAATCCAGCACCTTCACGACCACGCCGTCGGGGAACGCGCCGGGTTCTTCCAGCACCCGCAGCGAGGCCTCCTCGTCGTCCTCTTCGTCCACCCTTACGACGAGCTCGGCCGATTCAACTTCTGCATCTTCGTCGACCACAAGCCTCGCTGGCTCGACGTCGGGCTCATCTTCCGGCACATCGTCGTCCTCTTCCACGGCCAGCACGACGAGGACCTCGGCTAGGAACTCGTCGACTACCCCACCCGGTACCTCCCAGGTCGTCCTCCCTGTGGACGTAGGGGACAACGAGTCGCTTAACTTCCAGCCTTCGAAGATAGTGGTCGTAATCGGGGTGAACAACACCGTCGTGTGGACGGACCTAGATTTCATCCAGCACACCGTGAAATCGGTCACGGTGCCCGGTGGCGCCAGGATGTGGAATTCGGGGATAATGAACGAAGGACAGAGCTTCACCGTCACGCTCACGGTCGCAGGAAATTACAAGTACGATTGCTCGATCCATCCGGACTGGATGGTGGGCACCATCCTGGTAATCCAATGACGCGCTTCGTCTTCAAGAGAATCGATTATAAGGAGCCGGGGCGACTTCCAGCCATGCCATCACCTCACGGGAGCGGAAAAGAAGGGAGGCTCGTGGCAGAGACTGAAGCCAAACAACTTGTCTATTCCCCTTCGGACTACATAGAGCCGCACATCTACAGCAAGGACAGAAGATACGCGGTCCTCGTCGTCGACATGATCGAGGACTTCATCCGCGGTGTCTTGAAATGCGACAGGATGGTTCCGAAGATCCCCAACGTCGTCGCCGTCCTCGATGCGTCCAGGTCCGCTGGAATACCGGTCATTTATTGCAACGACTCGCACAAGCCGTCAGACTTCGAGCTGAACAGGTGGCAGCCGCATGCGATGCGGGGAACAAAGGGCGCGGAGGTCATACATGAAATTACGCCCCACAGGTCTGACCGTATCGTCCCGAAGTCGAACTACAGCAGCTTCCATGACACAGAGCTCGACGACGTGCTCAGGAGCCTCTACGGGGGCAAGGGCGCGAACTCTGTTGTCATCGCCGGAGTGACGACAGACTGCTGCGTCAAGCACACTGCGGCAGACGCCTTCTTCAAACGCTATGAAGTCAAGGTCATTGAAGACGGAGTCGAGGCCTTCAGCGAAGTCCAGCACAACGTCGGTCTTCAATACATACGGTACTGGTATCTCAGCGACGTCTCCACATCGAAGCAATTCGCCAAGGAATTCAAAGCCTAACGGGCCACCGCGTTCATCGCCGCCTGCCCTACGCGAAGCACCTTGTCGTCCTCGCCCAGTCCGCAGCTGAACTGGATCGCAGTCGGCAGGTCCGTCGCTCCGGGATTGGAGGGGACGCTCAGCGCGGGGAACCCGCACAAGTTGAAGACCTCCGTGTTCTGAAGCAGGTGCCGGCGAAGGTCCCCTACCTCGTTCCCGACGACGTCGGAGAGTCTGGGTGCTGTGACCATCGTAGTAGGCATTGCGAGCGCATCTATCCCCTTGAGAAGGCGACCGAAAACTCGGATCGACTCCAACCTCACTAGATTGGCTCCCAAATAGCGGAGCTGACCGATCCGCAGACCTCGCTTGAGCAGTGTGAGCACGTCGGGGTTCATATGCCTCGCCTCGGCCTTCGACTCGACTAGCTTTTCGTAGAACCACGCTGCCTCTTTGAGCTGGATTGCACCCCTCGCCCTGCCGAACCTCTCGTGGCTCGAGTCCGCGGCAACCTCCACCACCTCAAAATCTCCGGACTCGCCCATCCTTTCCATCGCGGTCCAGAAGTTCCTCGAGACCCGCTCCTCAGACCCCTCCACGTAGTGCTTCGACGGAACTCCGACTCGGATCTTTCTTTTCAGGCTGGCCGCGGCGACAGACCTTCGCCTTCCGGTCAGACAATCAAATGCCCTGATCATGTCGGGCATAGTCCGTGTGAGCAACCCGGCGTGGTCGAGCGTCGCGCTGAGAGGCAAGACGCCGTCGAGGCTGAGAATGCCAAGGGTGGGCTTGAAGCCCATGACCCCGCATAGCGCCGCAGGGACCCTTACAGACCCGCCCGTGTCGCTTCCGAGCCCGAGGATGGCGCCCTTCGAGACGGAGACCGCCACAGCAGACCCCCCGCTCGAGCCACCCGCCACCCGGTCCGTGTCGTACGGGTTCCTCACCGGCCCGAAGTAAGACGCGGCCGACGTCCCACCTAGCGCCAGCTCGTGCATGTTCGTCTTCCCGAGAGGGATGCATCCTAGGCCCATGGCATCGTCGACGAGCTCGGCGTTGGTCGTCGGGACAAAGTCTCTGAAGGAGTAAGTTGCCCCGGTCGTCGGGAAACCACCGAAAAAGAAGTTGTCCTTTATCGCAAGAGGGATCCCGAAGAGACCGGCTGCGCGAATCGATTTGTTTCTGCCGAGCCGCCTCGCGTCGAGCTCGCGGGCCCTAGAGAGTGCGAGCCCGTTCTCGCCATCGAAGAGCCTGATGAAGGCGTTGAGTTCACGGTCGTAAGCCTTCGCGTTATTCAGCTCTTCCTCGACCCTCGCCTCGCATGACGCCCGCCCTTCGTTCAGGGCGTCGTGGAATGCCGAGTACTCGGACTTGAGGATGCTCGATTTCGTGGTCTTCGATATTTGCGGCGGCCTATTTATTCAGATTCGACCTAGAAAAATTGGGGAGAGGCCATGGTCGCTCTGAGACCATGCCCCGATGGATTCCCTCGTGCCTAGCTAGTTACCGTGGTCGTCGTCGCCCTGCTTGGTCTGCTGGTGGCTCGATGGAGTCGGGAACGTCGGTGAGGTGATGGTGCCCGAGCTGCTCTGCATCACTAGCGTGTTCTGGCCTGGGGTGGATGAGGCGTCGAAGATTTGGATTGACACGACGTATGTCCCCGGAGTCAACAGGACCTGATTCTGGGCCGCCCCTGTTCCGTCCTGCCCTGTGACTAGGTCACCTAGGGTGTGGCTAGTCCCGTTTGCAACTAGGACGATGACATATTGCGTGACCGGCTTCGCATACCTGAGCTGGATAGCGACGTTGAAGATGCCGCCGACCGTAGTGATTGAAGCTACGCAGCCATGGTCCCCTGAGAAGACGATGGTCCCTGCCTGTGACTGGGACTGGGAGGGGCTGATCGGGAGGGTGAGCTTACCGACTTGGCCTGCCGCCGTTGGAGGCGTGCAGAGCGCGGTTGGTGTGCTCGCCGCGGTGGTCGTAGTAGCGGTCGTAGTCACGGCGGATTTTTCTGTGGATGTGCTGGTGGACGCCGACGTAGACGTCGAACTGGTCGCAGAAGTCGAGTTCGAGATGCTGGAACTTGAAGTCGAGGTGCTGGAGGATGAATTAGCCTGGTCTTGCGCGTAGGCTGCGATCCCGCCTGAAATCAGGACGAGTATCGCCGCCGCGGTAAGAACCTGCAGCTTGTTCGTATCGATTTTCATTTCCTGTAGTTTGTAGAGCTCTATGACAAGATTTAATCTGGCGCTTCCCGGAATTGGAATTCCAGAATAATCCGTAATCCCGGCGAGAAAGGCTGCGAATCTTCCTCTTTTGATGTCGTGTTGTTGATCCGGTGAGAACGATCCTCGTTAGAACCCTTGGCTCGGGTTGCCGCCTTGAGCTGCGAACCTGAACTCGACGTAGTCGTTCGAAGGCAATCCGAACACAGATGCGGCGACCTGGCCCCTCATCTGAGCCGCAGGTGCCCCCGGCCCAGAAGAGGCTATGTAGTTGTTGTCGTATTGGTGGTTCCAAATGGTGTCGTTGTCCTCCCATGGCATTGTTACCGTGTGGCCGCCGATCACCATCGAGATCTGGTTGGCATTGATGGTGTAGTTCGTGAACGACACTACGTGGCTTTGGGCCAGGTCTTTGCCCGAAAGAAATGTGAAGAGTATCGTACCGTTCCCTGACTGTGCCGTCAAGGTGAGGTTGTAAGACGCTGAGGCTCCAGAAGTCGCGTTGGAGAACCCGCCGTCGTTGACAAAGAAGCTCCCGAACAGCGTGCCGTTCGACGCCGGGGCCAAGGCTTTGAACGCAAATCCCACGAACACGATCGACACTATGATCGCTCCGACAGAGAGCACGAGGAGCCATTTCCCACTTACCTGTCTTGCTGGCGTCAATCTGGGGGAGACCTGCTAAGCGCGAAAAGAGGCACCAAATTAATATTCCTAAGCCGTGTCGTCAGTCTGTGCCGAAACCTATGCCCTCAAGCGGTGCGGTCGCAAAGGTCCACTCATACCTCAAGGAACAGAGCCCCGCGAACCGGAAGAGCATAAACCGGCTGAGGAAGATAGTCAAAGCGCCGTCCCCGAGCTCGAAGAGCGGATGCGATGGCTTCAGGTCGGGTATGTGCTGACACAAAAGGACGTCTGCGGGATTTACGCCTCGGGAGACCACATCAACCTTTCGTTCTCCAACGGCGCCACGATGAATGACCCGAGGGCGCTGATCGAAGGGACGGGAAAGAACATGAGGCATATCAAGATCTTCGACGTCGATGATGTCGGAGAGGACTCGATCAAGAGTTACGTGATAGAGCCCGTCGCCGCCGCGATGAAAGGCAGGACGAGCAATCGAGACGCGACCAGAACTTCGCACTCTTGTTGAAGAAACCTGACACAGATGGCTATCGGCTCTACACTCGAATGTCCATCCGTCACATGCCAGAAGCACGAAGCGCGCCGGTGCCGCAGCAGGCTCAGAACTCGCAGCCTCAGACGGCGCCGGTTTCCAAAGCCAAGAGAATTGAGATGTATGCCGCTCAACTGATGAACGACGCCGTCGCCAAGGAGAAGGCCGGAAGGCTGGGCGACGCGATCGCAGACTACCTTCAGGCGGCAGACCTGCTGCTACTTCTGGCGAAGGGCCAGAAGGACTACACGCCCTGGAAGACGTTCAGCGACAAGGCGATAGCCTGCCACCAGAGGGTCAGGATACTCATTGCGAAACGCAAGCTGGCCGAAGAGGCAGCTGAGAATGCGGCTGCCACTCCCGGCGGCAACGCATAGCTCCGTCGTGTTCAGAAAGACATAGATGAAGGCATCCGGGGTTATTCCCTCGATGCGCAAGTCCGTGACCGTCGTCTCCAAGCAGGGATGCCACCTTTGCGAGAAAGTCGTCGAGGCTCTGAACTCGCTTTCATCGAGGTATGAGCTCGAAGTGAAGGTCGTTGACATAGCGAATGACGCCGGACTGAACGAGAAGTATTTGCTCGACATCCCTGTCGTTCAGATAGACGGAAGAGACGTATTCGACGCGAAAGACATGGTCAAAAACACCGATTATGCGACTCTCCTGGAACGCGCTGTCTCGCGTAATAGATCGTCCCTTTAGCTTCGGCGCTTATCTAGTACCGGTGGCCTTGCGTTCATAGTCGCTGGCGACCTTCCTTCTCCACAAGATCAAGCCGACCACCGCTATTATCACGACCACGACTGCTATGATGAGATAGGTCAACGCACCGAGACCCCCACTCTGTGTCTGGGTGGTGGTGGTGCTATGACTCGTACTGGTTGTGGTCGGAGTGCTAGAAGTACTCGATTGGCTGGAGGTGACGGTGACAGGCGAGGTGATAGTGGTTTGAGTCGACGACGTGCTGCTAGTGGTGCTCGAAGAGCTGCTCGACGAGGTGCTGCTCGTGGTCGATGTCGTGCTCGAGGTCGTGGTAGTCGTCGTAGTGGTCGTGCTGGTGGTCGCCGTTGGGGAATAGGTGAAGGTCGTTATCTGTGATGCCGCACCGCCCGGACCGCCCCAGGTGGCGTTCACGCTATAGGTCCCGGATGTCCAACTCGAGCTCCCTCCGGCCACACCGAGTGAAGTGTAGGCCCCGGTGGAAGCGGTGACGTTGGCCTCTCTGATATCGACTTCCGTCCCGATGGGATTTTTTATGATCAATATCACTGCTGTATTCGCGGTGCCTGTGGCGGGCGTCACGGTCCCACTGATTATGATGGGTTGTGACCCCGTGTAAGAAGGCATGTCTGTCTGGACGGTGATGGTGTAGGTCGCCGCGAGAGCAGGCGTAGCGAAAGAGGCCAGTGCCACCAGAACCAATATCGCGAATGGTGCCCGCGACTGTAACCCGCTCAAGAGACGTTTCCGTTACCGGGCTTCTGTCTTATAATAGTGTGGTAAAAGGTTCTAGACCAATCGGCTGTAATCGGAGCCGAAGCGCGTGGCTGTCTTCTTCTTCATCTCTGGCACAGGTCGCTACCTTGATCGTTTGGGGTTGCTGGATTTGGGTCCCGTCGATCGCGTGTCGGCGAAGGCGAACAGAAATGTCAAGTTGGTGGCAGGTTACCGCATTCGATTGAGAATATTCTAATCAGTCCGATTAATATAGTAGGAATATACCTGGCAGTGATAATGAGAAGCCTAGCTGTAGTAGCGACGACACTCAATGGCAAAATCGACCGGTTTGCACAGGGTTCACTCAGAGAAGCACGCAACCTGAAGGACTTCCTGGAGCAGACGGGGGAGTTCAAGACCGTCACGATCTACGAGTCTGAGAAGACCATCGGGCCGCTTACCGAATGGGTTGAACTCAAAGAGGACTTCCAGTAACTCGCGGCACTTGAATTGCGAGTAGCCTAAGACGCCCAAAGGAGGCACAACGCGTCCTATGACCATCGTGTCCCCAGTCTGGCCATCACGCTCCATGGGGAGCGGCGATCACCCGACTATCCGTGTGATTTTGTTCGCAATCTCCCCCTCGACGTGAAGGGTCCAGAGCATCTCTGGCACGTCAACGGCGAGGAACAGGACGGAGAGAAATATTACCTCCGCTGCGGCTACCGCGAGGTTCTGTATCCACTTGCCGACGCCTATGTGGACGGTGAAGTCGTTCGGTTCTCCAGTGACCATGATGGTGAACGCTCTGTCTGCTGTGATGATGTCCCGAAGTATCCCGGCCTTTTGCGCCTGAATCACACGTCCCAAGGGAGGGTTGGCATACTGGGTCTTGTATCCGTCCGCCTGAAGCTGCTGTTGGATTTGTTGTGCAAGCTGGTCCATATCCTTGTTCTTGTTCTGAAAGCGCATCACTTTCTCTGAAACCATATTCTGTCGATGACCGAAAGTCTCTCACGCATATACGCCTTCCCAATATCGCGCCGAAACCAATTCAAATAGTGAAAAGGACGTTTGCCCGATGGGGAAGGATGGGGGACGAGAAGGACGGACTTTGGAGAGGCGAGCCGGCGGGCGCTGCTCGTGAGAGCTTATGGCGCCACAGGGACTTCCTGAAGCTGTGGTCAGGAGAGACCGTCTCGCTCCTTGGCGATCAGTTCACAGGACTTGCATTCCCTCTCACGGCCATCCTAATCTTGCACGCTTCACCTTCGCAAATGGGAATCCTGCAAGCGCTGTCGACCCTACCGTTCCTCCTGTTCGGTCTGGTCGCGGGCGTGTGGGCCGACAGGTATCGGAGGCGCCGGCTGATGATACTGAGCGACGTGTCGCGCGCCCTCCTCTTGGTGAGCATCCCGCTCGCGTTCATCTCGGGGAGCCTTAGCATCTACCTGCTCTTCTTCGTGAGCTTCACGACAGGAGTATTCACAGTCATCTTCGACGTCACTTATCAGGCCTACCTCCCCTCACTGGTCAAGAGAGAGCAATTAACGGACGCCAACGGAAAGCTGCAGGCGAGCGCAGCTACTGCGTCCGTGGTCGGCCCGACGATCGCGGGGGGTCTCATCCAGGTGTTCGCTGCGCCCTTGGCGATATTCTTGGACTCGCTCTCATTCGTTTGGTCGGCAATCTCGCTCAACTGGATTAGACGAAAGGAGGAAAATGTCAGCGCGGACACTCGAAGACCAATGCTGGTTGAGATCAAGGATGGGCTCTCGCTCGTACTTCGCGAAAGTAAACTGCGCTCGATAGCCGCTTGCACCGCCACCGCGAATCTCTTCGGGGGGATGATCAACGCGGTCATAATCCTCTACGCGGTCAACCGATTGGGAATGACTCCGGTTCTCTTGGGGGCGATGCTCGCCCTTGGCAGCGTAGGCGCGCTATTGGGGGCCCTGACCGCGGCAAGGATCGCGACCCACATAAGGGTAGGATGGCTCATCATCTTATCGGCGATCATATTCTCAGGGGGGTGGCTCTTCGTCATTCCTGCGGTGCCTCCGTATGGGGCTTACTATCTGCTGGCAGCCTTCTTCATCATCTCCTTCGGGAGCGTCGTCTACAACGTCAATCAGATCAGCTACAGGCAGGCCCTCGTCCCGGTAAAGCTGCAAGGGAGGCTCAACGCGACGATGCGCTTCCTGGTTTGGGGCACGCTCCCTATCGGAGCAGTGATTGGTGGTTTCTTAGGACAGGCCCTAGGCCTATACACGGCTCTGGTGGCGGGGACGTTGGGAGGCTCGCTCTCGTTCCTGTGGGTACTCTTCTCACCCGTCCGACAAGTAAAGACGATACCCACGGCCGCGGAGGTGGGCGAATGAGCTACTCGGATTGCAACACGGCCTGCGCCGGCACCGGCTTTTGACCTGAATAGGAATACCTCTTCACCATCCTCTGATAGTTCTCGTCCTCCATCGGTGTGGGCTTCGGCGACCAGTGGTCTCCTTGGTCGTCCTCTTGGTAGTTGAAGTAGACACGGATTGCGACATCGCTCTTGGCCCCTGCATTATTCTCCTCGTCGTAGTCCGGGTCCCACCTGATCTCGCCATCGGGGAACTCCTTCCCGAAGCTCTTTAGAAGGTCTGGGAGCTTTTGGAGCAAGAACGAGTCGTGCGCCTTTACGACCAGGCCGTCCCTCCAATAGATGGGAATGATGACCTTGTCGAGGCCTTTGCTCTTCAGTAGAATATCGACAGATTTCTTGCCTGCCCCAATCGAGAGCAACGCGTTGCGGAGCTGCTCGGAGTCGTCGCTGGCGCTTGTCTTCGTCAAGATCGGTTCTCTCCTTGGCTCCAGACCAGTGGGTCACACTATAAAAGATATGATGAGATTGTCAAGGTCTCAGATTTTCATGTAAAAGTTCTCAGGGTGGTCTAGGGTCTTCACTTCGTGCTTGTGCGACGTCCCGCACCGCCTGAGGTGCCTCTGGTAGTTCTGCGCGCTGATCAGTTTCCTGCACTTGGGACAAATCGGCATATCCAGATGTCCGCGACGTCGTCCTGCGATAAGTGGGTTGCTACACTTGGTGCCCGTGAAATCATCGGACGAATGAAAGCTTTGCTAGGGGCTTCCCTGTGACATCCAGATGAGGTTGCCGTCGGGGTCTTCGACCTGGGCACTCTCGCCCCACTTCGACTTTGTGTAGTCCATGGCGAACTTGGCCCCCTTCTTCTTGAGGTCGGCGACCGTCTTCTTCAAGTCGGCGGCGTAGAGGCACATCCCGGTGTTTCCCGGCTCGAGATCCCCCTCGCAGAGGTGAAGCTTCCAATCGGCCCCCTTCGGGCCTGCCGTGACCCAGTGACCCTCCTCAGTCGAGGTTTCAAAACCAAGCTTCTCCTCGTACCAGCTTGCAGACTTTTTGGCGTCTGAGACCATGATGGCGACGCTGAATTCCTTTGAAATCATGAGCGAGCCTGTTGTTTGCCGCCTTTTCGGCGTTTCGGTTGTTAGTGCGAGCCCTTGATGCCCAGCTTCTCGCCATACCTCTCACCGAATGCGAGTTCATCTAGGGGCTTCCTGTCCTTTTTCCCCAGGATCTTCCGCTTCGGATAGCCGAAACCCACCACGACAGACGGCTTCAGGTTCGCCGGGATGGCGAAGTCGTTGCGCACGTCATCCTCCTTGAGCCGCGCGTACAGGCCTGAGGCCACGCCGAAATTCCAAGCGGCGATCTCCATGTCCTGGATGACGCGGCCAGCGTCGATGTTGCTGCCGGGAACAGCAGGGTCCACCAGAACGATTATCGCGAAGTCGGCGCCGGCGACCCACTTGCCGCTAATGCTGTCGTCCGCGAGCTTCTTCAAGTTCGCGCGGTCCTGAACCAAGATGAAGCGCCAATGCTGACTGTTCCCGGATGAGCCCGTGAGCCTCGCGGCCTCGAGGACCTTCGTCGTTATTTCGCCCGAGACTTTTTCCGAAGAAAACTCCCTGACATCGAGCTTTGTGGCAATTGCGTCGAAAGCGTCCAATACAATCGTCCGAGAAGCCTCGCCGCAGCTAGTTTAGGTTTCTGGTGCGTCCCCGAGGCTGCGCGCGGAGCTTGGAGGGGTTTCGCTAGCTATTTAACGAATGGAACCGCTCGGAGCCCGTCGTGGAGCCCTCGCAGGGTCAAAGCCAACCGACCTCCAGCAGGAAGAGGAGGGTGTTCTACGCTCTCTCGGGCATAATCGCGGTCATGGTAGGGGGGACCATCGGATTCCACCAGATAGAAGGGATGGACTGGGTAAACGCGGTCTACTTCGAGAGCATGCTCGCCACTGGACAGGGCCCGCCCATTCAGCTGGCGACAGATTGGGGGAAGATCTTCGCATCGATAATGGCCTTCGTCTCCGTCGGCTCCGTCATAACCGCCTTGGTCGTCACCCTCATCCCCATAATCTCGCAGCTTTGGAGAGAGGGTTTAGAGCGAGTGGAGAAGGACGCGAGAGTGCTAGGGGAGGAGATCGAGGGAAAGAAAGGCAACGAGGAGCAGTAGGTCTTTTCCTCTGCCCGGGCCTAGTCGTCGAGCCGTGCGAGGAAGACTGTCTCCGAATAGGGCTGCTTGTCCCTCTCCGTCCTGTCTTCGACGGGCCTCTCAAACGACTTCTCGATGCGCATCCCCGCATCGTCGAAGATGCCAGGGTAGAGGCCGAGTCGGTCGTTTGCGACGAGCAGGACCGCCGCATCCGGCGAGAGGTAGCCTCTCATGTTGCGCAGCGATTGGGCAATGCTCCGGGAATAGTCTCTCTTCGCCCGCTCCCCCTTGCCTCTCTTCTTCGGCCCTATCTCGAGCTCATCCCTTCTCTCTATCCCGAAGAGCTCGTATGCATACCGGTGCTGCTCGTGATAATCTATCTGCCCGACGTAAGGCGGCGAAGTGAAGATTCCTTCGAAGCCCTTGCCCCATAAGGGGTCGTCGAGCCTGGCTGTCCTCGAGTCACCCTTCACGACGAGCGAAGCGGAGGGCTTCCTCAACCTCTGGAACTCCTTTATCCGCCTCACGGTGTCTACCGAGTAGGATTTCAGCCGGGGGACGATGGTCTTGACGGGCTCGCAAGTCTTCCCCATGTGCTTGTAGCAGACGTATGGCGCTCGGACCGGCTCCTTTGGCGTGGCGAGGTCATAATGGTGGACGAGCCTGCACGAGCGGGCAGTCCTGCTAAGAAGGACCTTCAGGAGGTCCTGATGCTCGTATTCTGGGATGAGACTGCGGAAATATAGCATCTCCTGAAGACTCCTCGGGGCGAACCACGATTCAAGGTACCCGCCATCCTTCTTCTCGGGGGTTTCTACGACCCCGCCGCCCGCTGAGTTCGGAAACTCTTTCGCGCTGAACTCAGCGGTCATTCTCAAGATGTCCAGGACCTCACACTCCATCGCAGGAATCTCGTATTCCGCCAGCTTCACTCTCGAGACCATTACGTTGAACTCGGAGACGTCGATCCCTACGGAGTCAATCCCTCTCTCGCTCGCCTCGACCAGAGTCGTCCCCGAGCCACTGAAAGGGTCGAGCACGGCCTGTCGGGGCTGGAAATACCTCGAAAGGAAGTGGCCCACAAGCTGGGGGATGAACTTGCCCAAGTAGGGATGCAACCTGTGGACGTGCTTTGTCCGCACTCTCTCCGGCACCTCTAGAAACGCCAGCGAGGTATCGCTTATCTTCAACGCATCCATCCGAGACCTAACCTTCCTGTCCCAGCTCTTGACGTAGCTCAGCAGCTCTTTCTTGGAGACCCTGAGCCCACCGCTCTGCGCACGATTGACGACCTGGCCGTTGACGTCATATCTCCTCAGGCGATTGTATTGGACGAGATACGAGATGTTGCTGGGGGTCTTGCCCACCAACGCAGCGGCGTCTTCCAAGGTTAGGAGGTCCGTGACAAGTCCGGTCCGCTCCTGAACCGACCGCTTCGTCAAAGACGATGGCACGTGGCGGCTTGTTTTTTATTAAGGATATGGTCCCATCAGGCGTGCTCAGCGTCGAACCATCGGTGAGCAAACCTACGAGCGCACCGAGAGTCATCGAGACAGCCGAACAAGACGGCCTTTGACATCGACGCATCTTCCGTCCTAGAGCGGGCGTATCCAAAAAAAACGCCATTCCAAAGCTGCCGCGAATCGATTTGGATTCCTCATCTGCGTTCACGCAGATAGGATGATTATTGTTGCACTCACCCAGAGCAGGAGAGTCCCAAGGACGACGAGGAACGCAGATGCGAGGACAAGCTGTCTCTTTGTCTTTTCACCCCGGCGAATCAGAGATACGACAGAGAAGATGAGGGCCAGCTCGATGACTAGCAACTCGGACTCGAGAAGGATCTTGAGCAACGGGTTGCCCAACACCAGGCCCGTGGTGCCTAGTGTCGTCAGCAACGTCAACATCGTCGCCGCTGCGGTCGCTAACGCTGCCGCAACCAGATTGTAGTTGGCCTCATGAGAAGAAGGAACTCCAGACGATACGTCTTGCATGCCTAAGACTCAGGCCACGCCGCCGAACAGTCGGTAAAAGATTTGCGGCCTTGCACTGCCTTCCAGGGTCAGATCCCTTGACCAAGTGGGCAGACGCAACAACGATGTTCATTCCTTCTACTATTGGCGAACCGAAGATTGCCGAACACCAAGCGCCTGACAAGGACCAGAAGCGCGTCCTTTGACCGTGAAAACCATCCGCTTGCCGAAGTGCCGGGACCATGGCCGTCCCCCTAATCCTCCCGATGCTGATATGCTGATGCGTTTGCAGTTTGCAAAGTCGATGTCGATACCGGAGTTCATGCAGTTTCCGTTAGTGACGCGTTGACGGCGGGCGCCGAAACAGGGTCAATGACAATCGTAGTTTGTTCTGGAGTAATTCTACATAAGGTTAAAGCAATCGCTACTGAGAATCGACCGTGAGCGACGTCCGCAGGGAGAGGATGGGCCAGGGTGGCGCAGGCTACTCCGACACGATGAGTGCCATCAGGGTAATCACTACCCCTGAAAGGATAAGACAACAGTATCTCCTCTTGATTAGGAGCGCGTCTCGCGAGATACTCCTGGTGCTCCCGACCATAAACTCGATTCAGAGAGAGAAGTCGATAGGGGTCCTGGACGAGCTGAAGAACGCTGTAAGGCGGGGCGTGCGGATCAGGATGCTCTCTGCGGAGGACGACTTCATCAAAGAGAACCTCGACAATCTCAGGGCTACTGGCATCGTGATAAGAAGGATAGAGACGCCCACCGAAACGAAGTTCAAGATGCTCATCGTGGACCGGGGTGCCTCGTTCGTGGTCGAGACTAAGGACGACAGCAAGTCCAATTTCACCGACGCCGTCGGGTTGGCGACCTATTCCAACAGCAAGGCCACCATCCTGCCGTTTGTCACGATATTCGAAAGCTTCTGGAGGGAGACGGACCTCTACGAAAAGGCGAGGGAAGCAGACAGGGTCAAGGATGAGTTCGTCAACATCGCGGCCCACGAGCTGAGGAATCCCATCACTCCAATAATGTGCGCGGCCGAGATGATCCGCGACACTGTCAGTACCGTAAGGGGAAGGATTGACGAAGAGACCTATAGAGGCCTTGTGACCAGTTCCAATATCATAATCCGCAGCGCAGCCCGCCTGCACCGGTTGTCTGAGGACATTTTGCAGGTGAGCAGGATCGAGGCCGGGACCTTCAAGCTGACCATGAAGATTGTCGACCTGGGCCTGCTCATCAGGTCTGTGATGGAGGACGTGGAAGTGCGCTACTCCGGGCAGAAGCACGGAGTGGAGTTGGTCTTCGATGCCGCGTCTCCCTCCAACCGTCCAGATATGAAAAGCAACAAAGATGACGTCGGCCAAGGTCCGGTGGCCTACTGCGACGAGGAGAAGGTAAGCCGACTCTTGTTCAACATCCTTGACAACGCCATGAAGTTCACGGATGAAGGCGTGATCAGGGTCGTCTGCTCCTTGAGCTCTCAAGAAAAAGAGGCCATCATCTCTGTAAGGGACTCTGGAAGCGGGATCGACCCTGCGATAAGGCCGTTGCTCTTCGAGAAGTTCTCCGCCAAGTCGCAGGGCGGGACGGGCATCGGGCTCTTCCTTTCCAAGAAGATTGCGGAGGCTCATAACGGGCGGATATGGGCCGAGGATAACAGAGACGGCAAGGGGACCACCTTCAGTTTCTCGCTGCCGCTAGACAATTATCCGGGAGGCTCGCCGGTCTGAACGCCTGACCTCCAACGAATCACCATCATGGAGTCGGCGGTGGAAAGCGCACGACCTCGGCACCCCGCCGCTGTCTCCTCTGGGTCGATAATGACCACGAGGTAATCGGCGTCGCGGCAAAAACAAATCCGCTGCAACTTTGCCTGCTGAGAGACTCACGTTGAGGGATTGCCGCCCCCGCCTCACGGCACAATCAGCCCGGCCACGAAAAAGGCCACAATCGCGAGAGCCCAGATCATGATCGGCGCGCTTATCCGCACTGGACGAGTCTTGCCGGTCCGATACACGTGAGCCATAAGCGCGAACGAGAGAAGGTCAGCCGCCAGGAACAGAGTAAATATTTTCTGGCTAACCTGTCCCAGGGTATCGAGGCTCCAAAGAAATACCACCGCAGTCGTCTGGACAATCAGCAGCGGGACTGCTATCTTTTCGCTAGCGTCCAATTTTCCCCAATGCCTCATATTGCGCATTTTGGTCCCGGCCGACCGACATTATTCGGAGCCGATTGAGCATCATAAGGGTTACAGCAACGACGCCAAACAACAGGGACAGAGAAAGCGCAAGCCGCGCTACCATCGGGCTCGTGACGCCGAACGTCGCCATCTTCAGCACCGAGTCGATGGAGATTCCAATGCCAAGGGCGCCCAGCGCCATCAGCGAAGTCATGCCTGCCCCCATCCACCTGCTTTCGCGGGTCTGAGCTACCCTTCCTCCCGTGCGGACGGACGGTGGCGACATGACCGGGCGCGCGCCGCTTCCAGAGGGACGGACCGCCGCATACACGCCAAATACCCCTAGCGAGACGATGGCTGCAGTCCCGCCGAGGACTTCCACCGCGGCTAGGTTCGAGATCTCCTGGCCGGGCGTGATGAGCCCCCAAGCGGCGAGGACGATCACCTCCGCGATGAACACCGCGCCCAGCACGACGAACTTCGGGCGGTCGATAAGGCGCGTGGTCTTACCCCTGTCGATGAAGGGGAGGACCACCAAGGCGCCCATGACGCCCGCCACGAA
>JAPCJN010000001.1:40442-68146 GCA_027886925.1 Nitrososphaerota archaeon
GAACGTGAGGGCCACAGGTATTCCTGCCTCTTCGAAGGCGGAGATCTTCAGGATCTGGTAGATCCACAGGAAATACCAGTCTGGCTGGGCGGCTATCTTGGCCGCGGCCTGGGGCGTATACTGAGGGGCAAGTTGGATCGGGAAGAGCACCGAGAAAAGGAGCATCCCGACGCCGAAGATTGCGGCGAGCTCGAGGAGATAGAGGGTGACGTCGGGGAAGATCGGCAAGGTCCTCTTTGACCGGTCCGTCAACTTACCGGTTACAGGGTCGGAGATCCCGTGCGTCTCAAGCATGTACATCTTGACGGCCAAGAGCCCTAGCAGCACCGCAGGGAGCACGACCACGTGGAGGTCGTAGAAGCGCAGGAGCTCAGTGGCATCGCCTCCGGCTCCTACCACTAGGAACGTCGTCAGCGAGGCTAGAGGAGGGGGCAGCGCAGCCATCATCCCGACACCCACGTCTGTCCCAGCCTTCGAGACCACTGTCCACGGAAGAAGATATCCCGTAAAACCGAAGCCGAGCGTGACGAAGCCCATCAGCATCCCCACCACCCACATAACCTCGCGCGGCTTTTTGTGGACCGAGACGAAGTATCCCCTCATCATGTGCATAAAGACGAGCATTATCATCGCATAGGCGGTGTAGAGGTGAACCGTCTGCAGGAACTGGCCGAAGTAGACGCTCTGGAAGATGGACTGGGTAGACGAATACGCAGCGGTCGGGGAGGGGACGTAGTAGAGCATCATAATCACGCCTGTGACCCCTTGGATGATGAAGGCCACCACCGAGAGCGCCCCTAACCAGTAGAAGGGGTTTAGCGAGTACTCTGGAACCGGGCGGAACAAAGGATACGTGAGCCCTGTCCGCGAGGAGACCCAACCCGCAAGACGTGCCATCTTGCCCGTGCCGGCTTCCTCTTCCTGCTGTTGTGGCTCGCCGTCCTTCATTTCTACTGGGAGCCTCCGACAATGGTACCGCCCTGAAGGTCTCCGGTCACGTCGCTAGACCCCGTGTCGTGTCCGAATATCGTCGGCGGGTTCATCCCAGTTGCGAAGATGTTGCCAGTCGAGTCGATCTCCAAGACGACAGAAGGGACGGGCAAAGGCGCGGGCCCTCCGATCACCTTGGCGCCGTTCAGAAAGTCGTACTGGCTGCCGTGGCAGCAGCAATAACCCATGGGTCGGCTCGCGACGAAGGAGGCCGCACACGGCGGCGACGTCCCTGGCGCCTGAAAGCCGTAAATGCACCCAAGGTGCTGACAGATGTTGCTGAAGGCGACGATGTCCCCATCAGGGCCGACGCCTCCCGCTGCTTTCTGTCCTACCTTCACCAGGAGGTTCGGCTCGTTGTCCAGCGGATAGTTGAAGGTGATGGGCTGGTTATCCACCAGCTCGGCGACGTTGGCGACCATGACTTTTGGGAAGGCCGTGACAGTCGACGTGGCCGCCGCCCCGGCGGCGTTGGTCACCGATTTCGTGATCGCGGCTATGCCGGCGACCGCGAGGACAGCGGAGGCTGTAGCGGCATACCTGAGAAACTCCCTACGGCTGTCGTCAGGCTTGTCCTCTCCATCGCTAGGAATCGCTCCTCAACTCAGGACGGTCCAACAGACCGTAAACGGATTAAAGGTTTGTCGAAAAAACGCGAAATTCTTCCCGGGCCGCAGAACGGTCGGCCTAGCTCCTACCGCCGCCGCGAGAGGCGAGGAACTCCCCGAACGCGACGACCCCGATTCCCTCTGCAAACAACAGCGGGCTCCGCATCACCAAGAGCGCAGGGACGGCCACCAAGCCCACTCCGAAGACCACCAAGGAGACCCCGAGGGCGAAGAGCGCCCCGCTCCTCATCAAGGGAGCAGCATACCTAACTCCGTCGCCGGAGTCTCTGGCTCCGAGAGCGACTTGGGTCGTCCTCATCTTGATTCCGATGGGGGCTAGGCCCACCCCGAAGACGAGGAGGATAACTGAAAGCTCTTGCAGCCTCGCCGCTGGGCTCGGGATGCAGTTGCACGACGCAAGGGCGAGGACGTTGGGGCTGACGTTCGCGGTCGCAGTTATCCCTACCATCCCAAACAGACCCATAAGCACGGCAAGGGCCAGAAAATCTAGGTCCAATTCGGATGGGCACCTCGACGCCGTGACGACCTTTGAACTTTTCGCTATGTCAAAGCGTCCGAGCTTCGGCGTCTTTTGCGCAACTAAGAGTCGCAGGAATCGGCTCAAAAAGAAATCCGTCTCGCCCATCCACAGATTCGCCAGGGGTATCTTCCAAGAATCAAACACCAGGTGGCGACGGGACAGATAGGTTCCTGACTAGGGAGTCTCTTCCATTCCTTCTGGTTGGCACGCCCCCAATTAGGACGAGCCGGGCAACGACGCAGATACCGACCTGCTGGCCACCCCGACTCGCGAGGCAACCAATAATAGCACCCCTTGGACTGAAACCGCCAGCGGAGATTGAGGCTCATCCTTCGCGGCTCCAGGATCGTCATTCCAGCGACTGCGGCACTGTGGGGGCTCTTCCTCGGGGGCAGTCTCCTATCCTGTTGGGCATTGTGGGACAGATCTCTGAATCCGGCAAGCCTGGGATACTTCGCCCGCGGCCTCTTCAGCAACCTGCCCGCTGTCTCCCTTCTCCTATTTGCCACGGCTTCACTCGCCTCCGCCATGGCTCTGTCGTTGACTTGCAGGAGGTTCCTTTCGAGGAGCAAGGGGCCCGAGGTGGTATTGACCTGTTTCCTGTTGCTCTTGGTGGCTCTCGGAGGGAACGCGGGTCTATGGGTACTCGCCGCTCCTCCGTCGCCGAATCCGGGGAATCCTGCGTCCTGCACCTACGTCGTCTTCCTCAGCGCCAACTCGCCGGCGGCTTGGTCCAAACGGACCCACTCGACGGTCCTCTCGAGTCCCCAAGGCGACCTGGGAGCCCTGGTCAACTCGCTTCCACAATCCAACCAGGTCATCTGCTTCGAAGGAGGGCAATATGCGCTCGATTCGGGCATCAGGGTCTTGGACAAGAGCAACGTGTCCTTGTTGTTCTCAGATGAGGCGGTGCTCACAGCGACGACCCCATTCCGCCTCTTGCAGATAGCGAGAAGTTCGGGAGTCGCGGTGATGGGAGGAAAATGGATTGGACGTGGATTCGGAAATGTCTCCGACATCGAGGTAGACCCAGGAAGCAACCACGTGGTGGTCGAAGGGGTGGATGCTAGCCACGCGGGACGCGATGGCATCATCATCCGCAACAACACGACGCCGGCTCTACAAGTCTCGATCTTGAACAACTTCGTCCACGGAAACGGGCGCTTCGGGATTCAGGACATCGAAAACGTCACTACCCAGTCGCTGAACATCCTCATATCCGGAAACCTTGCAGAGGACAACGCCAGAGGCGGGATCTACACGAACGGAGTCGGGGGCGTGAACATCGTCGGAAACACGGTGAGAAACACGGTGGGTACTTTGCCCGGAGTGATCGGCATCGGGGTGACCAACGGTGCCAACGACACGGTGACCGACAACAAAGTTGACAACATGCACGAGTATGGGATCCAGATTTTCTACAACAACAACACGCTGGTGGCCAACAACTTCGCGAGCTTCAACTCGGGAGTGTCCGACCAGTCCGGAATTACGAACGACCACAGCTTCTACGACACGATCGTCAACAACACGGTCCTTTCAAATGGCCAGGCAGGGATCCATGTCGAGCGCTCGTCGTTTGTGACGGTGAGAGGCAACAACGCGACGGGCAACGGCCGGTTCGGGATAGAATTCTATCACGGAACTCTTGCGAGCACGGCCCACGCGACGATCACACAAAACATTTGCAACGACAACGGCCAGGCCGGGATCATCTTGAATTCTGGGACGGACTCTTTGATAGCTTCCAACGTCTGCCACGACAACTCAGGGCCCGGGATCTTTCTCTACAACGACGCGGGACAAGTCGGATCTTCGGGCAACATCATCGCCAACAACTCGCTGGGGGACAACAGGCCGTCATCCGCTTCGAGGACACAGACATATGGGGTCGAGACAGTGAACGGAGCGGACGGCAACGTTGTAGTAGGGAACACTCTGTTCAACAACACGATATCAAACATCAGCGTAGTCGGAACGACCAACGTCGTGAAAGGGAACATAGAGATCCCCGAGGCTTTCACCGCGGCCCTGACCCGGTTCGCAGAGGGACCCTCGATAACTCTTCCTTGTCAAGCCCTCTGTCCCGAAGACCGAACCGTTTTAGCGCAGGCTCTAGGTTTATGAGCCTCGCAGCTCCTGATACAAGGACGAAAATGAAGAAGCCGAGGCGACTTGCTATCCTCATTGCCGTACTCATCCTCTGTTCAAGCGCTGCGCAGGCTAGCCCGATCTCCGCAACCAGCAGTGCCCTCGAAATGAGCTCCATCATCATAGACAAAGGACTGACAGGGCTGAGCTGGGACGGGAAGGAGTTCATCTCGTCCTATGGGATAAGCGATGTCCCCTTGATCAACGTAAGCCTCGATGGTCAAAGAGTGACGCGTTTCGCGCCGTCGTTCGTCGGAAAGGACGAAGTCTACGCGGCCGTCTCTCAGGGTGATGCAGGTTTCCCGCGCGGATACCTTTACGTCAACTCCGACCCGTCCATCTACAGGATCTACCCCAACGGGAGCAACGTCCAGCTCTTTTCGTCTCCGCCCGGGGCAAGCAGAATCTCTTATGTGGCCTTCGATACGGTTGGAAGTTGGGGCCATCTGCTCCTCGCTCTCGATGACAACGGCCTGCTATGGTCGATAAAATCTGACGGTACGGCGAAGGTCCTCGACAACTTCTCGAATTTTGGGACCGGCGCAGCGCTCAAGCCGGAGGGCATCGCCGTCGCTCCTCAAACCTTCGGCGCCTACGGAGGCGACGTCCTGATAACCCTCGAAGGAGCCGGCAGAGTCCTGGCCATCCCTCCTAACGACACGACCAAGGTGACGACCATCGTCCAATTTCAGGGAGAGGAACCAGAAAGGGTGCTCCAGATTCCCCCGCAAAGCGACCTCTACGTGGCTGAGTATGACACAGGAGCGATGTCCAGGGTCCCTGCGGCCAACTTCTCCAACTACGTCGGCTCGATGCTCGTCATCACGGAGGGCGAGAGCGAGCCTGCAGGAACTTTCAACGTGCTGCAGGCTACAGGAAATAACGTAACGATGACAAGGATAGCATCGGTGAGCGGAAACCCGCACTTTGAGGGCGCAAGTTTCGTCCCCTCATCCGCTTCAGCTGCAGAAGGCGAGACGGCAACGTCGAGGGGACCGACGGCCGTGGGAGCGACTCCGGCAGATCTGGTAGGTGGGGTGGCGCTCCTCGTCGCTGTCGTCATCCTCGCTGTGTTCTTCGCGTCCAGCCGGGGAAAGAGACCGTCCCGGTGAATACGCAGAGAGAACTGCGTCTACCTTACCGGCTCATAGCACAGCAAGACCACGCCCGATGGATGCGTCTTGCTCCTTGAGAGCTTAAGCTTGGTCTTTTCATTCAGCCCCTCGAACAGCGGTTTGCCTCCAGCCAAAAAGAAAGGATGGAACAGCAGCTGATATTCGTCGATCATCCGGAGGTTCGTCAGCGCCTGCACTATGCTCGCACTCCCGTAGATCAGCATGTCCTTGCCGGGCTCTTGCTTCATCCTCTCAATCGCTTCGGGGACGACCTCTCTCGCCAGCGTCGAGTTGTTCCACTCGACCTTGTCTAGTGTCTTCGAAAAGACGACCTTCCGAATAGCGTTCAACTTGCGTCCATATTCCCTCACCTCCTCTGGGACTGATTGGTTCTCGGCCATCTTCGGCCAAGAGCCTGCGAAGCTCTGATACGTCACGCGCCCGAGCAACAGGGTATCGGCGTTGCTCACGACTTCGTCCTCGTATTTCCCCATCGCGTCGTCGAAGATGCTAGTCACCCAATCCATTTCTCCCTTTGAGCCCGCCATATAGCCGTCGAGGGTGACCCACGTCGTCGCGATTATCTTTCTCACATCGGCTCTATCCGCATCCCGACTATAAGGTATGCCGCTCAGCCACCTTTAGCGAGGAGCGTCACACCGGCGCATGGACCGACGGTTGAACTCTAACGAGCTTGGCGGGGCCCGCGTCTCCGCCTTACCGCCGCAAACGAGACGGCCGCACCCGCGACCAGGACGAGAACGACGAAGTAGGCGTAGGTCAAGGGGACGCCCGAGGAGGGCGCAGCCTGGGGCGGGGTGAGGATGAGCAGCTCCGGGTCGTCTGTCTCTGTCAGGTAGAGCTTTCCGTTCGAGGAGCTTAGCGCCATGGCGGTGACCTCCCCGGTCGAGCTTCCGCCGTCCGAGGCGCTGAAATTCTGGAGGAGCTGACCTGTCTTCTCGTCGAGCTCATAGATGCGGCCGTTGCCGGCGTCGCTGACATAGACTCCATGGGAGGGAGAGACGGCGGTGATGCCAGGAGATGCGTTTCCGATGTTCACGGCGTAGGCGACTTGAAGGGTCCTGTCGTCGATGGCCAGGAAATTGGGATTCGCGCCGCTCGCCGCCGACCCCGAGGTTACGAAGAGCAAGTGGAGGGCAGGGTCGACGGAGAAATGCATCGGCGGGAAGGGTACCTGGACCGTCCTGACCGCAGCGTGGAAGGCGCTCTCGTTTACGACGTCCACCGTGCCGCTCGTCAGGTCCGATGAGAGGTTGCCTATGAAAGCCTCGCCCACAGATGGGTCTACGGCCAGGGCCGAGGTGTCTCCCATTGGAACACGCGCCGCGACGGCGTCGATCGAACCGTTGATCACCCACAACATGTTGTCACCTGTGTCGGCTGCGAAGACGAGGTCGCGCATCTCGTCCACAGCAAGGGCGTAGTCGTCTCCCGTCTGGATTTCTGAGACGACCGAGTGCGAGAAGCCGTCGACTACGGCTACTGCGCCCACGCCCCGGGAGACGTATACCCTGTCGGTCGCGGTGTTTACCGCGATCGCGTCTGGGAACGGGATAGGTATCCTCGCGACGACTTTCAGGCTATGCAGGTCAATCGCGAATGCCGTGCCGTTCAGGTACATGACTGCGTATATCGTCCCCGTGCTAGAGTCCAAGGCAAGTCCTCGTGGGACCGTTCCCAGTGAGACAGAAGACCAGCTAGGTTGCGCGTCTGCACCATTAGTGCTGTTCGAGAGGAGGATTGGCATCGGCGCGAGGAGGAGGATGATCGCCAGGGGGTAGAACTTCAAGAACTGGGAATCACAACGGAACTCGTATATTTTAGCTAGCGGACCAGCAAGCTCATTCGTCTGGTCCCAGAGATTCCATCTAGTGATGGCACAGTGGCCTCGGCGACCCGTAGCTTGGGATTGGCTAACTTCGTCATGGAAGATGATGGATCTTTAGAAGCATCGCACAGCTTGTCATCGAGGATAATTCCGATGGCTTGGAACGCTGCAACCATCATCCAGTGGGGCCGGTCTCGTTCACCACGTCCACTGGAAGCTGGGGCGAGGCAGCTCAAGCCCAATGGTGTTCCAGCCTCGTCTGGAGACGCGCTCGGACGCGACACTTTTTATGAACAAGCGAATATTTCAAGCAGATTTTATTATATAATAGGCATATCGTTGGTCGCCATGGCAAAGCCAGGCTTGAACACGACGGCCCTGCACGCAGGGCAAGAGGCACCCGATCCTGCGACCGGGGCCCGAGCTGTTCCGATCTATCAGACGACATCGTTCGTCTTCAAGAGCACTGACCACGCCGCGAACCTATTCGCGCTCAAGGAGTTCGGAAACATCTACACGAGGATCATGAATCCTACACAGGATGTCTTCGAGCGTAGAGTGGCCGCCATCGAAGGCGGAACAGGGGCGCTCGCCGTGTCCTCCGGCCAGGCCGCGCAGGCCTTTGCAATTCTCAATATCACCCGCTTGGGAGACGAAATCGTGTCGGCGAACAACCTCTATGGAGGAACATACGAGCAGTTCCACTACACCTTCCCGAAGCTGGGAAGAACTGTGAAGTTTGTCGACTCGACCGACCCAGAGGCCTTCAAGAAAGCCATAACTGGAAAGACCCGAGCTATCTACGCCGAGACTGTCGGAAATCCGAAACTCGACGTCCCTGACTTCGAGGCCATCGCCAAGATCGCCCATGACGCGGGAGTACCGTTCGTCGTCGACAACACCATAGGCGTGGGGATCGTCAGACCATTCGACTACGGAGCAGACATCATCGTCTCCTCTGCGACGAAATATATCGGCGGGCATGGGACCTCAATAGGCGGAGTCATAGTCGACGGGGGCAAGTTCAATTACGGAAACGGCAATTTTCCGGAGTTCACTGAGCCTGACCCGAGCTACCACGGTCTAAAATTCTGGGACGTCTTCGGGAACTTCCCAGGGCTAGGCAACGTAGCGTTCATCATCAAGGCGAGGGTCCAATTGCTCCGGGACCTGGGCTCAAGCATGAGCCCATTCAACGCCTTTCTCTTCCTTCAGGGGCTCGAGACGCTCCCGCTAAGGCAGCAGCGCCACTCTGAGAATGCGCTGAAGGTCGCGAATTTCCTGAAGGGACATCCTTCCGTGACCTGGGTCAACTATCCCGGCCTGGTCGACCACCCTAGTCACAAGCTCGCCGAAAAGTACCTCGGGGGCAGCTATGGCGGGATCGTCGGCTTTGGAATCAAAGGCGGCGTAGAAGCCGGAAAGAAGTTTATCAACTCTGTGAAGCTCTTCTCCCACCTCGCTAACATCGGCGACTCGAAGAGCCTGGTCATCCATCCTGCAACTACCACCCACCAGCAGCTCACCGCGGAAGAACAGAAGGCCACTGGGGTGACGGACGATTATGTCCGTCTCTCCGTCGGGATCGAAGATTTCGAGGACATCAGGGACGACCTGGACCAAGCGTTAAAGGCAGCGGTGGCATAAAACGGCGCTCCGAGTCGGGAGCCGCCGACGGGTAGCTTCCCGGTCCGAACAAGGGGAACCGATACATGGAGAACCGGCTAACTAGCCTCGGGCTCGTTGAGACGAAGCAGTTCACCTTTGCAGACCCGCCAAATGGGATGCCCCTCGAATCTGGAGGTCGCCTCGGACCCATAACCCTAGCCTACGAGACCTATGGCGAACTGAACAAGGCCGGCTCCAATGCGATATTGGTGCTACACGCCCTTTCGGGGGACGCCCATGTGGCCGGCCTGCACACCGGTGACACAAGCCCGGGCTGGTGGGACGAGATGATAGGGCCAGGCAAGGCTCTCGACGTGGAGAAATACTTCGTGGTCTGCTCGAACGTCATCGGTGGCTGCAAGGGGTCCACTGGCCCTTCCTCGCCCAACCCCACCACCGGGAGGCCTTACGGGACTGATTTCCCTTTGATATCCGTCGGGGACATGGTGAACGCCCAGCGCGCTCTCATAGACAGCCTCGGCATAGACAGACTTCTCAGCTTGATAGGCGGCTCGATGGGCGGGATGCAGGTGCTGGAGTGGACGTTGTCGCATCCCGAAAGGGTGCGGTCCGCCATCCCCGTGGCTACCACGCTCAAGCACACCCCACAGCAGATTGCGTTCAACGAGGTGGGCAGGCAGGCGATAATGGGCGACCCGAACTGGAAGGAGGGGCACTACTACGGCGGTCCTCTCCCAGCGAGGGGGCTCGCGCTGGCGAGGATGGTGGGCCACATCACCTACATGAGCGACACCTCGATGAGTGAGAAGTTCGGCAGGCGCATGAAGGAGACGAAGGACGGGCTCAAGTTCTCGCCCGAGTTCGAGGTTGAAGGATACCTGGAGTACAGAGGCGACAACTTCGTCAAGAGGTTCGACGCCAACTCCTATCTCTACATCACCAAGGCTATGGACAACTTCGACGCGGTGGGGTCGAAGCACCTTTCTGAGGTGTTCAGGGGCGTCAATGCGAGGCTCCTTGTCATCGCCTTCAAGTCGGACTGGCTCTATCCAGCCTATCAATCCCAGGAGATCGTGAGGGCGTGCAAGCTTGCGGGCGTGGACGCGACGTACTGCGAGGTCAACTCCACCTACGGCCACGACGCCTTCCTCCTCGAGACGCACGAGGAGACCCGCCTCGTGAAGCACTTCCTGAACTCGGTGTACGAGGGCCACGTGCGCTGAAGTCTCCATGAGACTAGATCACTCCATAATCCTGGACTGGGTCCATGAGGACTCGAGCGTGCTGGACCTAGGGTGCGGCGACGGGGAGCTGCTCTTCTCCCTTGCCAAGGAGAAACGAGCGAAGGCCCGCGGTATCGAGATTGACGAGCAGGCGATCTACAAGTGCGTGGAGAAGGGTCTCAGCGTGTCTCACGAGGACATAGAGAGTGGCCTAGCCGCCTATCCGGACCAGTCCTTCGAGTACGTCATCATGAACGGGAGCCTGCAGGAGGTGAAGAAGCCGGACTCCGTGTTCAAGGAAGCGCTGAGGGTCGGCAAGAACCTGATAGTCGGGTTCCCCAACTTCGCCCACTACCGCTCGAGGGTGCAGATCCTGCTGCGCGGGAAGGTCCCCCTCACCCCCTCTCTCCCGTATCAGTGGTTCGACACGCCCAACCTGCACTTCCTTAGCGTCTCTGACTTTGAGGACTACTGCAAACTGAGGGGGCTTGCGATACGCGCCACGGCTTTTGTCGCCAAGGAGAAGAGGGTCAGGTTCCTCCCGAACCTGCGGGCAGAATACGCCCTCTTCCTATCGTCCAAGGAGGGCGGCTCTCCGAGGACAGACGGGCCGGCTCCGGCGCGCTGAGCGGAAATGGGTCCGAGGAGACAGAAAAACCTCGTGACTTTTCCAGTCCACGAAAGCGAATTCCTCATGAGGGCAGTGCCAGAGATCGCGATGGGCCCCGGCCTTGCCCTCCGATTCAAGGCCTCTCGTGCAAAAAGACTTTACAATGCGGATCTCGAAACTAAAGGGTAGAACTGTCCCGATTCGCGGCAATGATGAAAGCACGTTAAGCTCCGAGAAATGGAGGGATAACGTCAAAAACTGAGCCGCAAACCGCGTCTACACTTTGCTCGCCAAGAGGGTCGTGGTCAAACCAACTAGGCGAGTACGTTTTCCCGTCTCAGAACTTATTCCGCCCGCGCGAACGGTTCATCGCGTTCTCGACCGTCCTCGCAGTCGTCGAGGGACGCGGGCATCTGACCTCGACCCTCGAACTCCCTTCATCGAAGGCTCGCCTACCTTCCACTCGAGGATTTTTAGGTCGGCCATGTCGGCCCCGGGTTTTTTGGCCATCGAGCTATTTAAGGAAGGGAGACGATTATCAATATCGAGAAGGCCGACTAGAGCGCGAGAACAAGGACCAGGTGGGAGAGCGTGACCAGGAAAGTCCATGTGGGGGTCTCCGGCTTTAGCTATGCCCGCTGGAAGGGAACATTCTATCCGAGAGAAACGAAAAACGAGGAATTTCTCTCCTACTACTCCGAGCGCCTGAACAGCGTGGAGGTAAACAGTTCCTTCTATGCGATGCCCAAGTCCGCTGTGCTGAAGAGCTGGTCCGAGAAGACGGGCGAGAAGTTCGTGTTCTCCTTCAAGGCACCGGGGCAGATCACCCACGTTCTGAAGCTCGGCGAGGGTTCATTCGAGGTGGCCGACCGACTTTCGAAAACGCTGGCAGTCCTGGGTCCGAGGCGGGGGCCTGTCCTGTTTCAGACGCCTCCCTACCTCAAGGAGGACCAAAAGCTGCTCGACGAATTCTTGTCAAAGACCTTCGACGTCGAGAATCGGGTCTTCGAGTTCAGGCACATATCCTGGCTCAATGACTCCACGTACCGGCTGCTGGAAAAGCATGGAGCAGCTTTCTGCGTAGCGGAGACAGAAGAGATGACACCAGTATTCCGAGTCACGGGAGGGCTCGCCTACTTCAGGCTGAGAAAGGATTCCTATGATGCGAAAGACATTGACCGATGGGCCGAGAAAATAGGTGAAATTGCCAAGGGCTCACGGGCGAGCTATGTCTATCTTCGGCATGATGAAACCGGAGAAAACGCCATCCTAGCTCAAAGGCTTTCAGAAAGATTGCAAGTCTGAGACTTGGCGGTCGCCAAGCTTCTACGCCAGATCGCTACGTCCGACAAAAGGAGACCTCCGGGGTTGGCACCCGGACGCTGCGCGAGCGTGTCGCGGCGATGACAATTTGGTAGCAATTTGGGCGTGTTTTGGGTGAAGTTATAATTACAAAACCTGGCGTAACATTGGACATATGTCGACCAAGGTATCTCGGAGAAGCATGATAAAGGTGATAGCAGCCGCAGGAGCAGCGCTCGCTGCGGCCCCGTATCTCGCGAAGGCCTCTATGTTCACGCAACAAGCGGCCCCGGCAAAGCTCGCGTCCTCAGGAACCTCGCCGCAGCTATCCGCCCAGCGGTCTTCCCAGGAGCCCCTCATCCTCGTTGTGAAGGGTGACCAGGTCCTCGGATATAGGGGACTCGAGGAGATGCCCGTGCGGGACGCCTCCCTCGCGGCCATGTTGAACAACGCCTTCGTCTCAAGAGGAGGGAGCAACTAGATGACCTCCCACAGAGAGGCCCCTTCCATCTCGAAGGACCCGGTGGCCGACAACACCGACCTCTACGCCTTCGTGAGCCCGGACGCACCCAGCACGGTCACGATGATCTCGAACTTCGTCCCCCTCGAGGACCCGGCCGGCGGTCCGAATTTCCATTCCTTCGGGGACGACGTGCTCTACGCGATAAACATCGACAACGACGGAGACGGGGAGACTGAGATATCCTATCAGTTCCAGTTCACGACCAACATAACGAACCCTGGGACCTTCCTTTACAACACGGGACCTATCTCGTCACTCACCGACCCGAACTGGAACCTGAGACAGGTCTACTCCGTCACCCGGGTTGACACGGGGGAAGACCGAGATGAAGGGGAGGGTAGAAGCAAAGTCCTCGGGACGAACATCCCTTGCCCGCCCGCCAACGTCGGACCAAGGTCGACTCCGAACTATGAGGCGCTCGCGAAGGCCGCGATCACCGACCTTGGGAACGGGGTCAAGGTATTCGCAGGGCCGAGGGGCGAAGGGTTCTACGTGGACCTAGGCTCGATATTCGACCTGGGCGCACTCAGACCGTTCCAGGCGGCGCATCTGATCAAGATCCCCAACTCGGACAACTACGACCCTGCAAACCCCGCCGCTGGTATCAACGGAACGAAGGGTTTCAACGTCCACTCCATAGCGATACAGGTCCCGAAGACCCAGCTTACCAGCGACGGCTCCAATCCGACGGACCCGATGAGCTCAAAGTCGGTGCTAGGAATCTGGACATCGGCTAGCAGACAAAGGATGGCCATGCAACCCTCGAGTAACTCCGATGGCCACGAGGATGGACATAGGACCGGTCCGTTCACCCAGGTGTCAAGGTTGGGAATGCCGCTGATAAACGAGGTGGTAATCCCGCTGGGGAAGAAGGACTTTTGGAACCTCTCGGACCCGTCAGACGACTCGCAGTTCCTCTCCTACTACCAGGATCCACAGCTGCAGAACCTCCTCCCAGTGCTCTATCCTGGAGTGTTCCCAAACCTGACGGCTCTGCTCACCAAATCTCCCTCGACGCGCCCTCGCGCCGACCTGATCGCAATCCTCTTGACCGGCCTGCCGGCTGGCATCATCCCAGGATTCCAAAATTCGACCGGAAAGGTCGTCGCCGACTACCTCCGCTTGAACATGGCGATCGCGCCCACCATCACTGATAACAACACCACTTCCAGCACCGCTCGGTTCGGCATCCTCGGCGGGGACCTTGCGGGGTTCCCCAATGGGAGACGCGTCTTCGACAACGTCACCGCCGTTGAGTTGAGGGCGATCGCCGGGGCTACGTACCCCCTTGTCGCGCCAACGTTCGTGGCAGACGGCGCATCTGGCGTGCTGACCGACGGGAGCACCAACGACCTGCCCTATCTGAACAACTTCCCATATCTCGCCCTACCTCACCAGGGATTCCTGCACTATCACGACCCCAACAGCCCCAACGCTTAGCCAGGCACGTGGGAGAAGGCTAGTGAAACGCATGAGCCCTCCCACCACCCTCAATGCTTCGCCTTCGTCAACCCTCGCGTGGTGGAGCGGATGAGGTACGGGGTCTCGAGGCAAGAGGCCTTCAGAATCGCCCTGCTATATTCCGCCATCGTGTCGGTCACTCTCGCAGGCTTCTTCGCGTCTGCCCTAATCGGCAGGTCATACGTTCTATTGGCGGGCCTGGGAATCGTCGCGTATGTCTTCGGACTTCGGCACGGCCTGGACGCGGACCACATCGCTGCCATCGACAACACCACAAGGAAACTGATGCAAGACGGCAGGCGGCCCACAACGGTCGGGCTTTGGTTCTCGCTCGGCCATTCAACAATTGTCATCGCCCTGATAGTCGTTCTAGTCTTCGCGACCAGGTTCGCCATCGAAGCCATCCCGGGCCTTCGTGGGGTCGGGGCTATGACTGGCACGGCCATATCTGGGATTTTCCTCTGGCTGATAGGTGCCATCAACCTCGTGATCGTGATGGAGATCTACCGAATATTCCGCGCGGTGCGCACCGGTCAATTGGATGAGAACCGGCTCGACGAAGTGCTGAGCAACCGGGGGTTCATGAGCCGCTTCTTCGGGGGCATGTTCAAGATGGTCCAGAAGCCCTGGCAGATCTACCCGATAGGCGTCCTGTTCGGATTGGGTTTCGACACGGCGAGCGAGGTGGCGTTGATAGCGATAAGCGTCGGCGTCGGGGTGACCTCCGCGGTCCCGGTCTGGATGGTCCTCGTCCTGCCGCTGCTCTTCACCTGCGGGATGGCCCTGGTCGACACTTCGGACGGCCTCATGATGACATTGGCATACTCGTGGGCCTTCCTCAAACCCATCAGGAAAGTCTACTACAACCTGACGATAACCCTCGTCTCGGTGCTCGTAGCGTTTCTGATTGGCGGCGTCGAACTTATGCAGGTGCTCTCGAACGAGCTCAACCTGACGGGCGGAATCTGGCAGTGGCTGGCAGGGGTTGACTTTGAGTCGATGGGACTGGGCATAGTCTGCATCTTCTTGGCGTGCTGGGCGGGTGCCATAGCGGTCTACCGTCTAAAGCACTTCGAGGACAAGGCAATCCCAACACTGGGAAAAAGAAATTGAATCCACAACCGACGAGTGACCCGTAACGGTCGCTGACTCCAGGCGAACCGTGGAGGTCGCGAGCGAGGATGAACTCGCAGTTTTCGCCGTCGATGAGAGTGTTCACGTGTTGTCTTTGCTGATTTTCGCGAAGATCTCCGCGGTCATGTCCAAACCACCCTCGGGGATCGTAACGCTGCATTTCACGGGCGCCGCGTAGACCGTGGGGTCTTCGAACCGTAACACACGCAGCAACGACTTTTGCCCTTCGGGGAGAGACGAAACGTAGCGATCGAAGGCATCGGCGTCCAAGTATAGCTTGCCTCCGCATTGCTCGAGGACATCTTTGGCTTCCCTGAACGTGATCGAAGCGATCATTGCCTCGCCGACGAGTTGGCGGGTCTTTCCCGAATCATAGAAGAACATCCGGTCCCCCTTCTCCAAGTCTGTCGAGTCATCTTTTGCGAGGGTCGCGTGGAAGCTCCGGCCATGAAAAACGTCATGCATCACCCGCTCATCGGATATTGGAACGACGACTCCAAGGACACCGTTCTGACCCATCGGTTCTTCGGGTTTCTCACGCAAAACCCACCTATAACAATACTCTTGCACAGTGGTAGGAAATTCCTCAGCCGCCTGTAGATGCCGACTTTCCAGTAACGAGCATGCAGGTATCACCCTAAATCGGCGAGGGCAATTTATTAATCCGACACTTCAGTCCCAAGCACTACATTGGGGGCGAGTCGCGCGAACGAGGCGATTTTCATGCATCCGTCCCGTCTTGCTCTTTCGTCTCTGCAATCGAACCTGGCGTTCCGAAGTCTCGCCCTGATGAAGGCGGGCGTCGTTCGGTTCGCGCGGTTGTCTGGCGAGGATGGGGAGGGACTCCGCCCGCGGAAAGACGAGTCCCATAACCTCGATCCAGCGTTCAAGCGAGTCATGACTTTCCTGTTCCTCGGAACCAAGGGGGGATGGAACAGAATCAGGATCGTGAGACTATTGAAGGAGGAGGCCCTCAATGCGAACAAAATAGGAGAGAGGCTCGACCTCGATTATAAGACAATCCAGCATCATTTGGAACTCCTTGAGCAGCACCAGGTCATTGTGTTGAGTTCGCCAAAGGGGACTTACGGCGCGATTTACTTCCTATCCCAGTATTTCGAGAAGCAGCTAGACTTGCTCGAAGAGATGTGGGTCAAATTTGGGAGAAAGTAAATGAAGGATAGAGGGGTCACAGGAGTCATGCGCCTTGGCCTATGACATATTCTGGATGAACGTCGCTGCCGTTTTCGCGTTTGTCAACCTAGCCATGGTTCTAGGCCTCATCGCGCTCTACTACCAGAGCTGGAGGAGAATTCCCTCGAGCCTGACACTCGGACTCATCGTCTTCGCCGGGTTCTTCCTCATCCAGAACCTCGTCATAGTCGTCTTCTGGTACATCCTGTACAGCCTTGTAGCGTCGGCTCAGGGGATAGTGGTGGGTGCCGCCCCGTACCTCACCGTGATCAATGCGACCGAGTCCTTCGCGCTGGCCAACCTGGTCAGAATCACGTTGAAATGACCATGACAGGGTGGCAAGCTTGTAGGCCGTGAGGCAAATATTGGCAGGGGTACGTAATTGTCGTCGGCCTGAAAGCCCGAGTAGACGCCAGAAATCGGCTCGGTGTTCCTATTACTGTTCTAAAGTCATCGCAACCTGGTAGGGCGGTTTAGGCCTTATCGCCGGCCCACAAATCTATTCATGGATGAGCTTACAAAATAGCCACTAGATTACGCTTATAAGGAACTGGCGGGCCATGACCCTGCATATGGGCAGGATAAGCCGCGTGACCAGCGCGATTATCTCGTTGCTGGTTTCGGTTGGGACGATCCTATTCCTCTATGGCTATCTCGCTCCTTTTGGTCTCTCGCCGTCGATCCTCGGACCACAATATGCACAGATGCTTTCCTACCAAGGCTCGAGCCCCTACACCGCCCTCGTGCCAGGTGGCGCCGTAGGCCTGGTTCTCTTCACCGTCCTCTCGAGGGTCGGATCTATCACAAGCGCCGTCACCTCTCCGAGCATGTCGTCACCGGAACAAATTATGCGCCGGATGAACTTCCCCAACATGATGAGCATGCAGGGCGGCATGCCGGCGTCGCTTCCTCCTGACATCACGAAATCGCAACTCGTCGTGCTCAGGTGCTATAGGCAAGGATACAAGAAGCCGAAGGACATAGGCAAGTCCCTTTCCATGGACAGCAAGGAGGTTGAAAAAGAGGCCCAGACGCTCGTGGCCAACGGCTACCTCACCAAGGACAGCAAACTGACCAGCAAAGCCATGGAACTTCTTGGAAACTGATATCAGCCTTACCAGGGCCATATGACAAAAGCGGTCTTTTTCGCACAAAGAAGATTGCGAGTCGATTGCCCGAGAACCCTGACAAGGAACTAGTCCGACGAAGCTGCCGCACCGCCCCCAAGGCTACCCCTGACGCCGAGCCTGTCGAAAGTCCAAAATTCACGATGCGGGTCCGCGGCTGATGAGGACATCAGAGCCGAAGGTGCACGAAAGGGCTTTCTCTTCAGAGGCGGCGACCAGTACTCACATGAAGGGCATCAGAAGTCGGCCCTTTCTGTGATTTCTTGTCCTTCGAAGACGAACAGCCGGGGCTTTCCGCTCTCAAGTCGGACATAGGTGTTGTGGATCGAGGCGGTGGTCACCCACGAGCCCGTGTTCGCGACGTTCCCGGCCTTGTTCAGGTACGGCCTGTGCGTGTGACCGAAGACGAGTACTTCGCCTGGCATCACGCTGGCGCCTGCCTTCTTCTCCACACCTTTATCCTTGAGCCTCTCAATAGGGTCCAGCATCAGCTGGTCGGCAGCTTTTCGCATGCCTCCCCTCCTGAACATCGCTGAGAGGACGTGTCCGAGGTCGCTCTTGTCGCGGCCCAGGGCGGCCCAGATGTTGTTGTCGCGGTCGCCCTTCTGGTCAGACATGGCATGGCAGAGAGACTCCATGAAGTGCGGCCTCTGCATCTCGTCGAACTCGTAGCCATGCAGGAACCTGACGGTGACGCCGTCCTGCTGGAGCGAGAGGTCTTTTATGAAACTGATGGGGTATGAGTGGCCTTGCAGCTTGAGGACATGGTAGTCGTGGTTCCCCGCGATGTAGTGGACCTTCATCTTCTGCTGGAGAAGTATGACCTTGTCGAAGGTGTCCTTGTTCTCGAGGAAGACTCCGGACGCGTCCCTCCTCCACATGTCCACGACGTCCCCGAGGAGGACCAGGTCAGTGACGCTAGGGTCACCCTGAAGCTGGTCGAGGAAGCGGTTGAAAGCCGCCTTGTCTACGTTCTCCGCCCCTAGGTGCTGGTCTGATACCGCTACTATTGTCAAGTCCCATTACCCTCCCGGATGCTACAGGTAGGGTTTCCTATCGGAAATTGCCGCTTTCGTTTGCTTCTCAGCCTCGATGTTTTCCACGGTTCTCATCGCACTAAAAAACTTCTTCAGTCACACCGCTTTCTTGGGCAGAGTCGCCGTCGCGCCGACCATCTTCGATATCCTGACCTTGTCCATCTCCATGCCCTCCCAGATTGAAGTGTAACCCAGAGCTTCTAGCACCTTGCTTCCTTGCTCCTCCACGCCCGAGCCCTTCACTATCTCAAGGGCATCGATGAGCCTCTCGACGCCCTTCAGCTTCTCGTCGATCTCCCCGAGCTTGGCCCTCGAGACGAACAAGCGGTCGCTCACCCTCACGTATCCCTCGGGTTTGAAATCCTTCAGCGCCACCTTGGCTGACGCCACCGCGACGCCCTTCTGACCGGCGATCTCCTCGATGCTGACGACGTCTCCACTTAGCGTGAAGACTTCGGTCTCGAGCTTTTGGACCTGTTCGAGAACGACCGACGCTTCCCTCTCCCTCAGATGATCGATTATCGGTTTCAAAGGCACCTCTCTCTTGTAATAGAGCACGAGCGCCTTTCCCCTGAGCCTCTCGAGCTTCGAGCACGCCAAGCTCTCGTCCGCCGCGATTATCAAGTCAACGCCCGCAAGCGAGCCGAGCTTGCTTACCTTCCTCGCGATGTACTCTGGCGTCCAAAAGCCGACGATCTCAAGGTAGACCTTCATGCCATCCTTCTCGAAGCTAAAGTCCGGGATCAGTACGTGCGTGCCGGCTACAAGTGGCTCGGGCTCCCTCCTTAACGCCCATCCGGTGTCATAGGAGAGGAACGCCCTCGCGAACTTCTCCTCGGTCGAGCTGTCAAAGAGCAGGCCGCCCCGAGTCTGTTGCTGTTGTCGTCGTCGATCTTCTCCGAATGCCCCGTGCACGGGCCCAACATTCATGATGAGGCCCTTGAGCTCCTCACTGCTGGCTTCGAAGCTGTAGACCTTCCCTCCGCTGGCCCTCGCCAGTATCTCCGCCTTGATGCTCCAAGAGTCTGCCGCAGCTATCTGCGGCAGGAGCTTCGCGATGGATGTCCCATATCGCTCGGTCATCTTGAATAGCGAGAGTGGGCCATCGAGGGAGACCTTGAATTCTCCTCGTCGTCGCACCTCTTCCTGATCTCCGACGGATTGCCTCTCCACCGAGTAGATCAGGCCGAGCCGCTTTACGTCCCTGAAGATGTTCTTCCAGTTCCCGGAAGCCGAGAATTCGACCCTCAGCGACTTGAAGAGCAGCGTCTGGGTTACGGAGAGGTTGTAGTACTTGAGGAGGACGTCGGGGCCGGGGAGCCGCTCGAACTCCCTCAGAATCAGTTCGTCCTCTATGTCGCTGAAGAGCGTCCTCTCTAATGCCTCGGCCGAGATGCCCAGTGCCCGGGAGACATTCTGAAGGATGATGCTCCTCTCCTCTTGTGTCGTCGCCCTGGCCTTGCTCGCTTCCTTGAAGACTGCCTTTCTGGCCTGCACCGGGGACAACGCACTATCGGCTTCGAACGTGCACCTCCTTTCGAGCAGGGTCGAAAGCCCTCTCACCAGCTTGAAGTCGTTTCCTTCGTTCTCCACCTCCTTCAGCCTCTCGAGGAGCTCCTCCTTCCTCTTTCCCACCATCTCCATGTAGATGCCTGTGACCTTCTCGGCGAGGGCCACTGTCCCCGCGTCAAGGGTGACGTAAGCGGGCTGGATTCTCCCCCCCGAGATCTTCGCCCGAAGGAGGTTTGATGAGAGCAATTGTTGTTCCGACTATCCTTCTTCTTACTCGACCGAATCCTCGCCTTCGTCCAGGAACTCATTTGTGATTTCTTGAGCATCGTCTGGGACGCTTGGGTCTTGCTCTCCCGCTTGCCCTTTCTTTTTCTCGCGGTCGTTCTTTCCTTCTTTGCTCTTCGTCCTCCTGTTGCTCGTCCTGGTCTCCGAGGTGTCCTTCGACACGAGCTCGATCAGCCTCGCCTGTCCCTTCCCCTCGCTCTTCCTCAGCAGCCTCCCGAGGCGCTGGATGAACTCCCTGGAACTGCCTGTCCCGCTCACAATGACGCCGACCGAGGCCTCCGGGACATCGATTCCTTCGTCGAGCACCTTCGAGGTCACGATAGCCCTATAGCTGCCTTCCCTGAAGTCCTTCAGGACGTCGAACCTCTCCTCCTTGCCCGTGTTGTGGGTTATGAACGGGACGAGGAATCTCCTCGCTATCTTGTATGCGAGGTCGTTGTGCTGCGTGAATATCAAGACCCTCTCGTCCGGATTCGAGCGCAATATCTCCTCGAGCCTGTCGAGCTTCGCCTCGGAGTTGAACGCGATAGACAACGCCCTGTTCCTAGCGAGGAGGGCCTGCCTCGCCTGGGGATCCCTCGAACTCCTCATTATGAACCTCTGGAAAGCTATCGGCGTATTGAGCCATATCCTGTTCTCGTCCAGATAGCGCGTGAACATCTTGTAATTCCTCTCGTATTCTATTTTTTCGTCCTGAGTGAGCTCGACATTGACCTTCTCCAGTCGAAAGTCGGAGAGGTACCTCCCCGCGAGGTCCTCTGACTTGAGCCTATAGACCACTCCCCCGATCAGCCTCGGAACCTCGAGGTGAAGCATATCCTCCCTCTCATAGGTCGCTGTGAGCCCCATCCTATAAGGTGCGGTGAACATCTCGGCTATCTGCCTGAAGCTCTCGCCGGGGAGGTGGTGCACCTCATCGAAGATCAGGAAGCTGAACCTATTGCCGAGCTCCCCGGCCCTGATGAAGGCAGAATCGTAGGTGCATATCGTAACCGCCCGGACCGTGTTCTCGCCCCCTCCGTATACGCCGACCTCTGTGCCCATTTCCTCCTCGATCCTCTTCCTCCACTGCTCAAGAAGGTCCAGCGTCGGGACGACGACGATCGCGGGCTTGTTCACAAGCTCGATCGCCTTCATCGCGATAACGGTCTTCCCCGCGCCGGTCGGCAGGACGATGACCCCCCGCCTCCCGGCCTTGTCCCATGCGTCCAGCGCCCTCTTCTGGTACCCCCTCATGGCTACGGTCCTGCTCTTCAGCTCGGGACAGGGAGGAAGGTCTTCGACTCCGTCCTTGATTGCCGAAAGCTCGCTCCTCGTCAGGAACTCCAATATCTCTCGGTAGTAGAGAGATTGCGCCCTGAATGCTCGGACCCTTGTGTCCCAGGTCGAGTAGGGGACTTTGGCGTCGCTCCGAATCAGGAGGGTTCCCTTGTCATAGGAGAGGTAGGTAGGCTGCACTCCACTTGCCCAATTTCCTGCTTGTCATTTAGTCTTTGCCGATGTGAATGGAAAGTGGTTAGAATTATCTGACAGGTGGTTTCTTCTTTTTTGGAACGCTTGTCACAGGCGATGTCAACTTCCCTTGTCCTCGGCATCCTTGGAGGAACGACTTCCAAATAAGCATTACAATTCCATTCAGAAAGGAGGTTCTTGCAAGGTCAATAAGGAACAGCCGAACCATGGGCTCCGGACCTTCCGCTCCGATGGCAAGTTTTCAGCGATTCGTTGGCTGCGGGCGTTTGGGCGCGGCGATTGGATACCGAGGAAATGGCCGGCATCCTTTCTTACTCACCAGCCATTGAAGACCTCAGCTTGACAGCACGAGCTTTCCATCCTGAACAAGAATTCTCTCCGCGACGGAGAGATTCCCCCTCCTTACAATCCCCCACAGGCCGAAACCGCCGAGTGCTATTGCTCCCGAGACCATTCTGTCCTGGCCGTTCTCGTACCTCATCGAGGGATTGATGCCCACATTGATCGAGGAAAGAATCCGTTTCTCGGGCTGAATCGCTTCCACCAGCTCGGTGAGCATCTTCGATGAGCCGCGGCTCTTCCATCTAACAAGCTTACCACCCTCGAACTCAAGCTTTGCATCATTCATGAGGCCCAGCCGCGTCACCGACGGCGAGAGCGCCACAGAACCCTTTCCCGATGTCGGATCGACCTGCTTCGAGACGTTTCCTGGCGGAACGTAGGTCATGTTGTAACCTCCTTCAACGTCTTTTTCGTCCACGATTCCGTCGTCGACTTCTAGGTCGCCCTTCAGCGCAAACTCGAGCTTCCCAGCCCTCGTCAGTAGTGTCGCCTGAGCTCCATCCTTCAGAGCTTGCCCGATGGCCCTTCCACTATAAGAGATGCTTGGAAAGTCCGCAAGAGCGGCTTTGAGCTGGTGACGGACGATCTCCTCCGGCCTCTTTCGATAAAGCCTCGCGTATTCCTTCCCAACGTAGCCAAAAGGGAACCTCGCGCCCCTCAATCTGGCCTTCTCGGCCGCTTCATACCAGGAATGGTTATACTTCGTCGAATCGGTAAACTCCTGACGCGACAGACGCGGAGAATAGGCGCCTAGGGGCGGACCCGGAATGAAGACATAGGCGTCGGAACCTGCAAGGAGGTTGTGTTCGTGCTTCCCCATGCTCCCGAGAATATCCTTCGGAGTGACCTTCACGCCTTCGATGTAGGCTGACTCGTCCTCGAGAATCACGATTGGAATCGCCCCGATTCTTCGGGCCTCCACGACCAGCCGCCGGGCGAACGGAAGACCGTTGTTCCAGGTCTCTATGGTGAGCGTCTCCCCTTTCTTCATGCGAAGGGACTCCGAAAGAACTTTCCTTGCGACCTTTTCGTAAAGCGCCTCGTCAGGGCTCAAGGTGATGCGCAAACAACAGAAGGGCGTAGTTAAGGGTACGGGTTACGGGACGAACTGCGCGCTACTGCGGCATAGTCTCTCGGTCTCATTCCGACAAGGTAAGCAACGACACACCGAAACATGACAGGAATCAACCATACGACTTGGAATTCGTGCAAATTGAACCCATTTCGTCCGTTTCGTCCTACAGGATTCGTGACAAATTCCATTTTGGCCGACATGATTAATCCTGACTCGGTGGAATCACGGAAATTTGGGCGCCTAGCTTTCTCATCTAGTTTGGGACGTGCGTGATGTTGCTGGCGTTCGCGACCACTGACCTACAATTGCCCCGAGACGCGCATAATGGCTACCAAGTACGCTTATTGTCGACAAACATGATATATCTGCAGAATGGCTATATGATGCGCTGATTCTCGGAAAAAACGAGAAGGTACGACCAAGTTATCTCTCAAAAGATCAATAATTCCAATCTCAGTAAGTTTACTCTTCGTGTTCTCGTCGATTTCTGTGCCAACGGCGTTAGCTTCAGCCAACTCGTCGTCCGCGGCTCCTGCCGCGACGCCGCTAACGTCCCTCCAAGCCAACTGGGCCTACCCTAACGCCAACCAATTCAACTGGAACTACAACCCTCAGACAGTCATCAACAGCTCGAACGTGCAGTACTTGGGCTTGGCTTGGCTATTCCCCCTACCCACCCACCCGACGGCCCTACTGTCGGTCTCGGGAGGCTTAGGGGTGGACACCGCGTTGATGATAATCAATGGCACCGTCTACGCGGTCACGCAGTTCGGCCAAGTGTTCGCGCTCAACGCTGCCAATGGAGATGTAATCTGGACAGACGTGCTGCCGATCCTCCCCAACAGCACCCTAGGCATGAGCGCTAAGACCCTCAACCTACACTTCCACGATGGAAATGTGGCATTCACTACAAAGCTGTTTGGCGGGACACCAACGATTTGGGTTTCGGCTCCAGACGAAAAGGTCTATGCCATCAACGCCTTGAGCGGCAAATACGAGATGAACTTCTCGCACTACAATAGCCTCTCCTCGGTCGCGGGGAACAACCCCAACTCGGTCTACAACGGTCGCGCGATGAACATCCTCGTCGACCAGACGAGAGGCATCGCCATCACTTCTATGCTCAGCAGTTCAAGCAACAACGCCGCAAGGTGCTTCTACCGCGGATGGAACGTCCTCGTGAACCCGCCAACGTTGATGTGGACCGCATTCTGTTCACCTCCACAACCAGGGTCTGGCATACCCGTGAATCCAAACTGGGATACTCAACAAATCGCCAGCATGAAGGGCGCCTGGATCTTCAAGGGGTACGGCGCCGACAACCCTGGAGGATATGGCGGACCTAGCGGGGCAGTCGACCTAAAGTCTCTCCCAGCCGCTCAACAAAACGCGTCCCTCTACAACGACTGGGGGTACATCCAGAGCGCCGCATGTTCGGCGACCGACGGAGGTGCGTCTCCAGGAGCGACAGGCGCTGGATGGGGTGCATCGTGGATAAGCGATCAGAAGACTGGCATAGCATACATCAACACCGGAAACAAGGGCCCGTACGACAGTCCTTGCACTCCAGGACCTGACCTGTGGTCTGCCGCGGTCATGGCACTCAACGAGACCACCGGACAATGGGTCTGGGGCTTCCAGTCTAGTGCACACGAACTCTGGGACTACGACTGCTCATGGCAGCAGGCTCTCGGCAACGAGACCATAAGCGGCGTGAACACAGAGGTGCTGTGGAAGACTTGCAAGTCGGGCTACCTGTATGAGCTGAACGCAGCGACTGGCGCTCTCATTTGGAGCTGGACGCCACCGACAAGCATTCTTGGCAGGTGTCACTACTGCTACCCCTACGACCCGCTGAATTCGACCCAGATGAGCTACGCTTTCTTCAACCCGAATCCGGGGTTCCCAGACTCGCTAATGTACCCCAGTGAGTTCGCCGCGTCAGAGAATTCGTTCTCCTACAACCCAGCGTTGAACTACATCATCATGGTGACCCACAACGTGCCATTGCTAACGCACTACGTCCCATTCAACTCGACCAACTATGGCAACGGAAACGGAGAGACGTTCTATAACAGCGCCTCGGGAGCGGGCCTTGGAGGCGGCGCAGACAACTCCACGGTCGAAGCGGTCAACGGGGCAACCGGGCAAATGGCGTGGTCTTACTTCATGCCGATCCAAGGATTCCGCGGAGGCGTCACTACCAGCGGCAACGTCGTCTATCTAGCGATGTCATCTGGAGACCTCATAATGCTCAATGCCCAGACTGGCAAACAAATCAGGGACCTCTACATCGGCGGTCCGCTCAATGTCCTCCCATCCATCGGGGCGACGGCCAGCGGACAGATGCAGATTGTAATGCCAATAACCGCTGGTAGCGTCAGCTGGGCCAATGGAGTTCCAGGGGACTTGGTGGCGTTGAACCTTCAAAACGTTCCTGCTGCTACGACCAACACTGTCACGTCAACCGCCACTTCGACGACCACCGTCGGCGGAGGCTCTACGGTCACGACCACGACCACCGTCGGCGGAGGAGCTACAGTCACCAAGACCACTACGGTCGGAGGCGCGGGCTCTACAGTCACCGTCTCTGGTGCGGGTTCAATCACCACATCGATAAGCACAGTCACAGCCTCATCCGGAGGCGTCAGCTCGACAACACTCTACGGGGTCGGGGCGGTCGCCGCGATCTTCATAATAGCGACGGGCTATCTTGCCATGAGAGGAAGGAAGCCCGCCTCTTAGTTTTCCTGTCGACCTGCCGTCAGGTATCACGCCAAGGCTTAGCCTTCGCAAAACAGTGCAAAAAGCACGCCCTTTCTAAAAGGACTAGGGAACATCATCCTCCAAAAACCTGTTTTGCGACGATCGATTTACCCTTGGCCGGGTTGCACCGTCCATAGAATCATTGCGCCTGGTCGGAATCTCTTGCGATTTCTTGTGAACGTTACAAGCGGCTTGAGCGTCCGAATCATCAGCTTTCACCAGATGCTCATGTGGGCTTGTAATTCTCGTCTACCGTCCTGACCTAAACGCCAAGTTCGAAAATCTGTTCCTGTAAACAGTCGTCTGCATGTTGTAATTGCTCAAAATTGCGAACGAAAACTTTGAAATCATCATCGAGATTCAGCAAATCAATCAAATCGATCAATGCTGACTCATGATACACGAGAGGATACGGGCAAAAAGATACGCTTATTGTCGAAAAATCAATTATGCGCTAGTAACGGCTATATGATATGCTTATTGTCGAAGCAATGAAAAGATATGACGAAGTTATTTTTCAAAAGATCAATAACTCCAATCTTAATTAGCTTACTCTTCATCTTCTCATCGATGTCCGCGCCAACGGCGATGGCTTCAGCCAACTCGTCGTCCGTGGCACTCGCCCCGACGCCTCTGACGTCGCTTCAGGCCAACTGGGCCTCGCCCAACGGCAACGCATTCAACCAGGATTATAATCCGCAGAACCAGATCAACAGCTCGAACGCCCAGAACCTCGGCCTGAGCTGGTTGTTCCCGCTCCCTATCCACCCGACGGCGCTGCTTTCAGTCGCAGGAGGCCTAGGGGTGGACTCGGCGCCGCTTATAGTCAACGGCACCGTGTACGCGACGACCCAGTATGGTCAGGTGTTCGCCCTCAACGCGGCTAACGGGAACGTGGTTTGGACTGACGTCCTGCCGCTGACACCGAACAGCACGCTAGGGCTCGGCGCCGGTGTACTCTCGCTGCACCTCCACGACGGGAATCAACAGTTCACCACGAAGCTCTTCGGCAACACTCCAACCTACTGGGTCGCGGCTCCGAACTACAAGGACTATGCCATCAACGCCTTGAACGGCAAGTACGAACTCAACTTCTCTGTCTTCACTGGCATAAATACGGTCGCTGGAAACAACCCAAACGCAGTTTACAGCTCAATATCAAACCTACTAGTTGACCAGAACAAGGGCGTCCTCATCTCATCAATTGAGAGCGGCTCAAGCGCCGCAACCGGTAGGTGCTTCTACAGAGGATGGAACATCCTTGTCAGTCCTCCCCAGTTGATGTGGACCGCGTTCTGCACGCCGCCACAACCAGGGTCCAACATCCCAGTTGACCCTACTTGGACCATCAAGCAGGTCAACAACATGACGGGCGCCGAGATATTCTACCCAGGACCTGCCTACAACGGCGGCGGCAGCATACCTGGCACCGCGGAAGTCAATCTGAAGACTCTCTCGGCCTCGCAACTAAATGCGACCCTTTACGACGACTGGGGCCAGGGCCACCAGGGCACGGCCTGCGCAGCGGCTACTGGGGGCGGGTCCACTGGGTCGACCACCGCCGGATGGGGCGGGTCTTGGTTGCTGGGCACCGGCCCTACCAGAGGTCTGGCGTTCGTCAACACGAACAACAGGGACCCATACAACAGCATCTGCACAACAGGCCCAAGCCTCTGGGCTGCCTCAATGCTGGCACTGAACGAGACAACCGGGCAATGGGTCTGCCACTACGAGGGCATTGGAACCGTAAAGGGGGG
>JAPCJN010000001.1:68156-73342 GCA_027886925.1 Nitrososphaerota archaeon
ACCGGGCAATGGGTCTGGGGCTTCCAAGGGGCTGCTCACGAGATGTGGGACTATGATTGCGCCTGGTGGCAGGCTCTCGGCAACGAGACAATCAACGGCGCGAACACCCAAGTCGTGTTCAAGACGTGCAAGAGCGGCTATCTGTTCGAACTGAACGCGCAGACGGGCAACCTCATCTGGGCATGGACGCCGCCTCTCAACATTGAGCAGAGGTGCCAATACTGCTACTTGCTCAACCCTCTCAACAGCACTCAGATGAACTTCCCCTACTTCGACCCTTACGCACTCACGCCGGGCCTGGCCACGCTATGCACCCCATGTAGCTTCTCGTTCGAGTCCGAGTCCGCGTACAGTCCGACACTGAACTACATCTACACAGCTTCCGACAACAACCCACGCCTGACATACTACGTCGCATTGAACTCGACCAACTACAAGACGACCCCCGGGTGGGCCCAAGTCCCCGTGGCCGGACAGATCGCCACAGAGGGTACCTATGACAATTGCACAATCGAGGCCGTCAACGCGGCGACCGGGCAGATGGCCTGGTCTTACTACATCCCGGTTCAAGGTTACCGTGGTGGCATGACTACCAGCGGAAACATACTCTACCTCACTCTGTCATCCGGAGACCTCGTGATGCTCAACGCCCAGACAGGCGCCCTGATCAAGGACTACTTCATCGGCGGTCCGCTGAACGTCCTTCCCTCCGTAGGAGCGACGGCCAGCGGTCAGGAGGAAATAATCGTCCCGATTACCGCCGGTCTCTTGACGTGGGCCACAGGCGTCCCGGGCGACCTCGTGGCTTTGACCCTACAGAGCGTCCCGACGACCGCGACGACGACAACGGTCACAGGATCAGGCTCAGGCGCCACTACGACGGTAACAGCAACCACGACCGTCACAGCATCAGGCTCCCCAGGCGCACCCTCGACCACGACCGTCACAGCATCAGGCTCCCCAGGCGCACCCTCGACGACGACGGTCACAACGTCGTCTTCATCGGGCAATTCAGCTGCGCTGTATGGAGTCGCTGTTGTCGCCGTGATCTTCATCATCGCCACGGGCTATCTTGCCATGAGAGGCAGGAAGCCCTCCTCTTGATTTTCCAGGCGCCTGACCCAGGGAAATCGGGACAGGAGATCAACTTGCTAGAGGGTAGGAATTGGGAGCCCAAAACGTCCCAGCAATATTCCGGGGTGACCTATCGGGTCGTGATATTCGGCAAGGTTCAGGGAGTGTCCTTCCGTGTTACGCTGAAAGAAAAGGCAGTCCGTCATCATGTGAGGGGGTGGGTCAGGAACAGGGAGGACGGGTCTGTGGAAGCACTCATGCACGGTCGAGAAGACCGGATACGCGAAATCCTCCGTTGGGCCGAATCAGGTCCTCCTGGCGCGATCGTCAAGCGAGTCACTTCAGAAAAGATAAAGGAAAAACACCATATTCCGAACATCGGTTTTGAGATAGTCTATTGACCCTTAGTGGTTCGCTTCATCCTTAGGTTCATAGCACCTCCAACGCTGGGAGGTGAATTTCGAAATGGTCAAGAAGGGGTCGAACCGACCGCTGCGAACGAGAACATCTGAATTGAGCATCTCGACCGAGTCGACCTACCAAAGGGCAATCGAAGTGCTAAGAAGGAACGCCACGCAGCGAGGCCTGAAAGCCTCCCACGCATACTACAACCAGGTCTGGGCCAGGGACGCGTTCATCTCGTTCCTGGGGGCCAACATGGTGCAAGACGATTCGCTCATCCAGTCAGCTAAGACCACTATAGACGTCTTCGCCAGGACCAGGGCACCGCTCGGTCAGATCGCCAACTTCTACGACCTTAGCACAGACCTGCCTGAATTCGGTTTCTCCGGCTCGACAGATTCCTCCTGTTGGTATATCGTCGGCCTCACGAGCCTCTATCAAGCTACGGGCGACAAATCTCTGCTCAGGTTGCCTCTCGACGCCGCCGTAGATGCCTATAGGTTCGTCCGCTACCAGGACGCGAACAACTCGTGGCTAGTCGACTCTCCACAAGGAGCTGATTGGATGGACGCGGCGATCCAAAGGACGGGAAAGACGCTCTACAACAACGTCCTCTTCCTCGCCGCGACAAAGTGCCTTTTTTCTCTCCTTTCGATCTCCGGAAGAGCCTCCGACCGCGAACACCTATTGGATTATGATGCCTTGAAAGAGAGGTTCACCGACGTCTTCCTGCCCGGTATCGACAGCATCGACAGGATCTCCAAGTACTGGCCAAGGCTGGCGACACACCACAGGGAGCAGAAGATCGTCGACATGTCAAAGAAGTACTTCCTCCAGTGCATATCGTTCGCGAGGATAGACTCCCACTTCGACACCCTTTCCAACCTTCTCTGCATCCTTTCTCATGTGGCAGACAGCGAGACGTCTGCCTCGATAATAGACACGATTAGGGCCAGACAACTCCCGCGTCCCTTCCCGGTCAGGGTCCTCGACCCTCCCTACAAGAAAGGCGACGCAGGTTACGATGAAGACCTCGACGCTATGCTCCCCATACAGCACAGGAGCGGCCAATACGACTATCACAACGGCGGGGTTTGGCCCTTCGTAGGAGGATTCTACGTCTGCGCCCTGAAAGCCCTTGGGAAGGACGCCTCTGAAGAACTCCAAGCGCTCGCCGGGGCCAATGAGGTATTCACAAATGGAGAGACGGTCGGCTTCAACGAATGGCTTGACGGCAAGAAGGGAGAGGCGAGAGGCCAATACGGCCAATCCTGGAGCGCGGGGATGTACATAGCGGCGTATCTTTCATTGCAGGGAAAAGACCCCCTCAGTTTCTTGACTTGAATTGGACTACCAGATGCGGTCGCGAGCGACGTTTTTTCGCGCCCGCCGAAGGATACTCGGGCATGTGGACAATAAACGAACCTAGGTCGTTAAGTATCAATCTTCTCTAAAGTCATGATATAGAGTGTCTCTTCTTTCGAACCGGCTAAAGAGAGTTCTTGGTGTGCTGGGCTTCGCGGCCTTGCTCTACTTGTCCTCCGTCGTCATCGTGCCCGCGTACGCTTCGTCGGGACTGATTTCTTGCACGGCGACCCTATCGGGTGCCAACGAGGTACCCCCGGCTGTGAGTCAAGGGACCGGAAGCATAACCTTCACCTTCGATCCGAACACTTCCACCTCTACCTGGTCAGAGACGTTCAGCGGTCTGACAACTCCTGCCACGGCTGCGCACATTCACGCATCCGCACCCCCCGGTTCTAACGCAGCAGTTCAGGTTCCGTTCACTGGGGTCCCAGCTGCCACTTCAGGTTCCTTTTCCGGAACCACCACTACAATCAATGTTCTAACCGCTGTGCAGTTCGCCACTGCTCTCCTCGCGGGGGACGCTTACGCTAACGTGCACACGAGCACTTACCCGGGAGGCGAGATTAGAGGGTGGCTGACTTGCACACAAGCTAGAGGTGTTCCTGAATTCTCCCTCGGTCTCGGCACACTGGCAGTTGCCGCGATGCTGGCTCCTGTACTCCTCGCGCTCAGGAGAGCACAAGTCCACCCGCAAATAAGCTAATCCGGGCCGGCCAATACTTTCTTCTTCACAGCATAGAGGCGGTGTCTCATGCTATCGATGAACGGACGATTGTCCCTGTAAGGTTTCGATGACCCTCTCACTGGCCAACAGGATTGCCATTTCAATGAGATTTCTGGGGAGCAGGACGACGTTATCGGAAGACGACGAAGTAGGTCCCTCACTGCGAGGGATTCGGGAAGAGCCTCTGAGCCTGAGAGTAGTCGGATGCGACTATCTGCTGACTTGAAATCAGCTGAAGAGCGGAGTTGAACCGATCTAGCAGTGAATTCTGCTGATCGGGCTGTGGCGTAGCGCACGTCAGGAACCAGACTAAGAGGGCGGTGCGTAGAGAGGGCTCCGTGTATGCGTGCCAGTCCGTGATGTTGTTCAGCTTAGTCCAGCGGAAGAGACGCTGATAGGGCGTCCAACCGTAGGTCTGCTGGATCCAGAGGAACAAGTGGACCCCCGGGTCCGAAGTCATCCTGAGGAGCTGAGCGTTCGATACAGCTTCCCTCCCGGTCTCTCCCGCGACGACGATATCACACATGTTAGGGAATGGCGATTGACCGGCCCACATCGAGGAGCCATCAGCCCACACCCACCCCTGAGCTATCGAGGCCGTCATCACGTTGACGGTCTCGTGCATTGTGAGCAAGAACCACCAGAATCCCGCTATCCCATATCCCGTGTTGTAGAGGGCGTCCGGAGAGATGGAGACGCCAGAAGAGCCGAACGTCGTTCCCGTGTGCGCGCCCCCCTGTGCGGTGGGGTCCAGGACGACGTCGAGATGCTTCCCGTCGTAACACTGACCCGTTTGGGGCGTCAGCTGGAAGCCAAAGTCCTCGACCAGCTGCTGATAGAAGGCGTCTAGCCACGAAATCCTCGGTGCGTCGAACTCTGAGGCGTATCGGGCCTCGTACGCGGCGGTGCACCAGACGTTCCAAAACTTCGTATTCTCGACCAGCCTGAACCCGTTCGCGGAGACGCTGCTGCCACTGCTGCCAACGCTCATTTGGAGAGCTCTACAATGCCGAGCTACTTAGGATTAAGTGGGTGGCGCTTCTGTCATGACTTGTCTGACAAAGGGGCGAGCGAAACCGAAGCTAGTGAGCAACAGCACACGTTGTCCGGCCGATTTACAAGAAAGAATTGCAGCCAGGCTACCCCGGAGAGGGTCTACTTCCCCCACGGCTCGGTGCCCCCGATAAACCCGACCTGGAGCTCGCAGCAGTATCTGCTCAACCCGTTCTTCTTCACGGGGTCGGTCAATCCGGCGCAGGCGTCGCAGCTCGCAAGGGCGTAGCTTGGGTTCACGCAGATACAGGCGGGACTCAATTTCTTCGGCTACTCAGACGACATGGTGCCGATACTGCGCTACTCTGCGCTGAAGAGCGCTGCCGACACCTTCGCCGCCGCCGCCAAGTCCGCCGAGCAGGACTTTCTGAGCCTCATGGGGCAGCTCGAAAGCGCGACCATCGGGAACATGAAGAACGCCGCCATGCTGCAGAGGGCGGAGTTGAACTCGCAGATGGCGACGCAGCAGGCGGGGATAGCCCAGGACCAAGTGACGCAGGCCCCGATAGTCGTAGGCCAGGTCAACGCCCAGATCACCAGTGTCCAGAACCAGATCGCCGACCAC
>JAPCJN010000001.1:73352-76733 GCA_027886925.1 Nitrososphaerota archaeon
GCTTCTCCTGGCAGCTTGGGGATTTTATCGGCGGGATTGCGAACATCGCCAAGGGGCTGCCGAGCTGGTTCACCAATCCGGTGGGGCAGGGAGTGGCGGCCGAGGCGGGTTTCAGCTCCGCTGACACGGCTGGGCTTCTCCGGCTCGGCGCCGGAGCCTCCGTAATGGCGGGATTCGTCGCGTTTCGGGGTCGCGGGATACATGAGCATGTCGAGCATGGCTGACGCTCAGAACCAGCGGGCGGGCAGCTCTCCGCGCTCCAGAACCAAACTCTCCCGAGCGCGCAGGCCCAGCTTGACATCGCATAGCGTTCGGTCTCGATAGGCGAGCCTCCAGGAGCAGATAGCCCAGTCCGATGCGCAGCTCGCCGAGCAGCTCTTGGTATTCGCCCAGGACAGGTACCTTAGCGTCGAATTCTGGACGTACATGGCCTCCCTCCTCCAGCGCGTGATGCGCCAGTTTCTGGACCTTGCCACGAGGATGGGCTGGCTCGCCCAGCGCGCTCTGTCCTACGAAGAGGAAAGCGTCGTCAACATCATCCGATGGACTATTTCCCGGCCCAGGAGATGGGGGCGGAGGGTCTGAAAAGCTACAGCTTGACCTGGCCGAGCTCGAGGCCGAGCACATCGATGGCCTCAAGGAGATGATACCCGTGAAGTACACGCTTTCGCTTGCCAGGGACTTTCCTCTGCAGTTCGCGCAGCTCTTGCAGACTGGCCAGTTCCTCTTCCAGACGCTCGAAGCGCCCGTCCAGCTAGCCTATCCAGGCACCTTCGGTTACAGGATCATCGCCGCGATCCCGCTCGTAAGCAGGATAGCTGCGAACGCGCCAGTGAGCGGGCTCCTCAGCAACTCCGGGGTGTCGGTCATCGCCATTCGAGCGCGAATTGGTTCGTTCGCATGCGGTTGAAATCAAAGGAGGCGAACGGGATCTCGGGATCAACGAGATGGCGGGGCGTTTCGTGCGCGGCCTGCCGCGCAGAAGCTGGGTGATTTGCTAACACCATGCGCGTTTTGCTTGGGTCTGAAGCTGCCAACTGAGCAATATATACACAACCGCCGCATAAATACGCTTATTGTCGACAATTCAAATAGGTGCGCACAACGGCTATATGTGCGACAGATTTTCGAAGAAATGAAAAAATATGACGAAGATATCTATCAAAAAATCAATCATTCCAATCTCTATCAGCTTACTCTTCATCTTCTCATCGATGTCTGTGCCTACGGCGATAGCTTCAGCCAACTCGTCGTCCGCGGCCCCGGCCGCGACGCCGCTAACGGCTTTGCAGGCCAACTGGGCTTACCCCAACGGCAACCAGTTCAACTGGAACTACAACCCTCAGAACGTCATCAACAGCTCGAACGCCCAGTACTTGGGCCTGAGCTGGCTGTTCCCTCTCCCCACCCACCCGACGGCGCTGCTGTCGGTCACGGGAGGCTTAGGGGTGGACACAGCGCCGCTGATCATCAATGGCACCGTCTACGCAGTCACCCAGTACGGCCAGGTGTTCGCGCTCAACGCGGCAAATGGGAACGTGCTGTGGACTGATGTATTGCCGCTCACAGCGAACAGCACTGCAGGACAAGGCGTCAGGTCTTTGTCGCTGCATCTGCACGATGGCGAGATTGCGTTCACGACGGCCCTCTTCGGCGGAACTCCAACCGTCTGGATATCAGCACCCGACCACTACGCCTACGCCATAAACGCCCTGACCGGCAAGTACGAATTGAACTTCTCCTACTATGGCAAGGGAGGAGTCGCCGAGATCGCAGGGAACAACCCTAACTCTCTCTACTCCGGTAGCTCAGCCAACATCGTAATCGACCAGAAGAGGGGCATCATGGTCACATCCATGCTCAGCACCTCGTTTGACAACGCTGCAAGGTGCTTCTTCCGCGGATGGAACATCCTTGTCAACCCACCTCAGCTCCTATGGACAGCTTACTGCACGCCTCCCCAACCAGGGTCTAGCGTGCCGCTGAACCCGAACTGGGATGCTCAACAAATCGCCACAATGAAGGGCGCCTGGATCTTCAAGGGGTACGGCTACGACAAACCTGGAGGCTATGGAGGGCCCGAAGGGGCACTCGATCTAAAGTCTCTCTCTCCTGCCGCACTCAACGCGACCTTCTACAACGACTGGGGGTATGCTCAGAGCGCACACTGCACAACGGAGACCGCAGGCGCATCCACAGGAGCGACCGGCTCTGGCTGGGGCGCCTCCTGGATCATCGACCAGAAGACAGGCATAGCATACATCAACACCGGAAACAAGGGCCCATACAACAGCGACTGCAGTGCTGGACCGAACCTCTGGTCCGCAGCCGTCATGGCGCTTAACGACACCACCGGACAATGGGTCTGGGGCTTCCAGGCGGCCGCACACGAACTCTGGGACTTTGACTGCTCTTGGCAGCAGGTCCTCGCCAACGAAACGATCAGCGGCGTGAACACCCAGGTGTTGTTCAAGACGTGCAAGTCCGGCTACCTCTTCGCGCTGAACGCAGCAACAGGATCGCTCATCTGGAGCTGGACGCCACCTACAAGCATCATGCCGAGATGCCACTACTGCTACATGCTCGACCCACAGAACTCATCGCAGATGAACTGGGCCTTCTTCAATCCAAACCTGCAGACTACTATCATGTATCCGAATGAGTATGCTGGATCAGAAAACTCGTTCTCGTACAATCCGCAATTGAACTACATATTCATGGTGACCCACAACGTTCCATTCCTAACTCAATACGTCCAAATGAACGCTACCAACTATGGCCAAACTACAGGTTCTATCTACCTCAACAGCGCCTCAGGACAGGGCCTTGGAAACGGCCTAGACAACTCCACCGTCGAAGCCGTTAATGCGGCGAGTGGACAGATGGTCTGGTCCCACTTCATAGCGACCCAAGGATACCGCGGAGGAGTCACTACCAGCGGCAACGTCGTCTATCTGACGTTATCATCGGGAGACCTCCTGATGCTCAACGCCCAGACAGGCGCCGTGCTCAAAGACCTTTACATCGGCGGCCCTCTCAATGTCCTTCCGTCTATCGGTGCGACAGCGAGCGGGACGATGCAAGTCATCATCTCCATCACCGCCGGGAGTGTAACTTGGGCCAACGGAGTCCCAGGTGACCTAGTGGCGTTGAACCTCCAAAACGTTCCAACCGGTACAACCAACACGGTAACGAGCACCAGCACCACCACGACCACCGTCGCTGGTGGAGGCTCTACGGTCACTTCCACGACCACTGTCGGCGGAGGAGCCACGGTCACTTCCACGACCACTGTCGGCGGCGCAGGGTCGACGGTAACCGTATCCGGTGCGGGCTCGGTCACCACATCTGTAACCACAATCACCTCCTCAGGAGGCGTCA
>JAPCJN010000029.1:0-16869 GCA_027886925.1 Nitrososphaerota archaeon
GGCAAAGTCGACCCAGGCTCGGGTCAAAGACTCGTGGACGAAGTTCATCATCTACAGGGACCTCAGGAGCAGAGGCTACATCGTCAAGGACGGGTTCGGGTTCGGGACCGACCTGAGGGCGTATGAGAGGGGCGACTTCCCTTCCAAGGCGGCGAAGTTCGTGATCTTCGCGCTCGACGAGGGCACGGAGAAGAGCCTCGGGGAGCTCAGGGACTCTGTCAAGCAGATCGCCAGGATGGGCAAGGAAGCGATAGTCGCCGTCATCGAGCGTCGGGGAGAGGTCATCTACTACAGGGTGACCAAGGCGACATTCCGTAAATAGAAGAGTGGCGTCCTCCTAAAGTTGAACCTCGGGGCTTCGGTCTCCATAATCAGGCCCATCAACTGCGCGATGATAGGTTTCGCCGCCATCATAGGGTACTTCGTCTCGAAGCCGCCGGTGGTGATGCCCGCCGCGATACTGCTGGGGTTCGCCACCGGGTTCGCGGTCTGCGCATTTTCGATGGTGGTCAACGACTACTACGACATAGAGGTGGACAGGGTGAACCAACCGACGCGTCCGCTCCCCAGCGGGGCTGTCTCGAAGAGAGGCGCCATCGCCATCGCCGTCATCACCCTACTCGTAGGGATAGGGGCGAGTGCGTTCCTCCTCAACGTGGCTGCTGTCGTCATCGCAGGGCTCTACGCTTTTCTGGCTTGGCTCTACGATTACAGGGCGAAGAAATACGGCCTCGCCGGTAACATGATAGTGGCTTCTTCTTTGGCGATCCCCTTCATCTATGGCGGGGTCATCTCGGGTGGGAAGGTCCTCGACTCGCTTCTCCTGTTCATGGCGTCGACGTCTTTCCTTGCGGGGGTAGGGAGGGAGGTGGTCAAGGCGATGGCGGACGTCCTGGGAGACGAGAAGAGAGGTGTGAGGTCGTATGCTAGCGTCCACGGGTTGAAGTCTGCGGCGAGACTGGGAGCGGTGTTCTTCCTTGCGGCGGTCGTTACGAGCATACTGCCCCTGTTGCTGGTCCCAGTGAACGTCTTCTACGAGGTCGGGGTCGTCCTGCCTGACGTGACCTTCGTCTATCTCGCCTACAGGATAATCACTCACGCGGATGTGCGGAGTGCTCTGTCTGTGAAGAAGGCCGCGCTCCTGGGCATGCTGTTCGGGCTCATAGTGTTCATCGGAGGCGCGTTCTGAGGGAATGTGGGTCGAAAAGTACCGACCCAAGGGCACGGCGCAGATGATAGGGAACGAGGAGGCCAGGCTCGCCCTCTCGGTCTGGCTCTCAAAGTGGAAGCCAGGGGGGAAGGCGGCGCTCCTGTTGGGGCCGCCGGGGACGGGGAAGACCACGGTGGTCACGCTTCTCGCGAGGGAGAGCGGGATGAACCTCGTCGACCTGAACGCCTCCGACGCTCGGACGAAGGAAAAGCTGCGCGTGAAGATGGGCGAGGCCATGAGCACCACCAGCCTGTTCGGGGAGAGGTCCCTCATCTTCCTCGACGAGGTCGACGGTTTGGCAGGAAGGTCGGACTACGGGGCGGTAGAGTTCATCAAGGATTCAGTGAAGGAGAGCCTCAATCCGATCGTGATGGCAGCGAACGACCCCGACTCGGAGGAGATCAAGAAGCTCTCGGCATCTTGCCTCGCATTCAGGTTCAGGCCGCCCCCGCCCAGAGAGGTCGAGATGTATCTCCGGGAGATAGCGAGGAAGGAGGATGTCGCGGTGGGCGACGAGGAGCTCCGCGCTTACGTGGTAGACGCCGCCGGCGACGTGAGGCAGGCCATCAACCTCCTCCAGAGCAGGCCCGGGCTGGCGGAGAAAGGGGACGGCGGGGGTCACTACAAGGACAAAGACAAGTCCGTGAGCGAGGCCTTCAACGGGTTCTTCGAGGCAGGCGACAAGCAGGAGGCGGCCAGGTCCCTCAGGAAGCTGTCCGTCCAGCCCTTCGACAAGATAAGGGAGATGAACAGGAGCATAGTCAAGTCAGGCCTGCCGCCCGCCGAGATGGCGCGAGCCCTAGAGGTCGTCTCAAGGGTCGACCTCCTCATGGGGAAGATCATGAAGAGCCGCAACTGGAGGCTGCTCAGATACCTCGACAGGCAGTTCGTTGAGGAACTGTACCCGATAGTCAGGGGCACGGGATTGAAGTACACAGGCCAGGACGACCTCCCTTTCCCGGCCCTCCTTCGCATCTGGAACGATTCCAAGAAGATCCGAGAGCTGTCAACTACATTCGCGGCGAAGGCGCATACCAGCGGCAAGAGCGCACGCGCGCAGGATCTGCCATACCTCTTCGTGCTCTGCTCTGCCAAGAAGTTCAGGGAGAAGCTGGAGAGGGCGCTCGACCTTGACGAGACGTTTGACAAGTTCCTGCAGAAGGAGGCGGGGAGATAGGATGAACATACTCGTCGGCGGCTGGTTCAGCCTCCCGCGGCTGGGAAGGGACGTCTTCTCTTTGCTCGTGAAGCAGGGGGTCGTCTACGACAAGTCGATGGGCTGCTTCAAGATCGACTCGGGGACCGACATCCAGGCTGCCGTCAGGACGATTAGCGCGGCCGTCGGCCAGGAGGTGGAGCTGACGCTCCGGTGCTTCGTGTGCGGAAGAAATGCATGCGAGGGGTGCCCATATTTGGCATCGTGCGACAGGGCGAGCGTGTCGACCCTCTGCCTATGCTCGGACCATTCGCCCGAAAAATCGGTGTTCGACCTCTACGCGAAGACCTTCGCGATGGTCATGGACGGCTAGGCTAGCGTAGCCAACTAGCCTAGCTAATTGGGCTAGCTGAACGCCCTGGCCACGGCCTGACCCGAGGAGTCTGACGAGATGGCCCTCCATTCCGAGAGGAAGCGCGACACCGCGTTGGTATATCGGTTCGAATGGTTCACCCTGAATATCCTTATCCTGTTGAACCTCTTCTCGGTCAGCAGGCCGAGAGCCACCATGAGCTCCAGGTGGGCCTCCACCGAGGAGTGAGATATCCCGGACCGCCGCGTGATCTCGGAGATATTGAGCTCGTCGCTGTCCATCATTATGCTCATTATCTTCACCCGCCCATACGAGGAAAAAAGCTCCTCGACACGCACCATGTCCTTCGGCGAGGCGGAGGCCTTCCTTGTCGCGGTTATCACACGTCGTCGCCTCTTGTACTGGGGAGGCTACTGCGCCTCTTTGTGCAGCTCTTCGATCAGCTGCTCGGCCGAGACGACCGAGAGGCTTATCATTGTCGTCCTCCCCCTCGTCCCCTTCCCCGAGAGCTGCGTCTCTATGATCCCTTTTCTCGCGAGCTCGTTGACGTCGTTCCAGACCTGCGTGTGATGGTTCGCTGCTATTCCCATCGACTCGCACAGGGCATTGTAGCTCTTCTCCACCTCGCCGATCGTCGTGAACGCGGCCTCGCTCTTCTTGAGCATGCCTGATATCGCCATGAGCATGACGCGCTGGTGCTTGTCGAGATAGCCGAGCTCTTCCTTCCTGAACTCGGGCGGCAGCGAGCCCTTTGCGTGCCTCACATGCTCGGGCATCAGCTTGCCCGAGTCGGTCATCTCTGCCTTCTTGGCCGCCCTGTAGATCAGTTCGAGGGCGTAGCGCGCGTCGCCGTAGATGCTCGCCAGCTCTGCCGCCATTTGGAGCGATCCGTCGTCCACGCACCCTTCGCGGAACGCCTGCTGGCTCCGCGAGAGGAGTATGTCGTAGAGCTGCTCGGCGGAGTAGGGCTCGAGGGATATCTCGTTCCGCTGGAGCGAGCTCAGCGTGCTCAGGTCCACCATCTTCACGTAATCCAGCGTCTTCGAGATCAGCAGGGAAGAAAACGCCTGGTCGCCCTGCGATATCTCCCTGATTCTGGTTATGGTGTAGAGCGACGAGGGGTCGGAGCCGACCAGGGAGTCGACCTCATCGAACGCCACCATCAGGTGCACCCTCTCCCTCTTCAGCTCCTCGAACAGGACCTGCAGCAGCTCCTCGAAGCTGAATCCCCTGGACGGATACATGTGCCCCAGGGACCGGAGCGCCTTGTTGAAGATGGCCACGAGCGACCGGTCTATCCTGCAGTTGACGTGAAGGAACTTTACGCGGTTGTTGTAGGCCGCGGCCTTCTTCTCAAGCGTCGCGCCCAGCTTCTTCGCGAGCATAGTCTTCCCGGAGCCGACCGGTCCATGCAAGAGGACGGTCTGGCTGAGCGTCTGCGGACGCTCTGCTACGCCTTGAAAGTAAGCCTCCAGCTCCCTCATCTGGACTCCCCGATGCGGGGTCGTCGCGGGGACGTATTCTGGGACGAGCACGCCCTCGTTCTTGAAAATAGAGTGATGGAGGCTCATCGTAGAAGCAATTTTTCTGGCGTTGTTCGTATATAACCGTGATTGGGGGAGTAGAGTGAAACTAATCCCAAGGCTTCTTTAAGGAATCGAGGCACGCCCCCCTGAAAACCCGTGTTCCTTCCGTCGACGACCCAGACCCAATACGGGCAAAGATATTCGCCGCGCGTGACATATTTCCTGATAGCGGCGAACGTCGTCGTCTTCGTCTTGCTCCAGCTGGGAGGCGACCCGCTCTACGCGGCGCTCTCGCAGACAGGGGACCTGTTCTTCTCGGGGGCATACTGGCAGATAGTCACTGCGCTGTTCGTGCACTTTGACGTCCTGCACATAGCGTTCAACATGTACGCCCTCTACTATTTTGGGAGGCTGAACGAGGTCGCGTACACGAGGGGGCAGTACCTCGCGATCTATTTTGGGGCGGGTCTGCTCGGGAACGCGGCCTCGCTCTTCTTGATCCCCGGCGACGTGCAGACCGCGGGGGCTTCGGGGGCGATCTTCGGGCTGATCGGCGCGTACGTCGCTAGAGAGAGGACCGGCGCCAACATGGTCACGGCGGTCATCTACGCGGCCTTGATCTTCCTGATAAGCTCGGGGCCAGGGGTCAACGTCTATGCGCACCTGTTCGGGGTGTTGGGGGGGTTCGCGCTCGGATTTCTTTTCACCTCGACACGCGGAGACGAGTCCTTATGACATGCAGTGAGGGAGATCGGCAGGGAATAGCATGAAGGCAGTGCGGTTCCATCAGCACGGGGGGCCGGAGGTCCTCCGGTACGAGGAGGTCCCGGACCCCGTCCGGAAAGGCCCGAACGAGGTGCTGGTGAGGGTGAAGGCTTGCGCCCTGAACCGCCTCGACATTTGGGGGAGGATAGGGCCGCCCTACGCCGAGCCTTCGCTCCCACACATCCCTGGCTCCGACATTGCCGGGGTGATAGAGGAGGTGGAGTCCGGAGAGGAGGAGCTCAAAGGAGGGATGGAGGTCATCATCAACCCCGGGATCGGCTGCGGCAGGTGCGAGAAGTGCCTCAGCGGGAAGGACAACCAATGCCGCTACTACGACATAATCGGGAGCGGACCGGACGGAGGCTACTCGGAATTGGTAGTGGCCCCGAAGAGGAACATCGTGCCGAAGCCCGGGCGGATGGACTTCGTCCAGGCCGCCTCGGTGCCGATAGTCTTCCTGACCGCCTACCATATGCTGGTCACCAAGGCGAGGATCCAAGCCGGGGAGACCGTGCTCGTGCTAGGAGCTGGCTCGGGGGTGGGCATCGCCGCGATCCAGGTCGCAAAGGCCTACAACGCGAACGTGATAGCGACCGCGGGGAGCGACGCGAAGCTCCGGAAGGCCGTCGAGCTGGGGGCCGACTACACTGTGAACCACCGCACGAAGAGGGTCTCCGAGGAGGCCCGAAAGTACACGGAGGGGCGAGGAGTCGACGTGGTCATCGAGCACCCTGGCAAGGCGACATGGGAGGAGAGCGTCAAGTCGGTGGCAAGGGGAGGCAGGATCGTGACGTGCGGGGCGACGACGGGCTTCGACGCAGTCACGGACATCAGATACGTCTTCAGCAAGGAGATCGCGATCTTCGGAAGCTACATGGGCGGGAGCGGTGAGCTGCTGAGCGTCCTGGAACTCTTCAAGCAGAGGAAGCTGCGGCCGGTCGTGGACATGGCGATGCCCCTCGCCAGGGCCGCAGAGGCGCAGACCCGGATGGAGAAGGGAGAGCACTTTGGGAAGATCGTGTTGACGCCCTAGGCCCTGACGATCTCGTAGGAGAAGCTGATCTTCGTCTTTGAGCTGAGCATTGCGGCAACGCTGCAGTACTTGGTTACGCTGTCGCTTACGGCCTCGTTGACGTACCTCTCCTCCAGCTGGCCGGCGAGCAGGTATCTCAGATGGATCTCGGTGAACGGCTTCGGGTGACCGAACTCCGGCCTCTTCCCCGATACCTCTACCTTGAGAGACTCGAGCCTTTGCTTCCTTTTCCCAAGGATTGCCACGATGTCCATGCCTGAGCAAGCTCCCAGTGCAGTGAGCAAGGTGTTCATCGGACCGAAGCCTCTGGACGGCTTTCTCTCCTTTCGCGACTCGGAAAGGGAAGAGTCGAAGACGATAGAACGCCCCGATTGGTCGCTCCCCAGGAAGACGTCGTCGTCGACCCATTCTACGTCGACCCTGGATTCGGTCGTCGTAGCCACGCTCACTCTATCTTCATCTCGACGGGTTTGGACTTGCCCGATGTCTTTCCCTTCTCGATGTAGGTCCGGCGCCCCCAGGCGACGTCCACTTTGCCCACGAGCTTGTGTGTGCCTCTGCCCAGCGACTTGGCGGGGATGTCGAACCTCTTCACCACATCGAGGAACTTCGTGCGCGCGTCCTCGACGCTGAGCGGTATTTGCGGGGCGCTACCGTCCTCGTGGACGATCGCCGCCCAGACCCTGTAGGGGAGGTCCGGGTCCCTGCTCCAGTAGAACCTGGCCCTCCTGACCTCCCTCCCCGTGGTGGCGAGCTCCTTTCCCGCCGCGACAGAGCAATCCATCATGAGCCTCACTAGCTTGTCGTTGTCCTCCCACGCCATGGTCCAGACGTTAGGAGTGAACGACTCCCTGAGTCCTCCGACGACCCGGAACCCGAGCGTGACTCCCACCTTCTCATCCAATGAGACGACGCTCTTGTCCAGGATCAAACTCACTTCGGCGAGGACCGTCTTCGCCCACGAATACTCGCCGCGCCTATCCATCAGTGACATAACGGGAAGACGTGCCTTCTTTCCTGATTATAAGCCTGAACTCGAAGGGCTCTGGTAACTTCTCTGGAGGTCATTCGTGACACGACTCCTCGGTGCTAACCGACTGGAGACGGGAGGATTCGGAAGGGCTATTTCCGGGATAGTTACCGGAGCCACTCGAAGAAATGCCTATAAGGTCTCAGAGGCTTCTGCGCGAGGGTCCCCGCATGGAAGAAGAGCGCGAGGTCGGAGCGGGAGTCCCTTCTTTAGCTTTGACCGGCGAGAACAACCCGCAACAGGCCCAAAAGCCGTTCACCCACGAGGCATACGTCGAGAGGCACGCCCACATAGGGGGTAGAGGCCTGATTTCAGCGTCCGCTCTAGGCCTTGCCGATGGCCTCGTGACGAACCTCGCTTTCCTCACAGGGTTCAGCGGAGCCGTGGCGAGCATCGACCTGATACGGTTCGCGGGCGTGGCTGCGATGCTGGCCGGCAGCGTCTCGATGTTCTTCGGAGGGATCTTGAGCGCGCGGTCCGACCAAGACCTCTTCAAGGCGGACTCGAACAGGGAGGCCTACGAAATCGAGAACGAGCGGGACGAGGAGACATGGGAGCTCAAGCGGATCTACGTGGAGAAAGGCCTGACGGAGGAGGAGGCCGAGATGGTGGTTGCGAGGCTGGCGGATAACAAGGAGAAGTTCCTCGAAGACATGCTCGCGAACGAGGTGCACATCCACCGGGACAGTCTCCAGAACCCCTACGTCCTCGGGGCGGTCATAGGCCTCTCGTTTCTAGTAGGCGCCGTCGTGCCCCTGGTCCCATTCTACGTCTTCCCCGCGAAGCCCTACTCGGTCGTCGCCTCGGTCGCCGCGTCTCTTGTCTTCCTCTTCGCGGCCGGGGAGTGGAAGGGTCGCATCGTCAAAAGGAGACCATGGAGGAGCGGGCTCGAGACATTGCTGATTGGGGCCAGCGCGGCCGGGATCCTGTACGTCATCGGCAGCTTCTTCGTGTTCGTCTAGCCGCGGCAGACCGATTCGATCATCTTCGTGTAGACCGAAAGCGCCCTCTTCGCCTCCCCGATGTCCACAAATTCGTCGACCGCATGGGCCTGCTCTACATCCCCCGGACCTAGCACGATCGAGGGGACTCCGTAGTCGGTGTAGAGGGCCGCCTCGGTGCCGTAAGCGGCGATCTCCGATTTTGAACCCGTGAGCGACTCTGCAAGCTTCACCAGCGGATGCCTCGAGGGGATCTTCAACGCTGAGGTGTCATACTTGAGTTCGACTTTAGCATCGAATTCCTCGTCCTTGGTTTTCAGCGAAGAGACGATGGAATTGAGGTGTCTTTCGATGAACGCGGCGTCCTGCCTTGGGACCCACCTGGTGTCGATCGTAAGATAACAGGATTCGGGTATCACGTTGCTCTTGCTGCCGCCTTGGATTACCGTGGGGGTCGCGATCGTTTTCCCAAGCTCCCTGTCGGGGAGGCGGCCGAGAGCGGCCCTGGATGACGAAAGCTCTTCGATGAACCTCGAGCATTTCTCTATCGCATTGACGCCGAGTCTTGGGTTGCTGGCGTGACCGCTCCTGCCATTGAAACGGACCACGAATGTCGCCAGTCCTTTGTGCGCCCTTACAGGCCTCATTCCAGTGGGCTCGCCGAGGACGCCGAAGAGAGCCGGGCGCAACTTCTTCCGCCTCAAGAGGCTCTTCAGCCCGTCGAACCCCACCTCTTCTCCGGCGGTCGCCACAAAGGTCAGGCCCCGTCTCATCCTCGTGGCGTCTCCCTTGGTGGCCTCAACGGCTTTGAGGATGGCCGCCAGGCCGGTCTTCATGTCTGCTGCCCCTCGCCCGTAGAGCAGACCTTCCCTCTCCTGGGCGTCGTAGGGCGGGGAAGACCACTCTGATTCGTCACCGGCAGGGACGACGTCCATATGTCCGCCGAGGAGGAGGCCCGGCTCTCTCGGGCCCAGCGCGGCGATGAGGTTCGCCCTGCCGGGTTCGAACCTGTCCACGTTCACTGTCATCCCTTCGATGTGGAGGTCGGCGAGAAAGTCTTGGATGAACCGTGCGCACGCCTCTTCGTTCCCCGGAGGCGTTTCAGTCCTGAACGAGATAAGCGACTTCGCGACGTCGACGAGTTCCAAGGATGCGCGCGTCAGTCCGGGGGAGTGCAGTTGTTATTGCTTGCTTTCTCATGCAGCAAGGTTATAGCGGAAGCGAGGACGGTTCTCCTGTGGTCAGACGGCCCGCTGTCGTTGCTCTCTCCGATGTGAGCCTGGAGCTCGACGGAAAGAAGGTCCTTGACAAGGTGAACTGGAGGGTGCTGCGAGGCGAGAACTGGGTCATCATCGGCCCCAATGGCGCGGGAAAGACCAGCCTCCTGAGCATCATCAACGGATACAGGTGGCCTTCGAGCGGGACCGTCTCTGTCCTCGGAAGGAGGTTTGGGGACGCGGACCTCCGCGAGCTGAGGACGGAGGCAGGGCTGGTGAGCGCCTTTCTCGATTCGATGATTCCGGGGAACGAGAAGGTCATCGACCTTGTGATCAGCGGGAAGTTCGGCTCGACGAGACTATGGGGGAAGAGGACGGCGCGCGACATCGCGGTCGCCGAAGCAACGCTCAAGACAGCAGGATACGTCGAGGGCTTGCACAAGAAGGTCAGAGAGCTGTCGCAAGGCGAGAGGCAGAAGGTCGCGATCGCGAGGGCACTCATGGCGAGGCCGAAGATGCTCATCCTCGACGAGCCCCTTGAAGGGATGGACCTCCCCGCGAGGGAGAGCTTCCTCGACGGCCTCGAACGTCTCCTCTCAAAGGGCGGGACGTCGTTCGTAGAGGTGACCCACAGGACCGAGGACATCCCTCCCGGGTTCACCCACGCCCTTCTGTTGAGAGAGGGGAGGGTCGTCGCTTCCGGCCGGTTGGCGAAGACGTTGACGAGCGAAAACTTGACGGCGTGCCTGGGGATCGGCGTCGATTTGAAGCGCTGGCGAGGGAGGTACTACATGGCTGTGAGGAAGGGCCCGGCTCGGCGACCGCCGCCTGTCAGATGAGACCGTCATCGATGCTCTTTTATCCGACTCTGTCGGTCACTCGATCGGAATCGCATGTGGGAAAGGCTTGACGTGGACGAGTCGCCAGACGTGACGGACGGCGTCCTTCTAATATCTCTCTCGACGATGGCCCCACAGTACAAGGCCCTCTATTCTCACGCCCGAGAGCTCTCCAAGTACATGCTGCGCAAAATGGATTTCAAGAGGTTTGCCACGCTTTACTCGTCTTCTCTTCCTCCTGCAGTGTCCATCGGCGACGACGGCCTGGCGATGCTTCATTCAAACAGCTTCTACTTGCACGAGGGCAAGAGACCCATCGTCATGTTGGCTGGCGACGGCTCTCCGTTTGACGACCAGCAACAGTATGCCCACAGGGCCTTGTCTTTTGCCCAACAGCTCGGCACGACTAGTGTCGTGTCAATAGGTGCGAGATGGGCGGACTCTCCCCTCTCCCCGAGCTCACCTCCAAGGCCGGTGGGGTTCGCCTCGACCCCAGAAGGCGTGAAGGAGCTCGAGGGATACGGCGTGACGATCACCAAGAGCGAGCCCGGGCCTTTCTTCCCGAACCTCGTCGTCGGAATGGCGGAGAGCTACGGGATGAGAGGATACAAGCTTGGAGTCGACCACGGCGAACCGAGACCCCATCCGAGGTCGCTTGTCCAGATCCTTGGCATCCTCATGAAGATGCTCGATTTCGAGATCGAGGTCAAGGAGCTCGAGGCCCAGGCGACGGAGGTGAAGGCCCTGGAATCCCAGGACGGTTTGCCCGAGGTTAGGCGCGAGCGCCGCGGGATCTATGGATAGACAGACGGATTACATGAACCGTGTGAGGAGAGGGCAGGGACTCGGTTTGGTCGCAAACTCATAAATAACCCGATTGACCCCAAATCTCCCGTATGTCATCTACGGAAGAGGTTGATTTGAAGGAAGTTCAGCGTCAGCTCGCGAAGGTCGTCGACCCTGAAATTGGCGTGCCTGTAGTCGAGATGAACCTGATCGACAAGCTTGTCGTTCAAGACGGGATTGTAAGCATCGACTATCACGCGACGACCCCGTATTGCCCCCCGATCTTCGCGCTCAAGATATCCCAAGACATGAAGAGTTCCGCCATGGGCGTGAAGGGCGTGAAGGATGTGAAGGTCATGGTGACCGGGCACTACCTTGCGGACGCAGTCAACAAACAGGTCAACAAGCCCCAGAACCAGCAGCCGCCCGCGCCTGCCGCTACCCCGACCGGCTGAGCACTCGGCTCGCGGGTGGGTGGGACTCCTCGTTCCTGTTCGCGACGCCATGCCGGAGCCTGAGGTCGGGCGTAGAGCGGTCGAGCTAGACGCCGCATTCGCGGCTGTCGTCGCATCTGCCGAGGGGCTCATTCGCGGAGACTCTGCCGACAAAGACAGGTGCCTGGAGGAGATTTTCGTGCTGAACAACGTGATCGGAAGGCTCGCTCGAGAGCACCCTAGGATGATGCGCCAGCTAAAAGAGCTCCAGGGCTGCGTGAACCTGATAACGGTCGGCGTCAAGAACGCGAAGGCGGAAGACATCAGAGCGGGGATCGCGCTGACAAGGGAATCCATCGATTCCCTGAAAGGAGGATTCCCCTTAGGTTCATAGGATTTATTTATTAGAAACCACGCGCCATCGTTGGCTATGGCAGAAACGAAAGTCAGTGACTTCGTTCCAGTCAAAGTTGCCGAGGTAGGGTTCGCTGACGAGAACGGCCTCGAGGGCCTTGTGCTTCTGAAGGCAATCAGCGAAGAGACTTTCACGATGCGCGCGTTCTCAGGCGAGACGGCGATGCACATGTCCAGGTTCGAGAAGGGCGACAGGTCGTCGATCCCGTCGGTCTACAACATAATCGAAGAGTTCGCCGAGAAAGAAGGCCTCCATCTTGCGGGCATCGAAGTCTATCCCTCTGGCAACGTGCTGAGGTCCGACCTCCAGTTCGTGGGGAGAGGGAAGGACCTGCTCCTGAGGGGCTACCGAGCCTCGGACGCGATTGCCATCGCCCTGTTCTACGACGCGCCTATCCTGCTACACCGCTCGCTCCTCGCGCTCTGAAGAAAGTTAAAAACGCGTCCTTGCGTGGACGTCACCGCCGGTCTTGGTCAAAGTCACGTTCAAGCCTTACGAGGAGCTGATAGTCCACGAGTATCAAAGGTTCAACCTCGAGGACCTCATCAGGCTCAGGTGCACTGGCATGCAGGTGGGGAGCATCGCTCCAAACTTCCAATGGGCCGAAGGATTGGTCATGTGGAGGGAGTCTTTTCCCCAGAACGAAGAGATAACCAAGGAGAACCTCAATGGAAGGGTCCACTGGTTATGGGTGGGTTACTCGGAGATGTTGGAGTACAAGCCGAGCCTCGGCTACAAGGAGACCAGCGTGACGATTCCCCTGATAGACCTCACCGACAACCCCGTCTACAGCGCCGCCGCAAGGTGGCTCAAGGAACAGCAGAAATGACGTCAGAGCGTCGCAGTCCCTTTTAGTGAGCCGACCAAGGTAGAGTCATTGAGCCTCTCTCTCGGCAAGCTCCCGCCGGATGTGATGAGGCGGTATCTGTTTGGGATGACCGGTGCTAGCTCCGAACGCGTCGTTGTGGCGCCGTCCCTCGGGCTGGACTTCGGCGTCGTTAGGTTAGGTAAGGCGTCCAAGAAGAAGGAGGAGGAGGGGGGATACCTCATAGTTTCGTCCGACCCTATCACCGGAGTCCGCGAGAGGGCGGGCGAGTACGCCGTCAACGTGAGTGCCAACGACGTGGCGACGAGCGGGAACAGGCCGGGGTTCATGCAGTCCATCATCCTCCTTCCCGAAGACGCGTCAGAGAGGGACGTCGGCAAGCTCTCGTCGGCCATGGACCGGGCGGCGAAGAAACTCGGGATATCGATCGTAGGAGGCCACACGGAGCTCAGCCTAGGACTCCACAGGCCCATCGTCGTCACGACCGCGTTCGCGATCGCCGACTCGTATGTGACAGCGGCCGGGGCGCGCGAGGGCGACGCCGTAATGATGACGAAGACGGCGGGGGTGGAGGGGACCGCTATCCTTGGGACCGACCCGGGGCTCAACAAGGACCTGGACGAGGACACCGTCGCGGCGGCATCGAGGTATTTCGAGAAGATCAGCGTCGTGGACGAGGCCGTCAGCGCCTATGAGACGGGCGTGGTCCATGCCATGCACGACTGCACAGAGGGAGGGGTGCTGGGGGCCCTCTACGAGATGGCCACGGCGTCGAAGCTGGGCCTCGACATCGCGGTGAGGCGCATCCCCATCTCGAAGGAGACCCGGAAGATCTGCTCGACCGCCGGCGTCGACCCGCTCAAACTAATCAGCTCGGGGACGCTCCTGCTCGCCGTGGAGCATGGCGAGGAGGCTCGCGTAGGCGACGCTGTCGCCTCGGCAGGCTCCACAGCAACCACCATAGGGAGGTTCACTCGCGGGAAGGTCATCCTCACGAAAGGCCGGTCCAGGGAGGAGCTGACCACTGCCCCGACCGACGAGATCTGGAGAGTCCACCGGGAGGCCGCCGGAACTTGGTGACAGACAGAAGGCAGGAACGCAGGACGCATCACACCTCCTTCTCTCCGGGGCGCCTGGCAACTCGCAGGTAGGCGAAGTACATGATCAGGCCGACGACGATCAGGCCTATCCCCAAGGTGGAGCTGACGAACCACAGGGTGATGGCTCCGAGGGCGATCATCAGGAGGCTCGAGGCCCGGGGAAGCCTGCTCCGCCTCACTCGCGCCTGGGACACTTTCTTAGGTCGCCTCGCCCTCTCGAATCAGCCAGAGAAGAGGCGGCAGCCCCTCGGCGCGCACGGAAGTGAAATCGACGCGACCATGGCCATCGCGTTGATGGCGGGAAGTTTCAATGGCGTCGGCGACTGCGGTGATAGCGGCGGCAGCCCAGATGCCCTTTTCAGCAACTTTTGCTCATTCGGCCCGTAGACGGATAAAGCTTGCCGCCCGGCCGTCGGTGATCGGCTCCCACTTGCCCTCGCGTTTCTGCTGAAGAGCAGCTGACCTGTGGAGGTGCCCACGTAGACGCCGCAGGGATCATCTTCGTCCGTGTCCAGCCCTCCTCGGTAGACGGTGTAAAATGAGCGCCTAGGGAGCCCGTTACATCGCTCAACGCCCGGAAGCACAGCCCCACATACAACCCTTATTTCTTCATGCTTTTGGCCCAGACCTCGATCACATGTCCAAGGAAGCCACGGCCTCAGAAAAGATTCCCGACGATCCGACTTGTTGGCTATGCGGGAGGACGTCCAGTGAGATCGGCTCCGCCCTGAGCGGGGAGACGGAGGACGAGGCGAAGGTCGTCAATGAGATCGCCTCAATCAAGTCTGCGCGAGAGAACCTGGTGACCAACTCGACCAGGTGGAGAGATGCGGTCCCGGAGCCTTTCAAAGAGTTCGACCTTGCCTTCGTGCTTCAGAACGCCGACCAGTTCAAGTCGATGAGTTTTCTAAGCGACCTCATCGAGACCGGCCGAAGCACAGTAAGGGAACTCGACGAGGTATCGTTCGCCGTAAGGAAGGGCGCGGCCATAAGAATAGGCGGGACGCCCGCGGATGAGTCGCAGAGGGAGTCGATCGCTGCCAAGCTTAACGACTTCGAGAGGAAGACGAACCGCAGACTGAAGAGAGAGCAGGATTTGCACGACGTCGAGTATCAACGTCTCGGATACATAGCAAGACTAAGCGGAATGAAGCTCGTTGACGGGATAGAATACCTGAGACAGTCAGGCACCCTCTACTACGACCTCAAGCTCGAAGCGGGAGAAAGGGCCAGGGTCGCCGCGAGCAAGCGCAGGCCCATGTGGAAGCTACGCTCGATAAAGTTCAAAGACTTTCCCAAGGAGATATCGGTCTGCAACGTGTGTGAGAGGCTGCTGAAGGAGTTCCAGCCCGGCGGCGAGGGAAGCCGTCCCTTGAAGCCGAGCACCATCGCCTGATTTTTTCTGCGAGCCCGAGTCCTAGGAGCCTCGTAGTTTACTGACGCTCACCGCGCCCATCGATGCGCGGCCGCGAGGACCTCGATTTGATGCCTTCCCGTTTCAACATGGCAGCCGACGATGCGAGCATCCAAGCAAGCACTAGTCCCAGGAACACCCTCTCGAGCAGCCCACCGTAGCGCGCATCGAAGCGAGGCACCGCGGTCGCCCCATACAGTATCACCAGGGAGGTCACCGCGAGCACCGCGAGCGGCATCAAGAGGCCCATCTTGAGGGAGGTATCATTCGAGAACCCTCGGGACAACGTCAGCGCGCCGAACGCCCCTCCCAAGAACGCCAAGACGGCCACGAGCAGATGGACCACCCCGTGCAGCGTGGCAGGAGGAGTGACGTCGGCAGGCGCGGCCGCCAGCACCATTGCGCCGACCGCCCAAATCCCGAAAAGGAGGAATCCCCTCCGATACTCCCGCCTTGCGGGAAGCGCGTTAGCCAGCCCGAGCAGGAACAGGAGCGAGAAGACCCCTCGGTTGACGAAGTTGATCGCCATCACGTACCCGTAAGGACCCACGGCCAGGTCGCTCTCAGCTTGAGAGACCAGGCTATAGTGAGGAGGAAGGCTCTGGGCGACGGCGTCCAGGATGACGTAGAGCACGATGCCGGCGATCGTCGCGGAGAAGAGAAATCTCGTCCGCCTGTTAGCGATGGAGGTGCCGCTCGAAGCGGTCAAGGTCGCTTCCGGCCGCGTGAGCGGAGACAAAAGGTGCTCATTTCTTGGTCTCCCCGTAAAGTTCCCTGGACCGCTTCAACACGGACACCGGGTTATACCAGTTCCATTTCCCGAGGAATGACATCACCGCAGGGACAAGGTACGTGCGGACGAAGAGCGCGTCTATGAGTATGGAGAAGGAGAATGCAAAGCCAATTTGTTTCAGGAGGAGGTCGCTCGAGAGCATGAGCGCGCCCAGTGAGCCGGCTAAGATGATCGCTGCCGCAGTTATGATGCCGCCCGTGTTCTCGATGGCCCTTATCACTGCCTGGTTCCGGTCTCCGCCCTTCCGGCTCTCCTCGCGTACCCTAGTCAAGATGAAGACGTTGTAGTCCATCCCCAGCCCGAGGAGGGTGACGAACAGGAAGAGGGGCGTGATGAAGAGTAGGTCGTAGTTGTAGAGAGACTTGAAGATGAGCTCGGTCAGCGCGAGGGTCCATATTATGCTCATGAGCACCGAGATGAGCGCGAAAAGCGGCAGGACGAAGGAATCGAGGACGATGAAGAGGACGAGCGCCACGCCAACCGCCACGAGAGGCACCACCTCATCGAACTGGCTGATCGAGACAGACCTGGTGTCGAGTATGTCCCCTGATGCACCCCCCAACAGCACCTGGACTACGCCCGGCTTCGAAGAATAGTTGCCATGAAGGTAGTTCCTGATCGCTTGGGCGTCGTCGATGGCTTTCGACGACGTCGGATCGATCTTGAAGCTGACCGTGATGAGCGCGGTGGAGTTGTCGCGCCCGATGCCCTGGAGCATCGCCGACCTGGTCTGGTTGTCACGCGGGTCGCCGCCTGTCTGGAGGGCGGTTCCGGAGTAAGCGACGGGGCGCCCGTAGGGCATCGTGGGCCCGGTGACGTTGGCGATGTCCGGGTTCGAGTTGAGGAAGCCTGACATGTTCTGGAGAATCCCCATCTCCGCGAGGTCGAACCTTGTACCGTTCCAAAGAGGTTGGGCGAACGAGACGACGACGTAGGACGGGTTCAACCTCCCGGCTCCGAAAGCCGACGTGAGGTGATTGGAGGCGCTCACCGACTCGAGGTTCTTCGGAG
>JAPCJN010000029.1:16879-19216 GCA_027886925.1 Nitrososphaerota archaeon
AAGTTGTAGGTCGGCGTCGTCCCGAGGTAGACGTAGAGGGCTGGGACTGACACCAGCATCGCCACGACGATGAGCACCTTTGCTCGTTTCACCGCGAAGGCCCCGCTCTTGGAAAAGTAGCCCGATCTCTTCTCAAGCTTCGAACGGACGTCCCGGGAATGGTCCGCGAAGCGCTTTCCGGAAGTCGGCCAAAACATCGACTCTGAGATCGAGGCCATTATGGCGGGGACGAGCGTCAGCGACACCGCCAGCGCCACCAGGACCCCTAGCCCAACGACGACCCCCATGGTCTTCAGGAAGGTTACCGAGGTGAAGGTGAGAGAAAGGAACGAGATGATCACCGTCGCCCCGCTCGTCGTGATGCTCTCGCCCGCCCAAGTGATCGAAGTTACTATGGCCTGCTTTGCGGGGAGGCCCTTCGTCCTCTCCTCCTTGTATCGGGAGATGATGAAGACGCTGTAGTCAGTCCCGACCCCTATGAGGATCGTCAGTAGGATGGTGGGGATGGTAAAGTCGACCTTGGCGATGTAGGTGCCTGCAAGGACGATGAAGACCTGGGATATGCCGAGGGCAACCCCGATCGAACCGAGGGTGACGAACGGGGTGACAAGCGACCTGAAGAAGAGGCCCGTCGCCACTATCAGCAGGGCGATGGTGACAGGAAGGATGAGCCCGAGGTCGCTCGTCGTCGAGCCGCTGAAGTCGTTCGATATCGCGTCGCCGCCCGTCACCTGGACCGATGAGACCGAAGAGGCACTGTTGTTGTTGTCTATCCCCGTCTTTGAGATCAGCGACCTCGCCTCCAACACGTTTGCCGTCGACGACTGCGCATAGTTCACCGAGATGAGGGTCGTGTTTGCGTTCGGCGAAACGAACGAGGCTATCAACGAATCGAGCTGCGGGGGCGCCGCGTAGCGCGAAGGCTTCCAGACCACGCCGGCGGTGAGAGACTCTAGCTGGGCCTGTGTGGGTTTCGTTCCCAAGGTCATGGTCGCGTTCACAAGCTGTGGGGAGAGGGCGCTCGAGTTAGCGACATAATTCACCGCGAAGGCGGCGAGCTTGTGGTTGGACTGGGCCGTCGTCCCCTGGTACGTCTGCAGCGAGTAGGAGCGGACCAGCGCCATCCCAAAGCTCGACGAATTGGGCAGATAGGCCGTGATGAAGGCCGGCAGCGAGTCGTTGGCCGCAAGCGATCCCCGCTGCAGTGCATTGAAGTTGGCCGTGCTCGGGTCGGAGAAGCTCTTGCTCCAGCTGTCGTTAAATCCAGCGAGAAGGTGGGACGTCAGCCGCTGGTACTCTGTGGCGTTCGCCGCTGAGAGGCGGTTGGAGGCCTGCGAATATGCGGCGGAGTTCGCGGATGGCACGTCTTTCGTCTGATCGTATGTCGCCGACCAGAGGTTCACGTAGAGCGAGGGGACGCCGTAAAGAAGCTGCGCGGTGCTATTGGCTTCTGTCATCGCGGTGTGCGCTCCGGTCGCGGTCCCGTTGAGTATCGGATAGAGGACGGAGAAGACGCTCGTCACGCCCTGTGCCCCTTCGAAGTTCTTGTCTCCTTTGATCTGGGAGGCAAGGCCGTTCACGTAATCCTGCACCGACGGGGTGGTGACGTTGCTTGCGGTCACCACCACGATAAGGGTGTTGTTCGGGACGGACTTTGAAAACTGAGCCTGGATCAGGTTTGCAGCCTGCGAGGACTCTAGGTTGCTTCCCGAAGACGAACCCTGCTGCAGGGAGAGCACGCTCCCCTCGTTAAGGGCAGCAGGGATCGCTGCGATCAACGCTATGATCCAGACCGCGATGATCATCCTGTGCCTCTTGACTACGAACTCTCCGATCCTGGAAAAGGCGGTGTTGCCAGATTGATTCTTGTTGGTTTTCAGTAGGAAAGCTCAGCCCTTGTTTGTTAAGCCGGCCCCTTTTGGCTGTTCTAATAAGCGTAGATGGAGGCCGAACCAGATTACGGCTCTTCCCCTTCGCCCTTCGGGGCAGCCGGCGCGAGAGACCCCTTCTCTGGTTTTGCACCTGTCGATAGACGAATATTATATTGGAAACGTTTAAAAAGAAAAACTTCGTCATTACACGAAAAGCGATGAATATGTCAGGGGACGAGGAGGACCAGAACCTCAGGCACGATGTGAACTACTTACGCTACCTGCTAGAGTCTGGCATGAGTCAGGACGAGATCAAGGAAATCGCGAAGGAGAAGAACCCCAATATCGAGGTATGCTTCTCTGAGGAAGCGTGCATGACCTTGTCGAAGAACCTCGAACGCGGCAAGTACGTGGTGCTGATAAGCTAGTCGGCACCATACGACCTTTGTAGGCCCGTTTTTCTCGG
>JAPCJN010000030.1 GCA_027886925.1 Nitrososphaerota archaeon
GATCACCAGGATGAGAATCCCGAGGAAGATATACACAGACGTGTAGTCGGCCCCCGAGTTCGACGACGACGACACGCCTTCTGTCCGACTTTTGTTTAGATGAAGCTTTCGCTCACGCTACGAGCCACCGTCTCCGAACACCTCGAGGAACCCTTTCATCTTCCAGTAGGTGTCAAGGAACTCAAGCCCTCTTTGCGTAACGCCGTAATGGTAGGCGACCGCCGCCGAGCTTCCGCCGGGTTCCTCATCCTCGTCGACGGCGATCTTCCTTGCGAGGCCGGTCGAGCAGAGCTTGTCGACCATGACCTTCAGCCTGTCTATGGGCACCCCGACCCCATAAGATATCCTCGTGATCCTTTCGCCCTCCGGATATCGCCTGATGACCTCGAGGATCGTGGCATACAGGTCGACCTTCGACCTCTTCGCCCTTCCGCTCATTTGGCGGACCTTCTTCCCGTGGTATCCATCTACCGTCACCCTAGAGAGGGAACGGAGGCAGCTTTGTCGCCTTCTCAGCCGGATGCGTGAGAAACACGCGGCCGCTTCCCTTTCGAAGCTCGTCGGTGTAGGTCACCTGCTCGACCGTGCAACCGCCCCCTAGTTCGACACGGTTCGCGAATACCCTTCGGCACCTCGAGTTCGACCCCAAGACTACTTCTTTTCCATAGATATCCTCCGCCGTCGTCATCCTCCCTATGGCCCGCATTGCGATTGACTGCCCAGCCCACTGCGCGCTCAAGTTCACGACCGCGAATTCGCTCTTGCCCAGCTCGACCCGCTCCCCAACGATTGCGCCGCGACACCTGGTGCCACCCCTGATTATTACAGAGCTCCCCCTCAAACCCTGCTCGGTCTCCACCTCTCCGGCTATTTCCGCGTTGTTGCTCACCAGCGCTCTGCGGGCCCTGAACCTTCCTCCTACGCGCAGGTCGGTCCCTATGAACTCGCTTCCCACCTCGCAAGACCCGTAGGCCTCCAACATGCCTTTGACGGCGAGGGAATCGGAGACGTCCAGCTTCCCGTTGACGAGCACCTTCACCGCGCTCAGGTCACCGTGAACGTCCGCGGCGCCTCCGATATCGACCTGCTCACAGGCCATGTCGCCGTCGACCGAAAGCTTGCCAAAGGTGGACAACTTCTGCCCCTTGGAGCCCGCCGCGAGCGTGCACTTGCCGTAGACCTGCAGCCCCCCAAACTCGAGCGGAGCGGTGCTCTTGAAAATCCCGCCGACCCGCGTGTTCCCGGTGATGCTCCCTCCGCCTACCTCCGCCTTCCCGCCGACGCCAAGGTCGACGATCTTCACCGTTCCGGACACGTTCACCTTCCCGCCGACCTCGACCGCTGCGGCCTTCAACTCCTCCTTGACGTCGACTAGCCCCCCTACCCTGACCGAGCCTTCGCAGGAGATCGATTTTGCAATCATCTTCCCCCCCACGTCGATGCTGTTGGCGCGGATCACGCCGACGGCTTCCACGGTGTGCGCGACGTCCAGGCCTTTGTGGACCGTAAGGTCTCCGTTGACGATGAGCTTGCCCCTGTCCACCCTGAGAGAGTCACACTCGAAATCGCAATCTATCTCGGCGTTGCCCTCGAAGTAGGCGCCCTCGGTCACAGTCACAAGCCTGCCATTGGACGCGGTGATCCTCGCGTTGCTCGCGACCTTGAGCTCACCTTCGACGCGCTCGAGCTTCGCGGTGCTGCCGCGCTCTACGCGCAGGCCTAACATGTCACTCCGGCCTCAGCGCCTTTGCGGCGATCAGATAGCCGAAGGCGGCCATCAGGACGACGAAGCCCACGAGATAAATCATGTCACCCGCGAACGTCCCGACCATCCCGCTGGCGACAGGGTTCCCGTTTACGATGAGTATCCTCGCAGCCTCGTCGGCCTTCGAGATGGGGTTGACCTGCGCGATGGCCTTCAGCCAGTCGGGGAACGAACTGGAGGGGAAGAGGGCGTTGCTCATGAATATCAGGGGCAGGTTGATGAAGTTCACGATCGCGATGAGGGAGTCGATGGTCCTCACCGTGAGGGCTAGAGCCGTGAAGAGGCAGGACAGCCCGAGCCCGAGGAGGCCGAACGCGAGGAAGGCCCCCAATAGCTCCAAGACGCCGAAGCTCGAAGTCAGGATCAGCCCGTTGGGGATGAGGAGGGCCACTATGAACGTCAGCAACGCCAAGAACATCGCCTTCGCGAGGTTCTGGAAGACGCCCGAGAAGTAGATGGCCGCCCTAGGTATCGGTGCGGTCAGGAGGGTGTTAAAGTAGCCGAGCTGCCTGTCGAGGACGAGGTCTATCCCGCCGAAAGACATGTTGAAGACGATTATCAGGCAGATCACTCCGGCAGCGAGATAGGTGATGTAGGTCGCCGCGCCGCCGAAGGTCGTTCCGAGTATCGTCGACTTTATCTGCGTTAGCGCCGCTGCAGGGATAGGGACGCCTCCCGACTGGGTCGGGATGAGGTTCGTCGGGTTGAAGGAATTTCCGAACAGCGCGAGGTAGAACGCCGCGGTGAAGAGTCCGGGCAGCACCGTGGCGGGATTCCTGATCCACTTCTTCAGCGCCCTGTTGGTCAGCGCGAGTGTCTCGTCGAACATCCGTGGATCACCTCATCCTCTCGGTCATGATGTTCTGGATGATGGAGTCGCCTCCCTCTCCGCCTTCCTCGTCGCGCATCGACTTGCCTGTGACCTCGAGGAAGACCTCGTCCAGCGAGGGCTTTGTGAAGGAGATCTCCTTGATCTGGAGGCCCTTCTTGGTGACCCCTTCGACTATCGCGGGTAGCGCCCTCTCCGTCTTGGGGAGCTTGATGCGATAGACCTGCTCGCGGCGATTGACGTCCGAGACGTCAGGGATGCTCTTCAGGAAGTCGGTGATGTCGGACCCCTCCGTGAGCTCGATCGTCAAGATGTCTCCGCCGAGCTTTTCCTTCAATTGGGCGGGGGAGCCTGAGACTTTGATGACCCCATGGTCGATGATCGCTATCCGGTTGCAGAGAGAGTCCGCCTCCTCCAGGTAGTGGGTGGTGACGAAGATGGTGATGCCTTCCTCTTTGTTGAGGCGGCTAAGGTATTCCCACATCTTCGTCCTCGTCTGGATGTCCAGGCCGAGAGTGGGTTCGTCGAGGAAGAGGATCTTCGGGGTGTGGATAAGCCCTATCGCGAGTTGGAGGCGCCTCCGCATCCCGCCGGAGTAGGTCCTGACTCGCCTCTCGGCGGAACCTTCCAAGTCGACCAGCTTCAGAAGCTCCTTGGCCCGCTTCTGGACCATGCCCCGCGGGACATGGTGGAGCCGAGCCGAGAGGACTAGGTTCTCTATCCCCTTCAGCTCGTCATCTGCGGTGAGCTCTTGGGGAACCACCCCGATGACGTCCCTGACAGCCCCGGGATCCTTGGTCACGTCGTGGCCTGCGACTGTCGCCTTCCCTTCCGTGATGGATGCGAGCGTGTTGAGCATCTTTATCGTCGTCGTCTTCCCGGCGCCGTTGGGCCCGAGGAAGCCAAAGATCTCTCCCTCGTCCACCGAGAAAGAGATGTGATCTACGGCCTTCACCTTGGCCTTCCCCTTGTAAATTTTTGTGATGTTCTCGGCCTCGATAATCTTTGATGGCATCTTACCACTACTCACAAGTTCAGGCCCGTTCTTATCCTTACGCCGGCCGCGGACCATGCGGCCATCGCATCGGCATGATTGAGCTTGATCGTAGAGACGTATGCGCCCTCAAGACCGAGGCCGTCGTCGTCGTCGTCTCGCCCGATCCCATTCTTGGTAGAGCGCTGGTCGCTCGGCTTCGTCATCCCAAATATCCGTTTCATGGGATGGCCAAACCACTGGAGAGGGTAAATACTCAGCGCACTGCCAGTAATCACCTAAAGTGACCCCTAAGGCCTTTTTCGTTGGGTTAGGCGGTGCAACTAGGATTCGTAGCGGTCGCATTGATGATTCACATGTGTCCTAGATTGTGCATCGATAAATAATCAGGGGCACTCCGTGACGAGCAACAATGGGAATCGGAGCGGTGATTTCCGGCATGATAACGACACTGCTGGGTGTCGCAGGACTGATGGCCATCTACGGATTGGTTGCGTCCCCTATTCCGTTGGCTCCCTTGGCCTCATTTCTTGGGTTCGGGTTGACGGTCATCCTCTTTGCGGCAATCGCGGTCATCGGTGTGGTCGTCATCGCTGAAGGAATTTTCGACGATTCGCGGCCGGTCATCGTGAGGCCCGCGGCAGTCACGACCACGCCGGTCGTCAGCGACGAGCCCCTGTCCGATCTCGACTACGCCATCCTGAGCAAGGTCTCCGAGAGGAAAGGCGCCGGCGAAATAGCCGAGGAGAGCGGAGTCTCGAAGCAGACGGTAAGGGAAAAGATCGCGATGCTGAAGGCTCGAGGATACCTCACGAGGGACCGCCGCCTGACAGAACTGGGCTACGAGACCGTCCGAGTGCCGCCTGCTGAGCAGGTCGTCACAGGCTAGGCCTAGGGCCTCTTGATGTTCGTAACGAGCAGCTTGAACTGCAAGGTCTTTCCCGCCATCTGGTGCCGTCCCGTCTTCCCGTAGGCCTTCTCTGGGGGGATGGTGACCTCCTTAGTCTCGTTAATCTTCATGCCCAAGAGCGCCTCCTCGAACCCCGGTATGACCTGGTGGGCTCCCAGGACGACCTGAAGGGGCTTGTAGTCGCGTGCTAGGCTGAAAAGCCCCGACTTTACGGCCTCGGCCTTCATGCTCGTGTCGAATATCTTCCCTCCGGGGAACTTTCCGACATAGTGCACCGAGACCGCATCCCCGTTCTGGGCAGAAAGTTCGCTCAAACCATTATCGCTCCTCGACCCCTCTCTCGTCTCTTTAATGATTTCGTGATTGCCTGCGCCTGGTTAGGCCTGCTTCCTCTCGAACCTCAACGAGGCCGAGTTTATGCAATATCGCAAGCCGGTAGGCGCCGGCCCGTCGTCGAAGACGTGCCCGAGATGTGACCCGCAGTTTTCGCATTCCGCTTCCACCCGGTGCATGTCGTAGCTGTAATCGTCTTTCTCTTTGACGTTCTCCTTCTTCGCCGGTTGCCAGAAGCTCGGCCACCCGGTGCCCGACTCGAATTTTGAGGATGAGCTGAAGAGCTCTGCGCCGCATACCGCGCAGCGATAGACGCCGTCGTCGTGGTTTTCCACGTATTCCCCGGTGAACGGCGGCTCTGTACCCTTGTTCACGCACACATCGTATTGCTCGGGCGTGAGCTTGCCCCTGAGCTTCGCGACCTCTTCCTTTTTGAGCATATTGCGTTATGTGACATCGTGTCAGATTAAGCCTTCGTCTCCTGTTTCAGACACCCACCCACAATCGTCCGGCGCTCGAGGCCGTCGTTTTCGCGAGTGGGTGGGTGGGAACCTGAGGCGCCGGCGCGAGTCACGATGAGAGATACTTTCGCAGCGTCTCCTCGTTGTTCTCGGCGTGGAAGAAGACCGGGATGTTCTGGGTCGCCGTCGCCTTGAAGCTCGTTATGAGCCAGTCGCCGTTCTGGAACGAGAGGGTCCTGTCGATGAAGGCGTCGCCTATCGCGAACGTGTCAGCGACCAGCTGCCTGTCGTAGGGCCTGGGCATAGTCGAGACGAAGTAGCTGTGGAGCTGCTGGAGGGCGTTCGTGTTCAGATGGGCTATCCTCTGGGTGCTCACCCAGCAGTACAGGTTGTATTTTCTCCCGTGCCTCAGCAGCCTCTCGACCGCCCTGCTGGACTCGTACGCGTTGTCCCCCTTCCTCGCGTCCTGGGGGATGAACTCCTGCGCCTCGTCGATAATGAAGAGGACCTTGGGGATGAGGCTGAAGCTCTTCTTCCTTTTCCGGAAAATCCTGTTGATCACGTCCGCGGTCTGAGCCCTCGCGTCCTCCGCCTCCGGCAGGTTGATCACGAATATGCGCGGAGACCCCTCATCTGTCGAGAGTATCTCGTCGGGGAGCGTCTCCCAGGGGGACTTTCTGAGCTCTTCTTCGGGCGTCGCTTGCTCCACCACCTTGTGGAGGCTGTCGAACGTCTTCTTCAGCGAGCTGGTGTTGGGAAGGTCCTCGAGCAGGGTCGAGACCTGCGAGACGAGCTTCTCGGTCTTCGAGCTGAACCTGCTGTCAGGAGTGAGCTTCTCGCCGGACATGAATGCCTTGATCCGATCGATCACCTTTGGGACGAGCAACTTTTGTTGGACCGCGCCGTACTTGTCGTTGAGCGTGTTGGTGAGCACCTCGATGAGGCCGCCGTAGGTGCTGAATCGGTCGACCTCCTCCTGCCCCTCGGTCGGGAGCTCGGCGAAGACAACCTTGCCGTCGGCGAAGAGCTTGGAGATCTTCTTCTCGAACTCGTCCTTGAGGCCTGCGAGCTCCTCCGGGCAGACGTGCCTCTTGAAGTAGTCGCCCGCCTGGTCCTTGGACTCTGCGAAGGAATCCGTGAAGATTACCCTGCTTGGGTAGTCGTTGATCACGTCGAGGATGTGGAGCCCGTATTCCGACGAGAGGTCCAGAATGACGACCTTCAAGTCGGGCAGGACCTTTAGCGCCTTCCTGATGACGGTGGCGGTCAGGTTAGACTTGCCGCTGCCCGTGAAGGCGAAGACCCCGACGTGGTAGTGCAGGAGGCTCTCGATGTTCACGGTGAGGGCTATCGTCTCGTCGATGACTCCCAACAGCTTCCCGAACTGGTAGTCGCTAGAATTCTGACCCTTCGGCACCTTGTAGCATATGAGCTTCTCGACGGAGTCGCGGCTGAGGAGCCTCACCGAGCTTCCCGTCAGCGGTGCAAAGGGCTTCCTCTCGAACTTTATCGATCCGTCGTCCAGCCCTCTCATCACGTAACCGATGGGAGCCGCGACTATCTCGATCCACGTGCTCTTGGAGCCCTTCTTCCATTCGCCCTCTATCAGGTCCATGAACTCGCTCCTGATGGCCGCGGGCTGGGACGTGTCGAGCGTGAGCATCGAGTAGTGCATGGGGTAGACGTCGGCGATCTCGTAGACCGAGAAGACGTTGTCGGTCCCGAGCGTCTGGACGTTCGGGATCGCGACGAGCTGCCCGGTGGCCAGCTTCTTGATGACGTTGGGGCTGTAGTCGCACTCTATCATCGCGGTGCTGAACGTGACCGTGGAGTCCCCCTCCGCGGTGCGCCTGGTTGTGGAGACTATCTGCCTGAGCTTGGCGCGGAACTCTCCGTTGAGGTCGTCGAAGACTGCGGACGTTTGCATGGCTGCCACTACTACCCGCCGCCGCTGCCCCGTCGCCTCGCCTCGACCTGGCTCCGGTAGTCTCTGAACCTCTGCGAGAAGAGCACCTGCTGGTCCAGCTCCGACTTCGCCAGCTCGAAACGCACCGCTCCCACGTACGCCTCCTTGTTTTGCTGCAGGACGAACTTCGCCTTCTTGTCGGCGAGGAAGAGCGGGTAGTTATGGCCGAGAGCCTCCGGGATGACCTCGCTGGCCATCTGAAAGAGGATCGACATGGCGAGGTTCGTCATCTCCGACTCGTTGCGGAAATTCAGGACTGGGCTGATCTTCTCGTCAACCTCGTTGTCCTTGTTGTGCAGCAGCAGGTCGTCCCAATGGTCGTAGCGGGGATAGGCGGGCCTGTCGAAGGTGAACACGTGGCTCCGCACGCTCGGGTCGTTCTTGCTGCTCCACAACTGGATGTAGTTCTTGACGAACATCCTCTCCGGGTAGACGACGTTCCGATAGGCCCCGCGCACCCTCGCCTCTCCGGGAGGGAGCTTGGCATCATGGACGGGCACCATTGTCCTGAAAGCCGCGTCGATGTCCGCTGTGTGCCAAGGCGTAGGCACGCTCGCCGCGTTCACCACGCTGTTGGTCTGCAGCAGCATCTTGTCGCTGTTGAAGTTTGGAAGGTTGTCGGCGAGCTTCGCCATCCCGGCGTTCCGCAGGACGGGCACGACCGTCTTCACGAACTCTGCCGCGCCCGAGTCCTTGATGAACCCTATTGGGAGCAGGTTCTTCGACCATGCCCTTCGCGTGAGCTCGAGGACGAATATCAGCACCAGATAGTCGAGGTCGTCGGCGGTGACCCACTTTTCCTCGTCGTTGCTTTTGATCCTGAGAGGGTGGTCGCTCTTCGGGTTGAAGATGTGATCGGCCACCTCGAGCGCTGCGCTGAACACCCTTTCCCGATAGTCTTTGACCTCGACCTTGAGCCTGAACTTCAAGTCGTCATCATCTAGCTTGGCCTGGCCGTCTGACCTCCCGCCTCCTTCGAAGATCCGGTATTCGGAATCGAGTTCCCAGAAATCCTGCAACAGCCGGGAGACGTGCCTTTGGTCCGCTCCTAGTCTGGTCACAATCTGACGGACGCTCATCTCCTCGCCCCCGAACAGGCACGATATGGCGGCGAACTTGAGCAACTGGCTCCTCGGCGCGGGGATCTTCAGCTCGGGATTAGTCACCAGCATCCTCGCGAGCTCTAGGTCGAAATTGGCGACCTTTCCGTAGGGCGTGCCAATGCCCTCCAATACGGACAGATGGTCTTTGACCAGGTCGTGGACGCTCCAGACGAGGTGGGCGACGTCCCCCGCCAGCGGCCGGTCTAGGAGGACCACCTTGAGCCGCCCGTCAGACTCGGTCGCCTTAATGGCGATGTAGTACTCGGCGAGGCGCATGAGCGCGTTGGGCAGGCGCTCCGCCTCTACCTCCGTCCCGGACTCTGTCTTCTGCCCGAAGACGGTGGCGGCGTCCTCCTCTGACAGAGGGATGGAGGCGCAGACCGCCGCGGAAGATCTACTCATGGGCGAGGGGTCGCCGACGTCGATTCTGTCACCTAGGAAGCGCAACGAACCAGAGTAGCCGAAGGCGCCCACGTAGAAGACGAGCAGGTCGAGCTGTTGGTCCACCGAGCACGTCCCGTCGACGGCGATGTACTCGACTTCGTCCCCACCGAAGAATTCCCTGCCGGTTGAACTGGCAGACGCCTGGTCCACCCCAAAACGGAGCAGTTGTTGGATGTCCGCTCCGCCGGACCGCTTGAGTTCGGCGATCTTCTCTTTGAAGGAGTTGAGCAGGAAGCGGGTCGAGGTGCGCACCTCCTCCATGGTGCGGGCCTCGAGCCCGGGAAGGTCGCTCGGGGAAGAGGACAAGGCAAACGCGGACGGCAAGAATCTAATCTCGTTTAAGCTTTGGTCTCTTTCGGCATGCCCTTGAACGCCGGCGGCGGAGCTACGCCTTCTTAGTTTTCTTTTGAGCCCTGCGGAAGACGAACTTCAGCAGAGGCTCGCTGATGCCCATGGCGTCACGCATCGACACCATCCCGACCGGGACTCCGTCTTTGTCGATCACGGGCAGATGCCTCACGCCTCCCTTTATCATCCTGTTAACGGAGGTGACGATGCTCTCGTTCGGGCTGGCCTGCAGCGACGTCTTTGACATGATGCTGGAGACGGGTATCTCCCTTCCAACCAGCGACTTTGTGACCGCGAAGAGCACGTCCCTCTCCGTAAGTATCCCCGTCATCCTCCCGTCTTCGTCGACTACGATGACACTGCCGATGTTCCGGTCCCACATCGTCGCCGCCGCCTCATCTATCGTCACGTCCTTCGCGACTACGGTTGGCGGGACCTCCATGAAATCCATCACCTTGGCGCTAAGATGGTCTGGGGATTCAGGCTTTGACTTCGGCAAGATATTTCAAGCACGCAACTTCGTCACATATAAGGAAATGGACCGCTGACGAATCGTCACACGGGTGTTGAGACGTCTTATTACTCGGTCGGGTCAAGATCTCATGGGAAGATCAGATGAGGTCGCAGGTCATCCTCGGAGTGGTCCTTTTCGTTGTCGGGCTCGTCCTGCTCTATCTTTTGAGGGCGCTGCTGTTCGAGCTGATAATATTTGTGATCGGGTTCGTCGGGCTCCTAGTCGCCTTTGCTTTCGTCTTTGGAGGACTAGCCCTGATCTTCTGGTCCCGAAGAGGCCGGTAAAAGCGAGCGTGCCTCGGCTCATGTGACTCTCTTAGCCACGTCCATGCGGCTGAAGTAGAGCAGCGCTACGAGTACGGCCGAGACGGCGTAGACCGCTATCAGCGCGGCCGAGAGGGGAATGGACGTCTCGACGGGGTTCGCACCGCCGAACCGGAAGAGAGTCAGGACCGTGCTCGGGAACTTCGGCTCGACGAGGAGCAGCGGGAGGGAGTCGACAGGCGACGTCGGTAGGTAGAGGTTCGCTATCCTGTAGATGTCGCCGCCAGTCAGGGTGTAGATGAGGTTGAGGTAGACACCGAGGATCTGGCTAGTGAAGAAGACCGCCGAAGAGAGGATGTAGGAGAGCGACGACCTGCGCATCAGCTCTCCGACCATGAACGCGAAGGAGAAGAAGACCACGGCCGAGAAGGCCTGCGTCGCGAGGGTCAACGGCAGGACGTCGAGCTGCGCCTGTGGGCCGAATACGAAGGTAGCCGAGGTGACGCTAAGCACAGCGTTGAGTATCACTATTACGACGAGGAGCGCATAGCCGCCGAGGAACTTCCCGAAGAAGTACTCCTGCCTCGACACGGGCTTCGAGAGGAGCACCTCTGCGGTCCCCTGTTCATACTCCTCTGACATCGAGCCGGCCGCAATTAGGAGCGCTATGAACTGGAGGAAGAGCGCCTGCGGGACGAAGACGCCCACTATCCACAGGTATGGGTGCAAGGGGGGAGGGACTATGGAAGAGCGGGTGGCGGCGAGGGCGTAGTAGGGCGCCGTGTCCAGCAGGATAGTGAGCGCGACGAGGGCGATGACCTTCTTCCGAGCTACCGCTCGTCTGACTTCGTAGGCGGCGAACGTCAGGACCCTGCCCACTCTCATGGGTGCGTCCCCCTTATCGCGCTGATGTAGGCCTCGTCGAGCTCGCTCTTAGAAAATCCCAGGCCGACCAGCCTCGCTCCCGACTCGACCACCAACTTTGAGATCTCGGCCCTAGGGTCCGAATCCTTTGCGACCTCGACAAGGAGGCCCTCCGCCGTCGCGGTCACCTGCCTGACTCCAGCCAGGGAAGCCAGATCCTTGACAAGGGCGCTCTCGGCTGCGGCGGGCGAGGGGGCTTCGATCTCCACAAGGATGTTCCTCGAGCTGAGACTCTGTCGGATGAACCCCTGGATGCTGCCCCGGAACAAGATGTTTCCTGAGTGGATCACGACGAGGCTTGTGCAGAGCGACTCCACCTCTGACAGGATGTGGGAGGACATGACTATGGTGCCCCCGTCTTTGACGAACTCTCTGAATATGGAGCGGAACTGCACCACCCCAGCCGGGTCGATGCCTATCATGGGCTCGTCGAGAATCAGGATTTTCGGAGTGCCTAGCATCGCTTGCGCGACGCTCAGCCTCTGGACCATCCCCTTGCTGAGCTTGGCTATCTTGTAGTCCTGGTACTGGATTAGGCCCACGTTCTCGAGAAGTGCCGGGAGCTGCGCCCTAGTCTCCTTGCCGCCGAGCCCGAGCTCTTTCGCTGTGAGCTCCAGCAGCTCGTTCGGGGAGAGGAAGGACTGGAGGTTCGGCAGCTCCGGAGAGTAGCCCACGTGCTGGAGGGCCTTCACGTGATCTTTCAGAGGGTCCTTCTGCATCAATCTCACCAATCCCGAGGTGGGCTTGATCAACCCGAGGAGCATGCGTATCGTCGTGGACTTGCCAGAGCCGTTGGGGCCGAGGAATCCCACTATCTCCCCCGTTCCCACTGAGAAGGTGACCGGGCCTATCGTCTTAGGGCCGTAGTCCTTGACCGCCTGCGCAAAACTGATTACCTCTTCCAAGTCTTTTTCTCTCGTTCGCTTCGCTTCGCTCTCGAGAAGGGTTTTCATTCTATCGTGGGTGGCTGGCGAGGACCGAGGAGACCGGTCGCTCGGTCAATCTACCCAGTGGTCAGGTTTCGAGGGATCCGCTGTCTTCTGCTTTTGCCTCGCCCTGACCCCGAGCGAAAGTGCCACTGCCGCTCCAGCCAGAGAGAGCCCCAACCCGGCCGAAGCGGCCTGGACCGCAGGGCCGGCAGAACTAGTGCTCAGCGGTAGCGAGGTAGACGTCAACGTCCCCGCGACCTGGGTGCTGTTGAACGTGGCCCCGAAGGAATAGACGAGGTCAGAGGGGAAGGTAGAGACCGTGCCGCTGACGCTCTTCGAGCCATTGGCTGAAACGATGTTCGCCGTTATGGCGTAGTTCGTTAGGGTGTATGACTTGCCTTGGAAGGTCACCTGCCCGGTGCCCTGCTGGGATATCCTAGCGGTGACGGTATACGACTTGGTCGCATAGGTGTAGTTCTGGTTGGTTATCCCAGGCATGTAGGGGAACATCGTCAGCGAGGAATTGACCACGTGGGAATAGGTGAAGTTGCTCGATGCGGCCTCGACGGAGAGCGACAGGATAGAGTTACCTGCGTTCGAACCAGGCGCGACGCTCTCGTTCAAGGAGAGGCTCCGCTGAACTCCGTTCTGGGTCGTCGTCAGGATGCGATATGCGACGAAACCCTGTGGAGGAGAGGTTCCGCCGGTCGTGCTCGCGGCCTGCACTATCGGCACTATCGCGATCAGGGAAATGACGGCCAGCGATAACGCCAATTTATGATTCAAGATAAGGGAAGAACGGTACCGCTCCTTGATAAGGGTTGTTAAGGAACGAGCCCGGGTTTCTGTTGGCCGGACGTCCGGAGCCGCGGGGCGAGTAAGACCAGTGCGGCCATTATCACGAAGAGCGTCACCCCGAGCGCAGCGGTCGGGAATTCGGGAGTGGTGGACGTCTTTGTGGTAGTGGAGGTGGTGGTTGATGGAGTGGTGGACGTAGTGACGGACGTCGACGTGCTCGTGGTTGCTACTCCTTTCACAACGATTGAGCCGGACATCCAGCTGTGGTAGGAACACGTGTAGTTGTAGGTGCCTGGGACCGTGAAGGTGAAGCTGTAGGATTGGGCCGCCGCTAGGTTGCCTGACCCCACTGACCAGCTGCCTGGCGAGGGCACGTTCTCCGGCGTCACCGTGTGGGAGGCGTTGTCGTTGTTCATCCAGGTCACCGTGTTGTTCACGCCTATGACGATCGTAATCGCGTGGGGTGAAAAGCCAGGCGCTGCGGCGCTGCTGACGCCGGACCCGCGCGGGATCGACACCGTGACCGTCGATTGGGCGCTTGCCAAGGGCAGCAGCGTTAAGGACCCTGTTAGCACAAGGAGGATTGCGGCTCCAGTGAGGAAAGACGAACTGCTGATTTGCACAAGGGGAGGACCATTAGTCTGAGAGATTAAGCTTTCCTAGTCCGGCTACCGCAGGGTTTCTGAAATCCACGTTCTGCGGGCGCTCGTTCGTTGTCTGAAAAGAGCTTATACACGGATGTCCAGGTAATCCGCGCTCATTGAAGAAACCGGCATCGGTTAGGCCTCGTCGGACACAGAAGCTGAGCGAGGAGGAGAATCTCAGGGAGATACTCTCGCAAGTGACAGGGGTGCGTTTCGACATCATCTCGCCGCCACCGGGCTTTCCGTTGTCCCTCAAAGACCTGCAGTGGTTCATGAGGTGTCGAGACCGCGAGGAGATCATGAGGTCGCCCCACGTCAACGCGGCTTGGAGGGAAAAGGACGGGCCGACTTATTTGGAGTCTCTCGCGATAGGCGACACGATAGATTGGATCGAGCTGGCCTACGGGGAAGAGCGAGCCAGCGAGTCTTTGGACCTGGACTACACGTATTTCGACGATCCGCCCTTCCAAGATGATTTCAAGCGCAGGTTCCCGATCGTGTTGGGTCGCATCAAGGAATATTCGGACATCATGGAGAGAATCTCCTCGAAGAGGTCGGTGCAGCTAGAGGTAAGGCACATGGGAGCGAGGGGGATGCTTGTCTTCACCCTCGCGGCGCGCCTGAGCAACATGAAACGTCTGAGCCGGGAGTCCTTCACCGAGGTGATAAAGAAGAACGTCGAGGCGATGAAGGAGGCTTACGAAGAAGTGCTGGAGGTCTGGGAGCCTCTGGCATCCATCAAGCTGGACAATAATCCGGAATCCGGACCCTAGGCCATTGCGGGAGACGGAGGCTGCGGGTCGTCTTTAGGCCCCTTTTGCGCGTTCGCCATGGCGGTGCCGGCGGCGAGCTGCTGTTTCATCGAGCCCGTGATGAAGATGCTCGCGACGAGCGCCATTATTGAGACGGCCAGGCTGATCCAGAACAGCGGAGTCACGGAGTTTGCGAACGCGACTCTGAGCGCCTGGATGAAGGCGGGGGCTCCAAGGGCGGGGTTCGCGCTCGTCATCTGTGCGAGTGTCGCAGGCGTGGAGAGCACTTGGCCGACCAAGTTAGCGTTGCTGAGGAATGGCGCAGCTTGGGCCTGGGCCTGAGCCGGGAGCGATTGCAAGAGGCTTCGTAGTTGTGACCCGAAGGTATTCGCTTGCACGGCTCCGATGACGGCAAGACCTATCGAGCTTCCGAGGTTCCCCATGAACTGGGCAAGCGAGGACGCGACCCCTATCTTGTCCCTGGTCACGGAATACTGGACCGCGATTACGATGCTCGCGAAAGTAAAGCCGACGCCCAAACCCATAACTGCCGACCTCCAGACGATGTCCAGGATGGTCGAGGTCTGGCTGATGCCGGTCAGAAGGAAGATCCCGACGGTCATCACCGCGACTCCTCCGAAGATTATCCCTCTGTAACCTACCCTCACCGCGAGCTGCCCGCCGAGTATCGCACTGACGATTAGCGGGAGGAGGAACCCGTAGAGCGCGTTTCTTCCGTCGCTCACCGAGCCCCCGAGCCCGGCTTGCACGAAGAGTGGGATGTAGCTTATGACCGCGAAGAAGGCGATTCCTCTGAGGAAAGCGACCGCCGAAGAGGACAGTATGGTCCTGTTCCGGAACAGGTCCAACGGAATCACTGGTTCGGGGGCCCTCCGCTCGACGACGATGAAGACCACAAACAGGACCGCCGCGCCAGCGAACGTGATGTACTCCTGCCAGGAATACCACGGATACGTCGTCCCTCCGTCTAGGAAACCGAGGATCAGTAACACGACCCACGCCGTGAGGGTCGAGACCCCAAGGATGTCGATCGAGGGCTTTGCGTTTGCGTTCCTGGACTCCTTGACTCCGAACCAGATTAGTATGAATGAGGCGATGCCGAGCGGGAGGTTGATGTAGAAGATCCATCTCCAGTTGATTGCCTCTACGATGTAGGAGCCGACCGAAGGTCCTACAACGGCGGCGATGCCGAAGACGCTCGCGAATATCCCTTGCGTCCTCCCCCTCATGCTGGGAGGGAAGGAGACTCCGACTATGGCGAGGGCGATGGGGAAGAACGCGCCGCTTCCGATTCCTTGTATGGCCCTGAAGATGATCAACTCGTCTATGTTTTGCGCAGCCCCCGAGAGTATTGAGCCGCCCATGAAGACGGCCAAGCCAAGCACGTAGAACTTCTTTCGACCGTAGAGGTCTGAGAGCTTCCCGAAGATGGGGAGGGAGACGGTCTGCGTGAGTATGTAGGCGCTGAAGACCCAGGCGTAGAGGCTGAGCCCGCCCAGGTCGGAGATTATGGTAGGTCCTGCGGTCGCGACTATGGTCTGGTCCATTGCGGATAGAAGCAGTCCGGTGAGCAGGCCCCCCAAAATCAACAGTGTCGTGCGACGTGGGGGTGCAACCATGGTCGGCACAAAAGTCCCGCCGGCCGTGGAAGGAGGCGCCATCGGTGCCTTCGCACCAGGGCCTTCGTCCTGCTTGGTCAACTGGAACCCTGGCTCGAGGGTGGTTTAATAACCTAGGTTATGGTTTCGGCACCGAACGTATGATCATTGAAGGCCTCTTCACTCGATCGCGTGTTTCCTCTTGAGTGGCTTCCAAGACATGGCACGTTTGTGCACCCGGCCAGCCAGCCCGACTGAAACTAACCGAGGTGGAGTGCAGTCTCTGGCTTCGCGACGATCTTGTTCCTTAGGATGCCCCCGATCTTCATGGAGGAGACTTCGACGACGTCTCCGACCTTGAGGAACCTGTCGCGCGGGAGGCTGCCGTCGCTGTTCCTCTTGCTCGAGTCGACGGCCGTCCCGGAGGGCGTTCCCGAGGCGATGATGTCCCCCGGATTAAGGTGAGCGTCCGACGAGAGAAACTCAACCCATTCGCCGAATCCCCGGATCATGTCCCTTGTGTTGCCCCTCTGCCTCACCTCGCCGTTGACAGAGGTCGAGAAATCAATGTCCTGCGGGTCGGGAGCCTCGTCCTTCAGGGTGACCACGGGGCCTAGCGCGCCTGATCCTTGAAAGTTCTTGATCCTGGCGAAGTTCAGGGAGCCCTTGTCAAAATTGTCGCGCATGCTAAAATCGTTGAAGAGCGTGTAGCCGAAGACGTAGTCGAGCAAATCGGAGCGCTTGATGTCCTTCCCGCGCTTCCCGATGATCAAGGCTATCTCTCCCTCGTAGTCCAGGAGCTTCGTCCTGGAAGGGTACTGAATCTCCTCTCCTGGGTTGCTCACGTTCGAACCCAGCTTGTAGAACCCCCACTGCGGGGTGCTGAGGGCCTCGGCCTTCGCGCCTTCTAAGGTGTGCGCCTCCTTCTCCTCCCCCACTGCGGCTGGAAGGTTCGAATACAGGCCCAGGAGGTGGTCGGCAAAATTGGCGCCGATGCACATAATCTTGAACTTCGAGCTTTCTGTGACTGGCGCCCTCAGCGGGACCTGACCCATCGGGAAGACTATCTGCTCGCCTTGAAGACCTTTCATGCCGTTTAGGTCATCTTTCGCGAATTCGAACACATTGTGCGCTGTCTGCAACGCGGTTTCGCCGAGGCTAACGAACGCGCCGAACGTGTGCCCGACGAGCTCTTCGGCCTCTTCTGACGGGCGAGTTGAACCCTTGTCCGAGGAGAGATACACACCCGTGGCACGTTCCAGGTCGACGACCTTTTCGTCGATTACAAGGCCCAGCCTCTGGGGCCCATACACGGTCAGCTTCAAGGAATTGGATCGGAACCGCTGGCGGCCATCTTAGAGCTTTCGCTACTTTATGGAAAAAATGAGATTCACCCTGGTGGGCGGGTGCCCATCGGGGTGAACGAGCCGGGGAGCTTAATTCTGCCGGATGGTTGCGAAAGCGACCGCTTTCTCGTCGACGGCCTTTGATCCGATGTCCAGTACTTCATCTACTGAAGACACGAAGACCTTTCCGTCTCCGACTGAGTCGGTCGATGCGTGGGCTATGATTGCGTCAACGACTGCCTTTGCGTCGCTGTCCTTGACAAGGATCTCGAGCTTGATACGCTTGATGTATTCCTCCTCATAGGTCCACTTCCCTTTGGCTAAGACTGTCATGGTGTCTTTCGAGCGCCCCCTGCCGGTGACTTCCTCTAGGGTGAGCCCGCTGACTCCCAACCGCTTTAGGGCCGCGTCCACGTCGGTGAATTTCTCCCTTCTGATTATTGCTTCAATCTTCTTCATGGTGACTTGCGCCTAGTAATACCGCAGGTCGGTTTTACTTAAAGGTTGTGCTGGAATCTTACAGTTGGATTTTTGCTTTATATAGTATGCAAACGTTCATACTCGAAGCTTAAGAAGCGCAAGTTCAGAAGCATCGACAATATATAAAGTGAACATCCATCCGTTCGGGCGCCAAACTTCTTTCAATCCTTGCGGCCACGCGCGGGCGATCGTCTGCGAACCCAATGGCGCGGTTGTCGGCGTCGTGCTTTCGACGCACGTCTTCAAGCGGGGGCGCGCATTCTCACAGGCCACGGAGTTAGATGGAGGTGCAGACTGGATATGGTTTATAGGTGAACTTCAGGCGCGCGAATGTGGCGGTTTTCATTCAATACAAATGGATCGCGCTAACCAACACCACGCTCGGCGCGACCATGTCGGCCGTCGACGCGAGCATAGTGCTGATCGCGTTGCCAACGATCGGACGCGACCTTCCCAATACTTCGCCCTTTGACCTGATTTGGGTGCTGGTCGGATATCAGCTGATGATTTCGGCGGTCTTGATCAACTTTGGGAGGCTGAGCGACATGTTCGGGAGAGTCAGGCTCTTCACGCTAGGTTTCGCGCTCTTCACCGTGAGCTCTGGGCTTTGCAGTCTGTCGCAGTCTGGCTTGGAGTTGGTCATCTTCAGAATGGTCCAGGGGCTCGGGGCGGCGCTTCTCTTCTCGAACAGTTCGGCGATACTCACCGACGCATTTCCTTTCGAGGAAAGGGGGAGGGCGCTCGGCACTAATGCGGTCGCCATTTCCGGAGGGTCGGTCTTGGGGTTGGTCTTGGGCGGGTTCCTGACGTCAGTGGCGGGATGGCGATCGATATTCTGGGTGAACGTGCCGATCGGAATCGCCGCCACACTTTGGTCGCACTATCGTCTAAGGGAGCAGTCGGTGAGAAGGAGTGGGCAGAAGCTGGACATCCCGGGCAACGTCGCCTTCGCCGTCGGGGTCTTCATGCTGCTTTCAGGAATCTCGCTCTATGCGGTATCAGGCTTGAGCAAATCTTTGACGTTAGGGTTGACGGCCGGTGGCCTTGCGACGCTGTGTGTGTTCATTCTCATAGAGAACAAGGTGGAGGATCCGATGCTCAAACTCTCCCTGTTCCGGAATCGGCTCTTCTCGGGAGGGACCGTCGCGATTTTCCTCAACTCCCTCGCAAGAGGCTGCGTCCTGCTGGTCTTGGTCTTCTACCTTCAAGGGCCGAATATGAATCTCGATCCCTTTCAGGCTGGCTTGTTCTTGCTCCCGAACACGGCAATGTTCGCGATTTTCGGGCCGCTCGCCGGGTATCTCTCGGACAGGAGAGGGCCGCGTTTGGTCGCCACAAGCGGGCTGGTATTGACCGCGATCGGCCTGATAATGCTCACCCAGCTGCCTCCTTCGGTAACCTTCTGGCAGCTCGCTATCCCGCTCGTAATAGCGGGCGCTGGGATGGGGACCTTCGCGCCCCCCAACAGGGCTTCGGTGATGAGCTCCGTTCCCCCTGAGGACAGGGGCATAGCGGCGGGAATCAGCACGACACTGATAAATCTGGGAAACAGCGTGAGCAGGAGCCTTGCGTTCGTCCTGATGGCCACCGTCGTCCCGGTTGCCACATTAGACAACATGTTTGCGGGGATATACGCCGGGGGCGCTGGTTCTTTCGCAGGAAACTTTGTAGATGGCATCCACCTGGTC
>JAPCJN010000148.1 GCA_027886925.1 Nitrososphaerota archaeon
TTCGTCGTGAAGGCCCCCCAGTTCTCGTTCATGCAGATGGAAGGAGCGGAACCGACGATAGGCGTAGAGATGCGCTCGACGGGCGAGGTGGCATGCTTCGGCGCGACTTTGGCCGAGGCGATGAGCAGGGCCCTCATCGCCGCGGGACTCAAGATACCCTCCAGGGGGGACAACGGGATCGTCCTCGCGGACGAGCTGTCTGACCTCACGAAGGCCGCCTCGCTCCTCATGGAGTTCAAGAATTCATCACCACTCAGTCCCTCGCGAACTCGCTTGGAGACGTGGCCAAAGTGGCCTCGCTCGAGACGATGCTCGAAATGACAAGCCACGGGAAGGTCGCCCTGATCCTGTCGCTGAACACCAATCTAAACAAGATGAGGAAGGACCTCTACAAGGTGAGACGCAAAGCCGTCGAGCTTCAGGTCCCCCTTCTCACGACGGTCGAGGAGGGGGAGGCCGTCCTTCTGTGCGTCCAGTCCCCTCTGCGGCAACTCAGCTAGTCATTCGCGCGGGCGCAGCCGCGCCAGCAGTCCGTCCATCGGAACTCGCTCCTCGCTCCTGTGCTCCATGTCTCTCAGGGTCAGCTGCCCCGACTCCAGCTCCTTTTTCCCGATTATCACGACCCACGAGAACTTCCTTGTGCTAGCGTCCTCGAGTTGCTTCCCCAAGCTCTTGCCGCGCTGGCCTACCTCCGTCCTTATGCCCGCGTTTCGGAGGGACGACGCGATGCCGAGCGCCTTGTCTGCGATGGCGGGCTCCGTGTACCCTATGTAGACCGATTCGTCGATGCCTTCCTCGTCGCCGGCGGCCTTTTCCATCGAGAGGGCGATGCGTTCGACCCCACCCGCCGCCCCTGTCGCGGCAAGGTCAGGCCGCCCGAAGAGCTTGGGGAGCACGTCGTACCTCCCTCCGCCGCACAGCGAGCCAAGGTCGGGATTCGCCTTGTCGACCACTTCGAAGACGACTCCAGTGTAGTAGTCGAGCCCGCGGACGATGCCCAAGTTGTACTCCACGTTTTGGACCCCTCTGCTCTTGAGCGAGTCCCGAAGGTCCGCAAGGCCTCCTTCTGAGACCGTCTCCAAGCCAAGCGATTCGAGCCGTTCGCAGACCTCATCCGGCGAGCCTTTTGTCTTTCCGAACCTCAGCAGCTCCAGCATCTCTTCTCGTTTCACCCCGCTCTCCTCGTACTCCGCCACAAGTTCCGCCTCGGTCTTCTTCCGGATCTTGTCGAGCGCCCTCAACATCACGACGAGCTTCTCATCTGAGGTCACTTTCAGCGACTTTTTGACGAACTCCTCCACGAGGCGCCTATCGCCTACCTCGAGGACGAATTCGGTCAACCCGATCTTCTTGAAAAAGTTGTAGCAGAGGTCCATGACCTCGGCGTCGGCCTCCACGGTCGGGTCGCCGAATATCTCGACGTCCCACTGATAGAACCACCTATACCTAGCGTGCTGCGGCTCGTCGTATCGCCAAACGCCTCCATACGAGGCGAGTTTGATTGGGGGCCTCAGTCCCTTGTGCGACGCGACGTTCCGCGTCATCCCGACGGTGAGGTCGAATCGGAGCCCTATCTCGCGGTCGGCCTTGTCCCTGAAGTAGTAGATCTGCTCGTCGACCTGGCTGCCGCTCTTCGCCCTCAGGATGGAGATCTCCTCGAGGGGGCCGGGCTCCATGAGCTTGAAGTTGTAGGCTCTGGCTATCTCCTCGAAAGTCCGGCGGACCTTCAGGTGCCGGTCGAACTCGTCGGGTTCTATGTCTCGTATCCCGCGCGGCTGGTGCAGGTCCACGGAGAGGCTCTCACCACACTAGCCCTTACGCACGTCGCCGTTCTTGCTGAGGGCGGCCAGGGCGGCCAGGAGCGCGGTAAGTTGAACCTCCGGGTTCGAGCCAACTGCGAGCCTGTAGTCGAACTCGGCGAGGATCCCGATCGCCTCGGCCGTGTTATCTCCGTCCCCCTTCGCGATCTCCTCGTTCGCAAAACGCAGAAAGTCCGATTCCGGTATCCCGTACACCCGGGTCAGCTCGACAAGCTTCAGCCTGGCGCCAGGGAAGTCCCCGCCCATGGCGGCCTTGACTATCTCGGCCACCTTGTGTTTCACGCCCGCACCGGTGACCGCGTTGACCTTCTCCATGGTAACCTCTCCTCCCCCAGCCGATGCCGCTTGCAGGAGGTTGATCGCTTGCCTGAGGTCCCCGTCGACGGCGAGGCCGACCTCCTTGAGCACCTGGTCGGAGACCCTGACCTCCTCGGACTTTGCGATATTCCTGAGGCACGGGACCGCCTCGTCTATCCCGATCTTCTTGAACCTGAATATCGCGCACCTGCTCTGGATGGGCTCGATGAGGTTGGAAGAGTAGTTGCAGATGAGGAAGAAGCGCGTGTGCCGCGAGCTCTCCTCCATTATCCTGCGGAGCGCGGTCTGAGCGTCGTGGGTCATCTCGTCGGCCTCGTCGAGGATGACCAGCCTGAACGGGACGCCCTCCCTCCTGTCGGAGTAGCTAGCGAAAGTCTTGATGCGATCGCGGACTATGTCGATGCCCCTTTCGTCGCTCGCGTTGAGGGACAACGCATACTCGGAGGACGACTCTCCAAGGATCTCTCTCGCCAGGATCATCGCCGCGGTCGTCTTCCCTGAACCCGGAGGGCCCGCGAAGAGGAGGTGTGGGATCTCGTCCTTCTTTTCGAGGAGGGGTTTTAGGCGCCCTTTCACTTCTTCCTGGTTGACGATGTCGTCTATCTTGCGGGGCCGATATTTCTCGACCCACATCAATTGTTCAAGGGACACGAGCTATGCCACACCTCGCTCCGGTCTCGTCCCTGACGATTATGACGACCGTCATGAATTACTCGGCCGATGCCTTTTGAGTATATATCTATCTATGCCGAGAGCCGAGGAATGAAGGTAGACCTGGGAGACTTGAGTCCGTGAAAGTCCTGACGCTCGATGCTGAGGGCGTAGAATCCGCTTGCCCGATGGCGGAATGCATCGAGGAGATGTCGCGGATCTTCGCCCTGCACCAGAGAGGAAAGAAGGTGGACTCTCCGCTCAGGGCGAGGCTGGTCGCCCCCTCTGGAGACATTCTGGTCATGCCTTCCTTCGCAAAGAGGGGGAAGGGAGAAGCGAGCGTCAAGGTCGTAAGCATCTTCCCGCATAACAAGGGCACGCCCTCGGTCAACGCGGTCGTCTTGCTGCTCGACGGAGAGAACGGCGAGACGAAGGCGGTGATCTCCGGCGGGGTGCTCACGGCCATCAGGACGGGAGCGGTGACCGGGCTTTCTTGCAGGTACTTGGCCAGGAAAGACTCCGAAACTTTAGGGATCGTCGGGGCCGGCGGGCAGGCCTTTCATCAGGTCAATGGGGTCCTTTCGGAACTCCGGGGGGTGAGGCACGTCAAGATATTCTCCCGTCATCCCGAGAGAGACAAAGCGCTCGCGAGGCAGGTCTCCAAGGCGTTCAGTGTCGACGCCAAAGCCGTCGAGACCGTCGACGTATGTGTCAGGGGCAGCGACGTACTCGTCACCGCCACGACGTCCACGACCCCGGTCTTCGACGGGTCGAAGGTGGGAGGGGGAACCCACGTGGTCGCGATGGGCGCATACAGGCCAGACGCACGCGAGCTCGACTCGTCGCTCGTGGCCCGCGCATCGATCTTCGTCGACTCGAGGGAAGCCGCCCTCGAGGAGGCCGGTGATTTGCTGATCCCAATCAAGGAGGGGCTGATGCGGAAGAGCGCGATACGGGCGGAGCTCTCCGAGCTCGTCTCCGGAAAGAAGAAAGGCAGGAGTTCGCCATCTGAGATAACCGTATTCAAGAGCGTCGGACTTGCGTTCGAGGATAACGCGGCCGGGTGGCTGGCCTACCGTAATGCCATGCGAAGAGGGACCGGAAAGTGGATCA
>JAPCJN010000149.1 GCA_027886925.1 Nitrososphaerota archaeon
GCTCTCCTGAGCAGCCCGCCCGCCCGCCCGCCCGCAAGTCAGAGCGGGAATGAGATGAAGAGCCTCGCGCCGAATATCAAGACGAGGTTGATGATGACAAGGATGAGGGCGTGCTTGAACCCCTCGGCTACGGAACCCTCTCCCATCTTCCCAGCGACCAACCCTATGACCCAGCACTCGAACACCCCAGCTGCGAGAAGTGTGTCTATCGTGCCAGGGTTAGGGGCGAGCCCGGCAGCCGCTCCTACCGTAAGACCTTTCGCGGCCGGCTCTGCGAGGAGGAAGACCATCATGAACGTGGTCATCACCAGCATCAATCCTCCGATGTAGGCGATGAACACGTAGCTCCTCAGCACCGACCTTCGCTCCGCCTCCATGTCGCTTATCTTCCTGGTAAAGTCTGCCATCTCTGTGAACCCTCGGGTTGTCCCTCCGCCGATCTCAACGACTTCGAGCATCAGCGTGCCGACAGCCTTGGCGATCCAGCTGTTGACGGTGCGGGCGAAGGTGGCGATGACCTTGCCCAAGTTGATTCCCCACGAGAGCTGGGCGCCCATCTTCGTGACATACGGGGTCAATTGCCTGTAGTTCCTGTCCCCGAGCCGCTCGATGCTCTCCTCAGGCGGGAGGCCGATCTTCCTTCCCTCCGAGACGTCCTTGATAAAGTCGGGCAGCATCTTCTCGACTCCCCTCCTCTGCCTGGCGAACTTCTCTGCGAAGTAGGCTGGGACGATGGTGATGGCCAACAGCGAGACTGCGAGGTGGATCGAGAACTTCAACGGCAGCGGAATGAAGAAGATGATCAGCCCCACCGGGATGAACGCGAGGAATATCTTGTAGGGCCTCATGTCGGTGAAGGGCCACTTGGGCGACACCACGTCTATCAGCCACGTGAACCCGGCAGAGAGGAACGGCACGATCACGAACGAGAACAAGTAGATGCTCGTCAGTCCGCTCCCGTTGTTGTCGATGAGCGTCTCGACCAGATAAAGCGTGAAGAGGGCCACGCCGAGCACGACAGTGACGATGAGGAACGACTCCGCCACGGCGCCGGTGGTCTCTATGGTCCTCTTCATCTTGGCTGCACGGGCCTCGAAGCTCTCCTTGAGATTGAGGTTGAGGAAGTTGACGTAGTCGCCTCCCGTTCTGAGCACCGTCGTGTAGCCCGAAAGGAGGTCGGAAAGCGTCCTGCTCGGGGTGTTCTTGGCGCCCCTGTCCAGCGCTGTCAGAGGGTCGAACCCCAAAGCGTCAATGTCGATCAGGATCCTTTTGGCCTCTTTTGCGGCCGCCGGGAAGATCGAGAGATCTGCTATTCGCCGCAGGGTGTCGATGAGAGAGATGCCTCCTCCCGCGAGGATCGACATGTAGCCCACCACGAGTGGGAGCTCGTTGTCTACAGCGCTGGCTCGCGAGGACGCGCTCGCCTTGGGGGTGTTGAGCATCATTATGAAGACAAAAGGCGGGAGGATCACCACCAGGAGAAGGAGGGGGGTCAGCCTAGCCACGAGCACCAAGGCGACTACCCCTAGCACCGCTATCGTCGATATGAGGGTCGCGAGGAACGCGACAGAGATGAGCCCTACGGGGGTCACTCGCATGTTTGACCTCAGAAGGTCGTCTCGCAGGAGGGGCATACTCTTCGCGAGTCGTCCCGCAGGCCTTCGGAACACCTTGTACGAGAAGAGCGAGACCCTGTCGAACAGTCCCATGGAGGTCTCTTCTTGAGCGCGGGGTGCGAGGATCTGCTGGGTCAATGCTTGGCCTCCTCGAACACTGGAGGCGTGGCGCCAACGGGGAGCAACTCTTTCAGCGCCCGCTGGTAGGTCGCGACCGGCTCGTCGACGTAGGCCTGCAGTACGGGCGTCAGCGCCTTGAAGTTCCTGAGGTTGTTCCACTGCATCCACCTGAGGACTGTGGCTCTCCGGGTGATCTCGTCGTCCACCTCCTTCATCGAGATGCCGAGGTCGGCCGCGAGCTTGGCCAGCTTCTTGCTCTCGCTGAACGGAGTTGGGATGAGACGGTCGGTCGGGGGGTCCCAGGTGAACATGCGCTGGTAGTCTCCCACCGCATTAACCTCGTCGACGGAGATGACCCTCCTGATCGACTTGAAGCCGCCACCGGGCTCCGGCACGGTGATCCTCCGGACGGTGAAGGCGATGTCGAGGAACGGGATGAACGCGGGAGGGACGTCCATGGGCTTTGAGACGAGCCTCTGGATGGCTGAAGGCGCGTCGTCCGCGTGCAAGGTGCAGAGCCCGCCGTGGCCTGTGCTGATCGCCTGGAACAGCACGTAGGCCTCTTCGCCCCTAACCTCACCCACGACGAGCACGTCCGGCCTCATGCGCATCGCGGCCTTTACCAGGTCGAAGAGCCCCACACCCTTCGGTCCCTCCTCTGTGACGCCATAGCCCTCCCTCGAGACCAGGGCAGTCCAGCCCTGGTGCGCGAGGTTGATCTCCTGGACCTCCTCGATTGTGATGATCTTGCTGTTCGTCTTCATGAGGTCGAGCAGCGCGTTGAGCATCGTGGTCTTCCCGGCTCCCGTCGCGCCGACCACAATGGTGTTCGCCCTGTTCTCCATCATGAACCACATGTAGGCGGCTGCCCTGTGGTCGAGGACCCCCAGGTTCAGCATGTCGATGATGGTGATGGGGTCTTCCTTGAACTTCCTGATGCTTAGCGTGCCTCCGCGAGGCGAGACCTCCTTCCTGAACGTCGCCATCGCGCGGTGCCCTCCAGGGAGGATTCCTTGCATGATTGGGAAGGCGACGGAGATGTGTTTCCCAGACATGTGGGCGAAACGGGCTATCAGGTCGTTCAGCTCCTCTTCCCGGTCGAAGGTGATGTTGGTCGGTACCCTCTCGTACTTCCTGTGATAGACCAGGACGGGTCGCTTTATCCCGTCGACCGAGATGTCCTCGATGTTGGGGTCCCTCATCACTCCGTCGAGCATCCCGAACCCCACGATGTCCCTCTCAGCGAAGTACAGGATCTTAGCCCACGAGAGTCGGGGGAGCCGGATGTCGTACTTCATGACTATCTTCTTTGCCTGCACCTCGAAGTATCCCTTCGGGTCGATGCGACTGCGCGGGACCACCAGCTCGTTCTCTAGCGCTTCGAGGATGTAGTTGTAGACTTCGACCTCGGGGGGTGACAGACTGACCTCGTCTACGTAGTAGACCTTACCCCTGGAAGTAGGGGACTCGGCGATGACCGCATACGAGAAGGGCTGGAATAGCGGATATCGCTCCACCGTCGTCCATGTCTCCTGAAGCTTCTTCCCGGTGGAGGGGTGCCGCATCGCTGGAGGTACTTTCTTGGGCGCGCCCTGCGCGGAAAAGATCGCCTTCGTCTGGTTCGTGAGCTCCGTCCGGAGCTTGTTGTCATCCTTGAGGGTTAGGGTGGCGACGCCTCCGTTACCCTGCTTGGTGAGGGAGGCCGGACCGTCGTTGCCGTTCCCGTTCACCACTTTTTTGTTCCGATTAAAGATTTTCAAACGCAAGCACCCCATATCACTTTGAGCGCCATTCGGAGGACCTGCACGGAACGCCTCTTGGCGAGACTCGAGTTCACGAGAAGCGCCCTTAGGGGACGCGATGACGTTGCCATGAGAGACGCCCCGTTTCCAAAGTAGGGGATGAAGAGCAAAGGGAGGCATCATGGCGCAGCCTCGATTGCGTCCGCGATCATGACCCATCCGGTACCACCTCCCAGGCTCGTTCCGAAGCTTTCGGTTATCGATTGCGTGGATGCCACCGTCTCAAATTGTGCGGTGGCAGTCTCAACGTTTGCTGTGTGGGATGCGCCGACCAAAGCGAAGGGCCCGCCTGCGGTTTCAAGAGTGCTACTGCCATGTCCCTCAAGCCCAATTATCATGTCGTTGGCGTT
>JAPCJN010000031.1:0-2718 GCA_027886925.1 Nitrososphaerota archaeon
AACAGCAGAGATTGGCGTCTTGAGAAAGAGGATTGCTGCGCTCGACGACATCAAGAACGACCACGCCGACGAGTCGGTCTCGCCCGGGCACTACGAGCAGTTGCGCGGCCAATATGAGGCGCGGGTCGCAAAGATCCAAGAGTCGAGCGAGAAGCTCATCCAGGAGATCAACAGCCGGACGGAGGAGCTCAATCAACAAGACGAGACCGTCGCGAAGTTCCTTGTGAACGTGAACATCCAGTTCAGGTCAGGCGAGATAACGGAGGAATCCTTCCACGCGATCAGCGACAACTGCGGGGCCATGAAGGCCAGGAATGGAAAGGAGCGGGATGACCTCAACGGCGCATTCGGTATGTTGTCGCCTCAAAGAGGGGACGAGGGAGAGCGCCGGTTGCAGAGGCCAGTACAGCTCGCCGGAATCATCCGAGAGTAATCCAAACTTACCAGGTCGAGGCAAGCGCGCACGAACAAGTGCGCTTCCTCGGAGAGGCCTCCTCAGGCAGTCCTGAAAAGACGGTATGAGGCCGTGAACCACCAGACGAGGAGAACGAGTATGAAGATGCGCTCTGCCAACCCCGCCGCGTTGAGCGAGAACGCCGCGTCTGCCGCGAAGAACGCTCCCGCCGCAGCGAGGGAGGCCAAAGTCGGCCACAGCCATCTGCTGCCATTCGCATGAGAGACGAGGAGCATCCCGATAGGGCCGAAGACGAAGACGAATTGCGACAAGATGTCGTGGACCGTCCCGTGAAGAGTTGCCGCCGCTCCTTCGACGTCAGTTTGAAAGGCCCCGACCGCGAACAGGCAGACGCCCGCTATAAACAGCAGCGCAGACCCCGCTTTGACTACCCGCCGGTCGTCCGAGATGGCGACTGCCGACGCGAGCGCGACCACGCCCAACCCGCCGGCGAAGAACGCCAGCTGCATCTCAAAGGCAAACGCGCCGACTGCATAGTCGCTCACCATCTGTCTCACCGGGTCGTATCCGGTCGGCAAGAAGTTGAGGACCAGGGTGGTCGACCCAAGGAAGGCGGCGCTTATCATCCCTACGAGCGCGAGAATCCTCACCCGCGGTGCGTTGTTCGGGGGCTCGTCGACGTCCACATACGCATTCGGGAAGGCGGACGCCGTTTTCTTCGTCATATGCAAGATCCCGATATCGATAGAGCGCACACGGTAAAGGAGTTCGGTGAAACGATAGGGACGCGCATTCATTTCTTGCGCAAGGCTTTTCTCTTCTTCTGGCCTGGCTTCGACAGTCCCAACGCGCTGACGAACTTGCGGTAGGCCTGGGTGCTCATCATGAACTTTGGCAGCTGCAGGTGTTCCAGGATCTCCGGGTCGGGAGTCCCGATGCGCCTAGCCTCTTCCACCATGGCCCTGTAAGACTCGAGCACCAGCGAATCCTCCGCGAGATCCTCGGGGTAGAGCGACCCCTCGCCCGTCTTCGGGTGGCGCTTCAGGAAGTTCAAGGAAAGCAGGACGTCGAGATAGATCGAGCTTATTTCGGCCTCCTTCAGGTAGTTCAGGTTGACGACCAGATGGCCGTCCTCTTCGCTCGGGTATATCGAGCCGAACGCGCCGTCCACGAACTCTACCTCGAGCCCGCGAAGGACTTCCTCGGTGCTCTTTCCGTAGAGAGCCCTCACCGCAGCAGCCTTCTCGAATCCCTGGAAATATTCAGTGAACGGATGGAGCGCGAGCTCGGGGTCCCGGTTTATCTTGACCGGGACCTTCCTCTTCACCTTCGACGACGGCGCTGGTCCTGCGCTCCGCCTGATCTCCATCTCTTTGAGGAAACCCGCAAACACCTTCGGCGGGACCGGCAACATCCTCAGATATTCGGTTATTTCTTCGTGGTGCATCCCCAGCCTCTCGGCCTCCCTCACCGTGTGCTTGTAAGCCGGGACCTCGATAGGGCTGACGTAATACAACGACCTGTCCCGCATGAACTTCAGGTGCTCCTGGGTGAACCATTCCTTGTCGTTCATCCACTGCTTGATGTGGAACAGCTCGTGGACGATGTCGAGATACAGGATGTGCTCGTCGCTGTGCCTCAAATGATAGGTCCCGACAGCGATGTTCCCGTCATCGTCCCTGATGCCCATATACATTCGCTTGTTGGAGATGAACGCTATTCTCAGCCTCGAGAGGACCTCCTCGGTCTCACCTCCGAACACCGACCGGACGGCCTCGACCTTCTCAAATCCCTTGAAGTAGTCGGTCAGGGGCAGAAGAGAGGGCGCCGGCGCCTTTCGGTTGATCTTCACGGGGAGGTTGGCCTCCTCCTGTCTTGCCGTCTTGGTCACCGCGTTTCGTCCTGACCGCGCAAGGAGCAGCAAATAAAGGTGAGTCGCCACGACCAAAGGCTTTTCTTGTCGCTCCTGTGCCCAAAGTCAGCCAAAAGACCATGGACAAGAAGAGCGAGCGGAGGCGCCCCCGTCCTTCGTGGGACGAGTATTTCATGGAAGTCGCCAACGTCGTGAAGTCAAGGTCGACCTGCCTATCCTCGGCCAAGGGAGCGGTCCTTGTGTTGGGCAGGCAGATAATCTCCACGGGCTACAACGGGACTCCCGCCGGGACCAAGCACTGCGACGAGGGAGGGTGCGCGAGATGCCAAGCTGTCAAGGACGGCAGGCTAAAGTCCGGAGTGGACCTCGAGAACTGCGCGTGCGTCTTGGGCGACACTGTCCTACTGGGGGACAACAAGCCCATTGCCGA
>JAPCJN010000031.1:2728-18376 GCA_027886925.1 Nitrososphaerota archaeon
GAGGGCCGCCTAAAATCTGGCATGAACCTTGAGAGTTGCGCCTGCCTAAGAGGAGATACGCTGCTCATGGGCGACAATAAGCCGATTTCCGAGTATCAGGTAGGAGATAGTGTTGTTGGGATGCACCACTTGAACCAAGTCTCTACGGTTTTCAAGCGAGAGTACAAAGGAGACATGATTCGGGTCGAGGCCAAGGGGCTTCTTCCATTCTCGCTCACACCCGAACATCCCCTGCTCGTGATTAATGCCGACAACAGACCGAACCATCGTAGCCCCAACCTCAAGTTGGAATGGAGGCTGGCAGGCGACCTGAGGCCCAGGCGAAATCGACCCAAATACTCCAAAGGAGATTATCTACTGCTCCCAAGAATATCTGGGACCTCAAACATCAACTCTTTGGACCTGACCCCATTTGCAAAAATAAAGCTCGGTCACATGATTACAAGCTTCCCGCTCAACTCGGCAACTGCGTGGCTACTCGGAATCTATGTCGCCGAGGGTTGCTCAAACAAATCACAGGTATGCTTCGCGCTCGGTTCGGAGGAGACAGATTTCGCCGAACGCATCAGAGAAACCCTGGCTTCGCTCGGCCTACCAAGCTCCACAAGGAGGCAAGAAGGCGAAGAGAGCATTGTCATTACTTGCAGTTCCGCCATCATGGCAAGGGCATTTACTTCCTGGTGTGGCCACCTCGCCCCAAACAAGAGAATCCCTGATTTTGTCCTCTACCATGAGAGGCTGGACATACTTGAGGCGTTCCTTGAGGGATATTCCAGTGGGGATGGAGGATGGGCAACTTCGAACGCCAAGAACCCTGAGCCCAATCAACTACAGATTTCAACTACTTCGCAATTGTTGGCGATGCAAGCCCAACTGGCATACGCAAGACTCGGTCGATATGCAGCGGTCTACAACAGCCAACATGAGAAGGAAACTGTGATTCAGGGCCGAAGAGTGCACGCTAAAGAGGCGTATACTGTAAGAACTTCACCCAAGAACACGAACATAAGGCTCTACGAAAGAGAGGACCACTTCTTCTTCATGCTTCCCGTTCGTTCTGTCTCAAGGGAGCATTACGAGGGATTCGTTTACAACCTAGAGGCTCCAGTCGACAATACCTTCCTCGTTGCCAACGTCATTACACATAACTGCTCACATGCCGAGGAGAATGCCATCGTCCAAGCGGCGAAAAACGGAATCAGGACTGCGGGTGCGACCTTGTACTCAACCCACTCCCCGTGCACGTTCTGTTCCAAGATGATCATCAACGCTGACATCAAGAAGGTCGTGGTCTCGAACCCCTACCCGGACCAGTTGGGCGTGCGCCTCATGAAACAGGCTGGACTCCAGCTAGTAACGATCTGAGATCTGGGAGTCATAGACCGGAGAGGCTCGTCATCCCTCCTTGTGCAGGGCGGAGGACAGAGCGGATTTGAAAATTGCAGACGAGCTCGAGACAACGGACGCACGCGCAAGAGGCATCGACAGGGAGGCACGAAAAGGTCCGTCAGGCAAGCAGGCGGGCAGGCACCCGCTCTAGCTCGAGCCGAGGATTTCCTTGATCTTGTTGTAGACGTATTCAGCGTTGGCGGAGCGAGCGAGCCGCAAGCCCAGTGACAGGTTGTACTCCGGGAGATTGATCAACAGAACCTTCTGCCTCTTGAAGACGCCGATTATGTGCTCCGTCCCACCCATCGCCTGAGCCGCGTTGTTCGCTGCGCCCAGGATGACCTTCACAATTGTCCCGAACATCGGGATGAGTTCCCTGCTAACTTGTTCTGACTCTGCCAGGCGTGATGACCTGCCGACAGCCAAGACCCGTCCCAAGGAGTCCAGGACTATGAGGCTGAGGATAGAAGGGTCACATTCGACCACGTCCTTTGCGATACGCTCGGCCAATACCATCTGTGCAGAATCTGCCTCCATCCCTTCGCCTGCCTTAGACGTCTTCATTGAAAATCACTCCGTTCGAACTTGAAGTCGAGACACTACATAGGTAATAAGCATTATCGACCCATAATTCGCTAATGGGCTCTTATTCAAGCAAGGTTAAGGCCGGACTTTGCCCTGATGCGAGGGCTCTTCGGACCGGCGGCGGAATTACCGCCACGGAAGGTAGGCCTGTCAGTCCTCGGTCATTCGGTGTCGTCTCCGTCGTCGTCGTCCTCGAAGTCGTCCTCGAAGTCGTCGTCGGTCTCGCCGTCTTCGGCTGACATTTGGCGGGCAGCGATTTGGCAGTGCTAATAAGAATTTCTTGTCCAACTCGTTGGTCGCACATAATGCTGGATGTCGCCAACTGCAGCGTCAGGCCTTCAGGCGACGGAGAAACTGAACAGCATGGTCTGAAGATGCCACTCGGAGATGCTGTCTGATCATTCATCAAAGGGGAGGCGAGCCAAGAGGTGCGAAAGGCGAAGGAACGAAAGGAGCCGCTCTCGAGTCGATGCCCAAAGTCATTCGACGGATTGGCATCCGATTAGTCGCGGAACCAAGAATTCCAGCGCGGTCAGATTGCGAGCGGTCAGTGGGACTTAAAAGAGGAGGCTTCTGAGGGACGGCGTTTATGACCTCGATAAGAGTTCGAGATTCGACGTCGGACACGCCAGTGGTGGAGAAAGGCTTGGAGGCTCCGTTCAAACAGGGCGAATTCTTTGTAATCGAGGTAAAGGACGAGGTCGCAAAGTACTGGAACAAGCTGCCTCCAGGAAGGAGGGACGAGATCTGGAAGCAATCAAAGAAGGAGCGCAGGGACCTTCGCCTGATCCTCGACGGGTTCGTTTTCAGACCATCCCACACAAAGTAATGGCGACTGCCGACAGCAAGTTGCTTCCTCGAAGATTGGTGGGTAGCGCTATGGTTTATAGAGCCGCAGGCCTCGCATCAAGACGTTGCCGTTCTGCTCGAACTGCGGCCGGGATTTGCCACCGGGCGCAGAATACTGCCCCAACTGCGGGGTCGCCCTAGACTCAGGCAACACCCAGTCGACAGGACCGTTTCAGTCATCTTACACTCTTGAGGGTTCGCCACCGCCGCGACAACCTATCGCGGCGACGGAGGAGAACGAATTCGGATATCTCCCGCCGTATCCCGAACAAAAGAAACGCTACTTGACCGGAAGGAAACTGTTGGCTGTGGTCGTCATCTTCGCCCTTGTCATCTTTCTCGTGGGCGCCGCCCTCAACAACTTTACGAGCCCGACCCAGGCGCCCGGGAACGGCCCTCCTGTCAACTCGCCCGGCGACCCCCTGAGCGGCGCGCAGCTCTACGACGCCTACGAGACCAACCAGTCCCAGGCAGACTCCTCTTACACTAACAGGACCATCTACATCCAGGACAGCCTCGACTTTGGTGTGGTCCAGGACTCGGGGACAGGACAGTTCTATTCGTCCGTCCACTCTGGCGACGTGGTACTCATCTGGAGCAGCCAATCGCAGACCGGTAAACTCTCTCAGGGGGCCCTAGTCCTCGCCAAGTGTCTGGTCGACGGGCTCCAGATGTCGCAGGGAGCGGGCTATCTCGTGTATCTCGAGGATTGCAACGTGGTCAGCGTCCAGGCTCCGACGACCACGACGACTACAGCCAGCGTGTCCGTCGCCAACCTCTGACCTTTCGCCTCGCCCGTGAAGGCTAGTTTCCTTCCTGTCTTGCACCGCACTTGTTGCAGAACGTGGCAGATGCAAGTATCTTGTTCCCACAGCTCGTGCAGAACTTCGTGGAGCCAAAAGTTGCTGCTCCGGCCGTTGGCAAAGGACTAGAACCCACAGGCGTGTTCACCAAGGCTCCCCCTGGGTTCCAGGCTATCGCGAGAATGCCGCCTACCAGCGAAAGCACAAATCCGAGAAAAAACCCGCCTATGGCGCCAAACCAGCTGAATATCGAGAAGAGGACGATGGCAACACCCAGACCCACGTGTCGCGCTGGTCTTGACCTGAGCAAGTTTGCGCAAAAGATGATCAGGATGCCCCAGACGATGCCAAAGAAACCGAAGATCCCTCCTATCCCTCCGATAAAAGACGTGAGAGCGGCGCCCAACAGCATCACGACGATGCCCGCCAGAACTACCAGTATGCCACCCGCGAGCGATAATCCAAAGGCGGTTGAAGGCTTGGATTGGGTCCCCACGATTAGGCTTTAAGCGCGGTTCGATATTTAATCTCTGGGTAGGCCCCAACAGCACGGATGTTCTATCGAACTTCAATCATCGTTTCTCCCTGAAAGCGGACGCCCATATAGGGGGATATAGGGAACCGGAGACATCATCTCTCGGGCTTGTTCACGAGCGCGGCAAAGCGAAAACAAGAAGAAAACATATCATTAGCCGGTGCAAACCTCCAAGACCACAGGGACCTTGTCTTGAACGTCGACCCCAAACTGGTGAAATATCCGTTCCTGAGGTCAGCCAGAGATTTCCTGGTCTCATACCCGCTAGATGAGGTGGTGAAGTCGGTCTACCGGCCGATCCTCGACCAGGCTCGCTACCGGCTCTCGCTCGCCGTGAAAAACCCGAATTTCGACGTGCAGAACGTGCGCCTCCTCGGCTACCAGTCCTACGAGAGGCGGACAAGGGACACCAGAAACCCTGAAGAGGTGATAGAATTCTACAGCTATTTCGTCGCGGTGCTCGCCTCCAAGAACGAGCCCTATCTCACTCTGGCGCTCGCGAGGACCGAAGCCGCCCGCGCGAAGACCTTCTTCGTCAAGGAGACGCCCGTGCAGATGACCTCGCTTCTGAGGGAGGCGGTCGGCCTGGAAATGACGATTCAGAAAGGCGACCAAAGCGGGCGCGGCGACATCGCGATAAGCTGTCCCTTTGAGAGATATCTCGAGGTGACGACGGAGTACGAGCTCACCAGAGAGCCTAGGTGGCAGCTGGTGAACATGCAGCTCAACGCAGGCCTGGTCTCTTTCTCGGTGAACGACGTCCGTGACCTCTTCGCCGCGCTCGTGCAGGGGCTCATGATTTCAGGCATGAGGTCGTTGAGATCGCAGCCTCTGCCGGCGTTCGTCCAGTCGATCGTCGACGAGTTCAGGCCACTAATCCCCCGTCCTCCTCCACGCCAGCGCACCCAGTTCGATTACATCGGGCGACTGCTAGAACATCCGATAACAGACGGAAGACATCGCGTAATCTGGCTGATACTGGCTCCCTATTTCACCACGGTGAAGGGCATGGACGAGACATCGGCAGCGGAAGCGGTGCTCTCTTACATCGGAGACGCGCGCTACAAACAGTTCATCCGCTACAACGTCAGGAGGGCGATGAGGAGCGGACTCTTCCCACTCTCTGAGCAGTCGATACGGCAGAAGCACCCGGACGTACTCGCAGTGCTCCCCAAGGGAGTGGTGGCAAAATGAGTGAGCGGTCCCAATAGGCGAGGTTCGTGGACAAAAAACAGAAGAGGCGTCCGGCATCACGACAACGACAGGGACGACGGCTCCTGGACGAGCTAGCCGGCATAAGCGGCGCACAAAACGTCGTCACCAGCGGGTCACCGAAGATCAAGGACTACTCCGAGGACATGGCCGGTCATAGCGCGGTGCCCGCGATCGTGGTGAGGCCCGGATCAGAGACGGAGGTCATGAATGTGGTCGCGCTCGCAGACACGATGAGGGTCCCCCTGGTCCCAAGGGGCGCGGGCAGCAGCCTCACCGGGGCGTCGGTCTTGAAAGACGCGATCATAGTCGACTTGAGGAGGATGAACCGCGTCATCAAGATCGACACCGTGAACTGGTATGTCCGGGTCCAGGCTGGCATCACCCTGGAGGAACTCAACAAGAACCTCGAGAGGGAGGGCTTCTTCTTTCCTCCAGACCCGGCTAGCAGTTCCATATGCACCGTGGGCGGCGCGATCGCAGAAGGCTCGGGAGGTCTGAGGTGCGTAAGATATGGGACCGTCAAGGACTGGGTGATGGCGTTGCGAGTCGTCCTCCCGAACGGCAAGGCGACCAGCTTCGGAGAGCCGCTCGCGAAGAACCGAGCGGGGTTTGACCTCGTCCACCTTATGGTGGGCAGCGAGGGGACCCTGGGCATAGTCACGGAGGCCTGGCTGAAGATCATCCCGATCCCGACCGCCAAGGCGAAGCGACTTCTCCTTACCTTCGACGACTGGCGGGCTGCGAGCTCCGCCATTTGCGAACTGAGGGCTTCGAAGATAATGCCCTACATCTTCGAGTTCCTGGACAAGGACACGATCAAGGCCCTCAACGAAAAACTGCAGATGAGACAGGACGAGGCGGAAGCCACCCTGATTGTGGACATCGAGGAGCCCTCTCTGAAGACAGCCCTGGAGATTTTCAACCGGAACAGACCCCTGAAGATCCGAATCGCGAAGGATGAGGAAGAGGCCGAGACGTTCTACCAGGTTCGCTCGATGGCCTACCTGGCGGTGAGAGGGCTCGCGACCGCGGTCCAGGTCGAGGACATCGTAGTCCCTATAGACAGGCTGGGCGACTACTTGATGAAGGTGAAGGAGGTCGCCTCGAAGTACCGTCTGAGGATTCCCGTCAACGGTCACGCAGGCGACGGAAACGTCCACCCGGTCATCCTGTATGACAAGGGCGACGGGAAGAGCGAGGCCGCCGCCCTCGGCGCGTTCGAGGAGATATGCCGATATGGAATAAGCATCGGCGGGTCGATCACGGGCGAGCACGGAGTCGGGTCGCAAAAGGCGAAGCTTCTCAGGGAGCAGCTGCTGGCGCATGACGGGGAGGAGGCGCTCCGGCTGATGAAGGAGATCAAGAGCATCTTCGACCCGCATGGGATAATGAACCCCGGAAAGTATGTGGAGGCGGCGTAAGTCGACCGACGTCTACTACGCCGGTTTCGACGGAGGCGGAACGAGGACGAGGTGCGTAGTCTCCGACTCGGACGGTGAAGTCCTCGGCACCGGCTCAGCCGGACCATCTAACTATCACAACACGGGACTACCCAGGGCCCTCGCCTCGATAACGCAGGCGTTCGAGCTGGCGGCCGAACGAGCGGGACTGATGAGGGAGGAGAGGTATAGGCTGGATGCCTGCTTCGGGCTCGCAGCCATGGACTCGACCGAAGACTTTGAGATCATGACCAGAGGGGTCGATTCGATGCGCCTGGCGCCGCGGCGCGGACGAAACATCGTCGTGAACGATTGGCGGACGGCAATGACCGGAGCTTTCAACGACGAGCCCGGGGTCACGTTGGTCGCAGGCACAGGATGCGTCGCCTCCTGCCAGAGCGCTGGCGGCCGTAGGACTGTCAGGGTGGGAGGATGGGGGAACATCGTCGACGACAAAGGCAGCGCCTACGACATCGGAAGGGACGCGCTCTGCGCTGCCATGATGGACTACGACACACGCGGCCCAAAGACGGAGCTGCTCCGGCTGATAATGGAGAGGCTGAAAGTGGACGAGCCCCAGGGCATCATTGCTCGTGTGTATGCAGAGCACATGGAGGTCGACGAGGTCGCCTCGATCTCCACTCTGGTCAGCCGCGCCGCGGAGGGCGGGGACGCGGTCGCCCTGGGAATCCTGAATGACAAGGGCGGGATTCTAGGGGAACTCGTAGTGACCGCGGCCTCACTTCTGGGCTTGCTGAAGACGCCGTTCGGGGTCTCCCTCAACGGGGGTGTGTTCAACGCTGGCGAGCCGATCCTCAACCCGTTGAGGGAGACGATAAGGGCATCAGCTCCTCTTGCAAAGTTAGTCGAGCCCAAGCTCCCCCCGGCTTGTGGCGGGCTGGTCCTCCTTCTACGGAGAGCGGGGGTGGATGTCGACGACCGCGTCGTGTCCAGGATGGCACTTTCCTTGAAACGGTTATCGAGCAGAGAAGAGGGGCGAAGCGCCAAGGATTCGGCGTAGGGCCTCGTCCCATCTTGACGAGATGCGGCTACTACGAACTCATTCCCTTTTCCAACCTGCGCTGGAGCAGGACCATCGCGCTGATGGCACTGACGAGGATGAGGAGCAATAAGACGCAGCCTGCCGCGAAGGAATCCGCAGACCCGGGGTTGCCGCTCGACCAGAAGCTCCACAGCAGGGTCGAGAAGAGCTGGTTGTTCGACGTCTGGAGGAGCAGGACCGAGCCGAGAGCGGTGAAGCTGCCGATGAAGACGTAGAGCCATGCCCCGACGAGGCTGGACCTGACGAGCGGGAGGAAAATCTGCCTTATCGTCGTCGCCATGCTCGCCCCGGAGGAGCGCGCAGCCTCCTGCAGCTCTGTCTGGATCGAAATCACTCCTCCGCTTATCGACCTGATCCCCTGCGGGAGGAGGGTCACCGAGAGCGCGATTATCATGACCCACAGAGTGCCGTAGATGCCTATCGGTATCGTCAGGAAAGCCCACAACAGCCCGAAACTTATGACGAGCGTCGGCATCGATATCGGGAACATCCCTAGCCCCTCGAGTAGTCCCCGCCCGCGGATTTTCGTCCTTTTGGCCGCGAAGACGATGACCAGGGCGATGCCGATGACGATGGTCGCGGAGACCACGGATGCGATGACGCTGTTCAACAGGGCCGGATAGATCCCCGACGATTTCGAGAACAGGAAGACGTAGTTCTTCAGGCTCACGTGGCCGAAGAGGTTGTTCGAGAGCCAGAGAGGGACCAAGGATAGGAGCGTGATAGTGAACAGAGGCAGCGCCAATGCGAGCACAAGATACGCGACGATGACGACAAGCGCGACGTACCTCCAACTCCCGAGTGAGAGCACCCTGCTGGCTGAATACCCTTTTCCAGTGACGACCTCGAATCTCCTCGCCCCCCGCAAGGAGCGATTGTAGAGGTAGACCATCGACATGATGATCACGAGGAGCAGCACCGACTCGGTGCTAGCGGCGGAGTAATTGGGCGGGATTATGGCGTCGACGTTGTTGTAGACGGCGGACATCATGACGTTGATCCCTGCGGGGATGCCTATCATGGTCGGTGTCTCGAAGGAGCCTGCAGAGAGCGTGAAGCAAAGCAAGAACGCCGAGAATATGCTCGGAGCCATCAGCGGGATCGACACCCTGAGAAGGGTGTTCCTGACGCCGGAGCCGGATGCCCTGCTGACCTCTTCGAGGGAGGTGTCGATGTTGCGCATCGCGGCCGAGACGGTGAGGTAGGCGATGGGCGTCAAGGCCATCGCGCTCGCGAAGATCATCCCCGGCCAGCTGTAGATGTTGAAAGTGGACGTGGAGAGGCCGAGGCGTCCGAACAACACGTTGAGCAGTCCCGCCCTCAATTCGAAAGTGTAGATCCAAGCCTGGTTCGCTATCAACACAGGGAAAGCGAGAGGGAGGTACGGTAGGTAGAAGAGGACGCGCCGAAATGGGGTGTCGGTCCTCACAGTGATTATGCTGAGGAGGGTCCCGAGGCCTATAGCGATCCCCGCAGAGCTCCCTGCCTGGACGAACGTGTTCAATATCGTGCCGTAGGTCGCTTCGTCACCCAGGAGCATCGCGTAGTTGTCCAGAGTCACGTGGCCTCCCTTGAAGGTAGGCTCCGCGCTCCAGAAGCTGCTGTCGACGGTGAAGACGACCGGATAGAGGATGAAGACCGCGAGGGTGCCGACTCCAACCACGAGCGCTATCGAAGACAGGCTGAGAGAGAACGGGGCCTTCCTGGTCGTCACGGTCAGACTACTTCCGCCTGTGGCCCCTTTTGCGCGCCTACTGTTTTATGAAAGCGAAAGTCGCGCCCCAGGCGCTCCCCGCTGCGGCTACGGCTGGCGTGGGGTAATAGACCTGGGTGCCAGCGCCTGGGTCAAAGGATTTCAGCTCCGAGGCTAGGCTCCAGTTCGCGTTCACGGTCTGGCTGACCGGGGTCCGGACGTCGATGTTGCCCCAAGCGGTCTGACCTGCCGGAGACGCCATGAAATCGATCAGGAGCTTCGCGGCGTTGGGATGTTGCGCGTTCTTGACCACCGCGGCGTTGTTGGGCGTGATCAGCAGAGGCAGGCCGGTGATGTTCAGGAACTTGAGGGGGGCCCCCACCTGGATATCAGGGGCAGCCTCTTGCATGTATCCCGCGAGGCAGATAGCGTGCGCACCTCCAGCGACGTCAGTCGCACAGCTCGTCGTCGTGGGGAGTATCGTCGGGCTCGTAGTGTTCTTGAGGGAATGGAGGAAGTTCAGCACGGTGGCGTTACCGAGCTGTTTCTCCAGCGTCGCCCAATACTGGGTGAACGCCGTACCGGTCGTCGGGTCGTTCATGACCACCTCGCCCTTGAACTGGGCATTGGCGACCTGGGCCATCGTCGTCGGGACGTTAGCCGGCTTTATCAGATTCGTGTTATACATCCAGCCCAGAGCAAGCTCGATGATCGGCGTGCTCCCGTTGAGCGGATCGAGGACCTCTTTCGGGAATCCGACGGCAAAGGGAGAGACGTAGGAGCTGATGTCGCCGCTCTGTTCCAGCGGGTACATGGTGGTGGCCGCCTGGAGGGCGACGTCGGCGCTGTATCCTTGGGTCGCGAGCTGGCTGTTGATCAGCGGAACGGCCTGAGGAGGCTGATAAGACGTGTAGGTGACAGTGATCCCAGGATAAATGGCGTTGAACGCCGCGGTGATGTTTCCGAACTGTTGCGCGGTGGGGCTTCCATAGACGACGACGGAGCCCTCCGTTTTCGCGGCCGCGTATAACGCCACATCAGCGGGGTTCGTGATCGTCGACGTCGAACTCGTGGTCGAAGACGCGCTCGAAACCCCAGTGCTGGTCGTCATGCTACTTGTGGTGCTGGAGGTCTGCGGAGTCGTTGTCGACGTGGTGGACGAGGTTGTTGACACCGGTTGGGAGAGCAAGACAAATGCTCCTATGACTATGATGACGATAATGACGACGGCGCCGATCACGACAGTAGTGGAAACTCCACGCCTAGTTCGCATGTGGAATAAAACGCCTCGAATTTATATAAAGATTCATTTAGAATCATTCTAACGCACAGGATGCTACGGCTCTTTAGGCATCGGGCCACTCAATCTAGGCGCAACAAAGAACAGTAGTGCTCGGGAAAGGAGACAGAGACCTGCGATCCGGCTTCGAAGGCGGTCTCCTCAGATTTCTTCAAGGCTCTTATCTTCTCGCCTCCGACCGAAACGATGACCTCAGAGAATGCGCCGAGGTAGGACGTGAACTCCACCCTCCCAGGGAACGTGTTCGCCTCCTGACTCTTCGGACCGTCAGTTGAAACGACGACGACGTTCTCCGGCTTTATCGTTACAAGGGCCTTGTCACCCTCATTTACCTGGACTGCTCCGTGAAGGTGGCATCTCACTCTTCCGAACTTTGTCTCCACGATCACGAGCTCCTCGCCTGACCTGGCGGTAGGCTCCCCCGGCATCGAGACGACCACCCCAGGGAGAATATTGGCCTTGCCGACGAAGGAGGCGGTGAATTCGTTCGGAGGCCTCGTGTAGATCTCTCGGGGTGTGCCCACCGCCATTATCTTTCCGGCCCGAAGGACCACGACCTCGTCCGAGATAGAAAGGGCCTCCACCTGGTCGTGGGTGACGTAGATGGTGGTGATTCCGAGGGATCTCTGAATCTCCCTTACCTCGACGCGCACGATGTCCCTGAGGCTCGCATCGAGGTTGCTCAAGGGCTCGTCGAGGAGGAGGACCTCTGGGTCGAAGACCAGCGCCCTGGCGAGCGCTATCCTCTGCTGCTGCCCGCCGCTTACCTGGGTGGCTGACCTGTCGCCCAGCCCGCCTAGCCTGACAAGCTCCATGGTCTTCTTCACCTTCTGTTGAATCTCCTGGCTCGACGCGTGCCTGATCTTCAATGGAAACGCTATGTTGTCAAAGACCGTCATGTGGGGCCATATGGCGTAGGATTGGAACACGATCCCTATCTTCCGTTTCTCAGGCGGCAAGTTGGTCTCTGCCGAGAAGACGACTTGGCCATTGATCGAAATCTCCCCTTTCTCGGGCTTCTCGAGGCCTGCGATGCATCGGAGAGTCGTCGTTTTCCCGCAACCGCTGGGCCCCAGAAGGGTGCTCAGGGTTCCCCCGTCGAAATCGATGGTCAGGTCATCCACGGCGACTGTGTCCCCGTACCTCTTTGACAGTTCGCGGACCCCTACGCCACGCATTCAAGCATCAATTGACCATCCCATGCGGTTAAACATTGTCGTATTTTCGCCGACAAGATGTCACCAGTCGACGGCAGCAACGGCGTCTACTCGTCAGACCGGTGCCTAGGACCGTACGGACATGGTTTCGGCCTCTTCGGGAGGGTCGCTTGGCTGGCGGGAGATGATAGGCGAGGGACTCGTTCGCGACGCCACGTCGACCTCAGGATGACTTTCTCAGAGTTGAGGAGCCGGAGCCCGAGCCAGACGAAGAAGACGAGGGTCGCCACGTTCACGACCACCGAGGTAAGGACCTCCGTCGCGGTCGCCTGGCCTATGATGACGTCCCTCATGAGCACGACGTAGCCGAGAAGAGGTATCCCGGCATACTGGGAAATCTGGTTCTGGGGCAGATAGGACGTGAAATAGATCGGGATGAAGAAGATGACGAACACAGGAGACAGGTACTGCTGGGCCTCTCGGATGTTCTTGGCGAAAGTCGAGATGCAGAACCCGAGAGCTGACAAGGAGAGCGCTGCGAGGGCTACCACCCCGAAGACCGACGGAAAGATGTAGAGAGGGATTGAAATCGAACCCACGCCGGTGCTCGCAAGCTCCGTCAGGCTGAAAAGGGTCCCGACGAGGCCAAGGCTCGCAGTGACCATCGAGAGCAAGAACCCCACGAGGTACTTTCCCGTGAAGATGACTGTGCGGCTCACTGGCAGAGCCAACAAAGGTTCCAAGCTACGTCTCTCCTTTTCGCCCGCTATGTCGTCGACCATGAAGTAGAAGCCCCCGAGGAATGTGAAGTAGAGAAGGAACGACGGGAAAAGGCTCCCGGCGATGACCTGCGACTGGTTGGCGTTGGTCGAGCCCACGGGGGTCTGGGCTATCCCTATGGGGACCAGGTCCGCGTTCGTGATGTCCTTGACCTGCAACCGCTGAGCGGCGATATGCTGGGAGATGCCGTCGATGACCCCGGTGACAATCGAGATTCCCGTCTGGGCCCTTCCGTTGGTGGGATTGTAGAGCAGGGTGACGTTCGCTTGGCGGCCTCCCGCTATTGACGACGAAAAGTTAGAAGGGATCACAAGTCCTACGTCGTAGTCTCCCTTCTGGACGGACCCGGTGAGGTTCCCGGCCGCTTCGGCCGACAACAATTTGACGTTGATCCCAGGCGTCGCCAACAGAGACGCCGTCAGGTTGCTCGAGAGCGTCCCGCTCGCGCCGTTGTCGAAGCTCACGATCGCGACCTGGGAGGGGTTCGAGACGGGGTTGGCGAAGAATCCCACGACGCCGAACAGAATCGGGAACGAGACAAGCGGGATGATGAGGGCGGTGACTATCGTGCGCCTGTCTCGAAGGAGGTCTAGCAGCTCCTTCTGAGCTATCAGCCTCACGGTCTTGACTCTAGACGCTGGCATCGCTCTTCACGAGATTGATGAAGACTTCCTCAAGCCCTCTGGTATTCGCAAGCTCCTCCAGACTCTCGATGGTTCCCGAAGCTCGGATCACCCCTTTGCTGATGATGGTCAGCCTGCTGCACAGCAGCTGCGCCTCATGCATGTTGTTAGTCGTGAGCAGGACGGTCTTCCCCTTCTTCGCGACCTCCAAGACATAGTCCCGAATGCCTCGGGTCGACATCACGTCGACGCCCAAAGTCGGCTCGTCGAGCAGCAAGACGGGAGGGTCGTGGATAAGAGCGCGAGCCAGCGCGAGCTTCTGTCGCATCCCACGAGAGAACTTCCCGACTCTGTCGTCCTTCCTGTCGGAAAGGTTCAAGATTTGAAGCAGCTCGTCGATCCGCTGGTCGAGCATCGGCTGATTCAGCCCCTGCACACCGCCGTAGAACCGAAGAGTCTCGGTGGCCGTCAGCCGGTCGTAGAGCCCCGTGTCCTCCGGGAGCACACCGACGTTCGCCCTTACCTGCTGCGGCTGGCTGACGATGTCGAATCCGTTGACCGACGCGGTGCCCTCGTTGGGCTTCAGGAGGGTCGAAAGCATCCTCACTATCGTCGTCTTGCCCGCGCCATTGGGCCCGAGGAGCCCATAGACGATTCCAGCTGGGATGTCCAGGGACACGCCGTCCACCACTGCGCCCTTTTTCGTCTCGAACCGCTTCGTCAGGCCTTTCATCGAGATTGCGGTCGTTTCCAAGTTCGGGTCCGACTCTCGTCCGCGGGTGAATAATAAGCTAGAGTCTAGACCTCAGAGTGTCATGATGCGAGGTATCTCACTGCATCGAGTTTGTCGGCGTCAGCTCAATGCGCGTGGATGCTGACTATCGGCATGCCGACTCCGGGCCTTCCAGCCTGGCAATGGACCGCAAGACGGAGTAGCGCAAAGCGATCCCAAGCTTCATGGTGAGTCAGAGCCCCAGGGGGCAACGCAAAAGGTGCTCATAGATTACCGCACCAATCATGTTATATAACAATCCACGGAAATTTCCGCCAGGACGAGCGGCTCGCCCGAGAACCTAGTTGCGATGGACAAGGTGTTTTGAAACGTCCTCCTCCATGAGCATGGCCCTCAGGAGCCTGCGCAGACGCAGGCTGAGGACCGCTTTCACCGTCTCCGGCATCGTCATAGGGGTAGCATTGATCCTCGTCCTCCTGTCGCTGACGGGAGGGACGTCAACCCGTGCCAGTGCTCTGATCAACACCCTCTCGCCGGCCCAGATAACGGTGGTGAACGCTACCGGCAGACTGGCAGGCGCAGGAGGCGGATTCGGAGGGTTCGGAGGGGGGCGCTTTGCAGGAGGAGGCGGAGGAGGAGCGGCTGCCACGATAGCAGCCCTCTTCGGCTCCTCGAGCACCCTCGACCAGTCAATGGCCGACAGGATAGGCAACCTGACAGACGTCTCGGTCGTCTCCCCGGTTATCTCGTCTACCGGCTACGTGGACGGAGCCGCTGCGTTCCTCAGCGGCATCAACCCTGCGACCTACAAGGAGGCGACCGGCGGCCTCAACATCGTTAACGGGTCCGCCCTCTCGAACTCGACGTCGGGCAGCCAGATAGTCATCGGCCAGGCTCTCGCGGCCAACCGAGGCCTTTCAGTCGGGTCGGCCGTCACGGTCGGGCCTAACAGCACGAGCGGGTCTCAGTTTACGGTCGTGGGGATATATTCGACAGGCAACACCTTCTCAGAGAGGTTCGCCTATCTTCCGCTGCAAACCGCGCAGAGCTTGACCAGCAGGCAGGGAAAGGTCTCAGAGGTCTACGTCAAGGCGAACGATCCGAGCCAAGTAGCCCAGGTCACGTCCGAGATCACCACATCAATCCCTGGGGTCTCGACGATAGCACCTACGGCGTTTACGGGTGCCGCCAATGCACTCCTAGGCACCCTCACTACGTTCTTCACCGTCATCGGGCTGGTCGCCCTACTCGCAGGAGGCTTCGGGGTGGTGAACACGATGATGATGTCGATCAGCGAAAGGACCCGTGAGATCGGGGCCCTCAAGGCGATAGGGGCTAGAAAGGGGCAGATCATGAGAATCTTCATGAGCGAGGCATTGCTCATAGGGGTGATCGGAGGGGTGATCGGGGTCGTGATCGGGGTCGTAATCGGGGGCGCCGTCGCGTTGGCGCTGCCATTCGTCACCGGCGCGGCCACATCAGCC
>JAPCJN010000032.1:0-399 GCA_027886925.1 Nitrososphaerota archaeon
GAAGACAATAGTCGTCGATGCCTTTAGGGTCCGTGCAGCCAAGTCGTTGTTATCGACCGATTTCGTCGGGACGGACACCATCTCAGAACGACCGTGCTCCGCGGCGCTTTCCATAACGCCTTCCAGAGCGCTTTCCGCAGACGTTTCCAAAAAACTTCTTCCTGATTTGGGAAGATAAGAGCCGGTCGAACGCGACATTTCGAGGCTCGACTTTCGGGCATGCTCGAATCTGGCGCCGGGCTGCTCGCAAAGAATCCGCCGAAATCCTAATGCATATAAGCTCCGCGATAGCGAGGCGGCTCTCGTGGAGACACTAAAGCACGGGAAGGAGTCTTCGGAAGAATATCCGACTGTAACGGTCGGCGAGGCTCATGACCAGCTCAAGACGATGCGAGTCCA
>JAPCJN010000032.1:412-9258 GCA_027886925.1 Nitrososphaerota archaeon
GAAAGCGTCTAGCCCCAGGGAGTACTGGGGCCTGGTCTTCAAAGCCGGAGACATGCTGAGGTCAGCGAGGCCGACCGCCGTCTCTCTACCAAACGGGGTGAACTACGTCCTCTTTGGGGGCAGGGCTGCCTTCGAGTCGGGCGCGACCGTCGAAGGGATCAGGGACGCGACAGTCAGCGCGGGGAACGACTTCATGAACCTTAGCTTGAACGCCGTAAAGGAAATCGGAGAGGTCGGCGCGAGGAGGATCAAGAACGGCGACACCATAGTCACCCACTGCAACAGTGAGGCCGCCATGTCGATCATAAAAAAGGCCCACGACCTGGGCAAGGGCATCAAGGTGTTCTGCGACGAGACAAGGCCGAAGTTTCAGGGCCACAAGACAGCTGCATCGCTCGCGGCCCACGGGGTCGACACGACGCTCATCTGTGACTCTGCATGCAGGGTGATAATGGGTAGCGCCGATAGGGCGATTGTCGGGTGTGACGCGATAGCAGTCAACGGAGCCCTGGTGAACAAGATAGGGACATCCCAGGTCGCCACGATGGCGCACGAAGCGCGGGTAAATTTCATGGTCGGCGCTGAAACTTATAAGCTCGATTTCAAGACCTTGACAGGCGAATTGGTCAATATCGAAGAACGCGACCACACCGAGATCGCTTCGAAGGAATGGATGGCAAACAATCCGAAGGTCAAGTTCAGCAACCCGGTCTTCGACGTCACTCCTCCGGAATATATCGACTTTTACGTGACTGAGAAGGGAATAGTCCCACCAGCAGCGGTATTCTCTTTGATGAGGGAGCTGCGTCAATACAGCGACGTGACTGAGACGACGCAGGGACCGCGTTAGAGGGAGAACGATTAAGATGATAATCTTCGGCGGTTCCGCAGGCGAGACCCTGGCAGTCAGGGTAGGACTCCTCACCGGGATGAAGGTCGGAAAGATCAACAGGCAAAAGTTCCCGGATGGCGAACAGTACATGAAGGTGGTTGACGAAATAAAGGGAGAGGACGTCGCAATCATCCATCCGACCGGGGGCCGGCCAGACGAACTCATCATGGAGTACCTCCTGACAATGGACGCGATGAAGAGCGCTAGTCCAAAGTCGATCACAGTTGTGATTCCTTATCTCGCCTATGCCCGGCAGGACGCGAGGTTCCACCCCGGAGAGCCCCTGAGCTTCCACCTTGCGACGAAGTTGATAGAGCAGGCAGGTGCGGACAAGGTGTTCACCATCGACGTGCACCTCCAGAGGGTTCCGTCGCTGAAAGAGGTGTTCAAGATTCCCGCCGTGAACCTGACAGCTGTGCCTCAGGTCGCGGAATACATCAACAGGGTCTTCACTCCGAAGAACCCGATGATAATCGGTCCAGACGACGAGTCCGAGCAATGGGCGAAGGTCGCTGCAGCCAAGATCAAGACGGACTACGCGATCCTCCAAAAGACAAGATTCTCTTCCACGGAAGTGAAGGTCAAGGTAAGGGGCGAAGAGGGGGTGGACGTGAAGGGGAGAGACGCGATAATCATCGACGACATCATCAGCACCGGAAACACAATCGTCGAGGCAGCCCGCTTGGTAAAGAAGGCGGGCGCCCGCAAGATCTACGTAGGATGCACCCACCCGGTGCTGAGCCTCAATGCGCTGCCCCTGATGTATGGCAACGGCATCGAAGAAGTAGTCGGAACTGACACCTTCCCAGGGCCGATAAGCCACGTCAGCGTTGCGCCGGTAATCGCTGCCGCGCTCAAGAAGAAGTAAGCCACACGGGTGGAAAACTACCGCCTTTGTGGGGTGGATTCCGAGGACGTCGAGCCTCCACCTCCTTCGGCACTGCTCCACTGCGTGAGCGTGGTTTGCGGTCTCGTGGCCGCGGCATGCGACTGTCTTTCTGTAGAGCTGAAAATTTCTACAGGCTACACGAGGAGTCGCCTTTTCTGCGATGCGCCCCGGTTCACCTAAACGCGGCAATGCCTCTCTGTTTCTGGACTAACAGAATCTGAGGAAAATCGGCGTTGCACGCCGCCTTTGGGCCCAGCCCGTCCCTACGGGATGGTGACCCTTTCTCAGAAATTGGTGGCTGGGGGTCCCACGCTCTTCAGGTATTCGAGAACGTAGGGCTTCCCCCCGACGCCCATGCAGCATGGACAACCATGGTCCGCACATTGGAAAGCGTTCCCGTGCGGGCAATCCCCGCACGAGCAGTAGACGTCGCCTTTTGAGTGTCCGTTTGACATGCTTCTTGCCCCGGTTTACTCTGAGCGGAACATCTTCCGGTAGTCGCTCTCCTTCTTGCCCAGCTCGGGCACCGCGGTCATGGCGGAGGCGACGGCGTACTTCTGACCCCAGAACTGGACTGCCGCATTAAGTTCGGGATGGTCCTTTGCGTATTCCTCGACGGGTATCTTCTTCATGTAAGCTTCTAGCGCCTGCATCGCGGCGGTCGCGCCCGCCTTTGTCCCCCACGGGTGGCCATGGACGCTGCCCCCGTTCTGCAGCTGGATGTCTAGCCCCATCAGGTCGATCGAATAGTGGTAGTTCTGAGGGGTCAAGCCGCCTGAGGCGATCCCCATCATCGGCTTCACGTGGTCCATCGGTCTCTGTATCTCGTCGATGACCTCCGGTATCTCGACGAACTTTATCGCATCCCCGAGCTTTCCTCTCGCCGTGCCTACGTGAATCATGTCCCCGCCGGCGATCCTGCCGAGGCCCGCCACTACTTTGAAGCTTATGCCGTGCCTTGGGTGGCGAGTGAGCGCCGCGTGCGAAGCCCTGTGCAGGTGAATGGGGACGTTTATGCTCGGGTCCTCCGACAGAGCCCTCAGCGCCGGATACCAGCTGCACATGATGTTGAGCATCAGGCCCCTCGCACCGTGCGCGATCATCTTGTCGGCGACCTCCAGAGTCCTCTCGGAGTCTGTGGTGACCTGAGGGCAGTATAGGTACCCTCCCTCTGGATGGGCGCCTTCGGACTTTGCCTTGTCGAGTGCCTCGTAGACCTTGGCGACACGGTCTAGCAGCGGAGAGCACCACTGGTTGTGGTATGTCTCGTCGTCCTTGAAGGTGTCGATCCCGCCCATTGCTGCATCGTAGAACTGCTGGGCTGCCCCCATGTCGGTCACGCCCATCTTGGGCTTGATCGTGATGCCGAGGTGCGGCCTCCTGCTCTTCTTCGTCCCGACGATCTCTCGCAGGCCTTCGACCCCGAACTTGGGCCCCTTGAATAGCTTCATGACGTCCTTCGGCAGCGTGAAGTCAATCCATTTGCAGTTTGGAATCGGCGTGAAACCCATCCAGTTCCCAGTGACGAACGTGAAGAGGTCTGGGATTCCCCTGTTGTCCATGTCGAGCAGATACGTCGGGAACGCGACCTTCACCCAACCAGAGTTCTTCATGGACCCGGTCGAGTCCTCATACTTCCAAGAATACAGTTTCGCGGCCGTCTTCGTGGAAAGGTCGGTGGCGGTCGAAACGTCGGTGAAAGTTCCTACGGATTGCTCCGCGGCTATGATGACTCCTGCTTGATCTATCGTGACTCTCGGATCGCAGGTGATGAAGAAAGTCGCGAGGACGTTCTTGTCTACGTCTATCTTATCGGGCGTGGTAGAAAACAGGTCTCCCCTGTCGTGCTCGACACTAGGGGCGCTCCATGTCTTCTCGACGGTGCTTTCATGTGACATAATTGGTCTTTTCTTGGCCGCGCTGGTTATTTATGTTTTTATCGTTAAGGGCCTAAGTGGAAAAAGACTCCTCCGACGAAAGTCGAAGAATCCCGAGATTTTTTCGTCCTCCCTCCAATCAGAATTCGATGGCGCAAAGGGCGACGACCGCCGCTCGCGCCCTTGAGCTTCGCTAAACTTAAAATGGGGCCTCGAAGTGGCGGAACCGTGGTCCAGGGCACAGCGAGCCTTTCTAACGAAAGTCTGAACGCGTTGCTCCAAAAGTTTCAGAGCAAGCGCTTGCTCGTCGTAGGGGACTTCATAGTCAGCAGGTTTGTGGAGGTCTCAGCAAGAAAGCTCGCAAGGGAAGCCCCCGTCCCGGCGGGAGATTACGTCGGGGAGACGCTGCTGCCGGGAGGAGCCGCAAACCTCGCCAACGAGGTCGCCTCTTTGGGCGCCTCGGTGTCGGTGATCGGAAACGTCGGAGAGGACAACTACGGGGCATGGCTGAAGGACGACCTGTCGCGAAACGGCGTCGACACTGAAGGCATACTCGCAGACAAGTCGAGGCCCACCTCTCTTCGGACTTGGATCATGGTCAACCGGCTGCACTACCTTCGGATAGACCAGGAGACCCGCAAGGACGTTTCCCCGTCGTCGACGAAGGCGTTCGCCGCCACCGCGGAGACCAAGATTCCCAACGTGGACACCGTGGTCTTCTCTGACTACGACAGGGGAGTCGTCACGAGTTTTCTGATCAACGCGGTTGTGACGGCGGCCCGGAAGGCCGGCAAGATCGTCGTCGCCCAGCCGAAGGACAGGCACTACATGGACTTCGCCGGCGTCACCTACGTAAAGTCGAACCTTGGAGAGGCCACGCATGCGACGGGGATGGCCATGGTCAACGAGACCAGCCTTAGGAACATGGGTGTGAACCTCATGGGAAGGCTAGACTGCAAAGGGCTGGTGATCACCAGGGGTGAAGAAGGGATGACGGTGTTCGACAGGGAACAGATGACGAGCCTACCGATACCCTTCGGCAGGAAAAACTTCTTCAACAAGGTAGGAGTGAGAGACGTGATGACCGGTGTGTTCTCGCTCGCCGTGGCGGCAGGAGGCTCGATAACCGAGGCCGCATGCTTGTCTAACATCGCTGGGACGATCCGTAGCGAGAAACCGAGGAATGTGACGCTGACCATCCCAGACATCGAGAAACGGCTGGAGACGATGGGAGACTTCCTCCAACGTATCTCCCAGGCACCAGTGAGGCGTTGAGATATACATGGAAACAGCGACTGAGATAACGAGGTTGCAAGAAATCGCCAGGAACACGAGGCGCCTGATCCTCGACACGCTCGCGGAGGCCGGCTCTGGCCATCCGGGAGGCTCGCTCTCCGCGGTCGAGCTCCTGGTCACGCTGTACTTCTACAAGCTCAGATATGACGCGAAGAACCCAAAGTGGGAAGACAGGGACCGGTTCATCCTGAGCAAGGGACACGGCGCCCCCCTTCTCTACTCGATCCTCGCGCAGGCAGGCTACTTCCCGCTTTCAGAGCTAAAGTCGCTGAGGAAGCTTGGGGCGCTGCTGCAGGGTCACCCAGACATGGAAATACCTGGCATCGAGATGCCCGCAGGTTCGGAGGGGATCGGGCTCTCCGTGGGCGTCGGTCAGGCGCTGGCGGCTAGGCTCGACGGAAGAAAATCCCGGATCTATGTCCTCATGGGCGACGGGGAGCAGGGGGAGGGCGAGGTGTGGGAGGCAGCGATGTCCGCATCGAAGTTCAAGCTGGACAACCTCGTCGGCATGATAGACAGGAACGGAATCCAACAGGACGGGCTGACCGAGCAGATCATGCCGCTCGAGCCGCTCGCAGCCAAGTGGCGTGCATTCAACTGGAACGTCATAGAAGTCGACGGTTACGATTACCTGCAGCTCATCGAGGCTTTCGACACTGCCGAGATGACCAAGAATAGGCCGACCATGATCATCGCCCACACTGTAAAGGGCAAGGGCGTGTCCTTCATGGAGTGGTCTCCCATGTACCACGGGACGGCTCCGTCGAAGGACAAGATGGAAGACATCTACAAGGAGCTAAAGTAGGAAAGGGATAATGGTGGAAAACACTGTGCGGATGAGAGCGGTGAAGAGGCCGCTCAAGATCGCGCCCTCGATACTCGGGGGAGACCAAGGAAACCTAAAGGCCGCGGTCCAAATTGCCGTCGACGGCGACGCTGACCAGATACACCTGGACGTGATAGACGGGCACTTCGCCCCCAACATCACGTTCGGCCCGGGGACCGTGAAAGCCCTGAGGAAGATGTCAGACAAGAAGTTCGATACCCACCTCATGATAAGCGAGCCAGAGATGTATGTGGACAAGTTCCTGGACGCCGGGTCCGACCTCCTGACGTTCCACACCGAGGTCCTGAACGGCCAACGGTTCGACGCCCTCTACTCGAGAATCCACGGCAAGGGCAAGGTCATCGGCCTTGCGATAAAGCCAGCGACCGAACTTCCAGACTGGGCCATCGACCGGCTGGACAAACTGGACACGCTGATCGTGATGACAGTGAACCCGGGTTTCAGCGGCCAGAGCATGGACATGGCCGTGATGCCAAAGCTCGCCAAGATCACGGACCTCTTGAACGGGAAGGGGCTCGCGGTGGACATCGAGATCGACGGCGGAGTGGAGCCGGAGACGATCGGCGAGGTCGTGGTGAGGGGAGGGAACGTCATGGTCGCGGGAGCCGGCGTCTATTACAAGCCCGACCCTGTCAAGGCCATAGGCGTGTTGCGCGAAAAGGCGAAGGTCGCGCTTGCAGAGGGGGCCCATTGAGTTGTTAGACAAGTTCGGCTCGATGAGGAGCGCATACGGCGAAGCCCTGGTGGAGCTAGGGGCTGCCAACCCGCGTGTGGTCGTCCTTGGCGCGGACACCACCGACTCTATGAAGTCGGGCATGTTCGGCGTAAAGTATCCCGACAGGTTCTTCAACTTGGGCATCGCAGAGCAGAACCTCATAGGAGTCGCGGCCGGCATGGCGTTCGGAGGCAAGATCGCCTACGCGGGCACCTACGCGATCTTCATCCCCGGAAAGTGCGTCGACCAGATTAGGAACATGATCTGCTATGCCGACCTGGACGTAAAGATCGTCTGCTCGCATGCAGGGATTACCGTCGGACCGGACGGAGGGTCGCACGAGCAGGTCGAGGACATCGCTCTCATGAGGTGCGTGCCTCACATGAGGGTAGTCGTCCCCGCCGATGCGGTCGCCGTGAAGGGGACGGTAAAGGCCATCGCTGACATCCCGGGCCCATTCTACATGAGGTTGACCAGAGGAGTCATCAAGGGTGCGAACACCCCGATCGTCTACGAAGACGGCTTTGAGTACAAGCTGGGCAAAGCAAACGTCATCAGGGAGGGGAGCGACGTCGCGCTCTTTGGCTGCGGGATAATGCTCCCGGAAGCTCTCAGGGCGGCGGAGGCCCTTGCCACGAAGGGGGTCTCGGCCAGCGTCATAGACGTGCACACCGTGAAGCCGATAGACGAGGAGACGATAATCAAATATGCAAAGAAGTGCGGATGCGCGGTAAGCGCCGAGGAGCACAACATCCAAGGAGGCATGGGTTCGGCTGTCAGCGAAGTCCTCACCGAGAACTACCCCATACCGCTCAAGCGCGTCGGAGTGATGGACACGTTCGGAGAGAGCGGCGAGGCGCAGGAGCTTCTGAACAAGTACGGGCTGACCTCGGCTCACATCGAGCAAGCGGCACGAGACTCCATAGCGATGAAGCGATAGCTTTATTAGAAAAAACTCGGGAACGGTGCTCGAATTGAAGTTCTACCTAGACACCGCGAACCTTAACTCTATCAAGAAGTTCAACGCGATGGGGCTGGTCGACGGGATCACCACGAACCCCTCGCTCATAGTAAAGGAGGGCGCCGACTTTGAAGACACGATCAAGGCGATCTGCAAGGAAGTGTATCCTCATCCAGTCAGCGCTGAGGTGATCGCCACCGACTACGAAGGGATGGTGACAGAGGGCCAGCGGAACAAGAACTTCGCTGAAAACGTGGTTGTCAAGGTCCCGATGACGGCAGACGGACTAAAAGCGACCAAGACCCTCAGCTCGATGGGGATACCCATTAACATGACGCTCATCTTCTCGGCGGTCCAGGGACTTGTAGCCGCAAAAGCCGGTGCATCATATCTGAGCCCGTTCATCGGCCGCCTCGACGACATCGGCCAAGACGGGATGGGCCTAATCAAAGACCTTGTGACGATCAAGAGGAACCAGAACTACAACTTCAAGGCGGAGATACTGGTCGCAAGCATCAGGCACCCGATCCACGTGTTGGAGGCGGCGAAGCTCGGCGCAGACATCGGCACGATGCCCGCCGAGGTGATGGAGAAGCTGCTGCTGCATCCTTTGACGGACATCGGCCTGAAGAGGTTCCTCGACGACTGGAACAAGGCGAAGAAGGAAAAGCCCTCTCTGACAGTCTGAAAAGCAAAGACTTTCCGCACTTGCGGAAACGCGCCGGATGGTTCGTGAACTTTCCATGCCATTTTCTGGGCCTCGTCACTAGAATGGGCCAGGTTGGCGAAGATTTCGCTAAAAATGAGGATGAGCGTCCGCGAGCTGCGGACGAATTCGACGAGTATACTGTCGCTTACTTTGCGATTGTTGCCTTGACGTCGGCCACGTACTTGGCTACCCTGTCGACCTCGTACCTTAGCATCTCCAGGTCCATTGTGCTATAGTAGTTTCCGTTGTTCCTGACATAGTGTTGTAACGCTCCATATCTGTCGTAAAAGTGCTTGGATGCGAGCTCGGGCCACCTGGTCTCCAGCTCCCTCAGGGCGAGCCTTCTGTCGTAGCTTCCCCTAGGCACCTTGTTTAGGAAGTGCTCGACGAGGACGTCAGAGGCTTGGGTAAGAACTATCCATGCCTTGTCCGCCGCCTCTCTGAATGGAAGCACGCCGCCTGGGCCTCCCCTGGCGTAGGTGAACTTCCTTCCTTCGAAGGACGTATTCTCTGCGTCCTTAAGGACGGCTGGAATCTCGCCCAAGAGCTTCTCAGTGCTGTTCCAGAGCTCTGTCATGCTCTCGGCATACTTCTGCGTATTCATTATTTTGCTCAAGACGAGCTTCGTTCCTCCGGGTGGGCTTAAAAATTTTGCGAGGA
>JAPCJN010000032.1:9268-13954 GCA_027886925.1 Nitrososphaerota archaeon
TCGTCCGTGGCTCGCCGGAAGCCCGATTCGCACCAGCTTTCGTTAGCATTAAAATACCTGCCTTCGAGGAATTCATCAAGAAATGCTGAACCCGACAAGGGTCCAGGACGAGTCATCCGCCCAAGACCTTTCTAGGTTCCTTGCGTCCCTCCGCGACCTCCATGTCGAAGCTCATGTCGTGAAGAGCGAGTCTGAGACGACCGAGACGATTCGAACCATCCTCACGAAGGTCGGCTGCAAGTCCGTCGTCGTCGCAGGGATTCCTCCAAAGCTCAGGGGAGCCGTTTCCGCGGCCGCGTCGGGGGCCGCCGTCAGCTTCGTCGAGGACCTCCAGGGCCGGCCACAAGCCGAAGTGGTCGCCATCCTCGATGGCGCCGATGTCGGCATAACATGGGCTGCCAAAGGGGTGGCACGGGAAGGCGCGATGTTGGAGGTCGTCTATGACGACGCGTCGAAGCTCGCTTCCTCCCTCCCACTGGTCCACATCGCGCTCCTCGAGTCTTCGAGCATCCTCCCCGGCCTGGTCGAAGCGTTGCCCTTGGTGGGGAAGATGATCAAGGACAGTCCGCCGGAGCGGAAGCCGCTGATTACTTTCATCTCGGGCCCGAGCAAGACCGGCGACATCGAGATGCGCCTGCTCTACGGCGTCCACGGCCCTCACAGCGTTCACGCGATCATTTTGGACATGGACTTGACCGGGGATACCTAGTGACCAGCAAGAACAACAACAACAGGCAGTCCCTCCTCACCAAGCTCAGGCGCTCGCTCAACGACAGAGAGTCATCGGACAAGTTCTGGAACGCCATGGCCAAAGCGAGGGGGAACAGGACCGCCCTGCTCGAGAAGGAACACATCGACATGCACGCGATCAAGGATTCCAACAAGGCGCTCAAGACCGCGTCCGTCGCCGACAGGAGCCTCGTGGAGCAGTTCGCCAACAACGTCAGGGAGAACGGCGGCCAGGTCTTCCTCGCGAAGACCGGCGAGGAAGCCATGCGCTACGTCGTCGAGCTCTCGAACAGGGTCGGCGCGAAGTTGATAGTAAAGGCCAAGTCGCTCACCTCAGACGAGATAGAGTTCACGAAGGAGCTCGAGAAGGTCGGCATCAGGGCCGTGGAGACCGACCTCGGGGAGCTCGTAATCCAGGTGGCGGGCGAGACTCCCGTCCATCTCGTCATGCCCGCTGCCCACAAGTCCCTGAAAGAGATCACCCAGCTCATCTCAGGCCTCGTCGGGAAGGAGCTGAGGGCGGAGGACCAGGAGATTCTCGGGGCCGTGAGGGCGTATCTCCGGAACCTCTTCCTCACGGCAGACATCGGTATGTCGGGGGCCAACATAGGCGTGGCCGAGACAGGCTCGATCGTCATCGAGACCAACGAGGGCAATGGCAGGCTGGTCACGAGCCTGCCGAAGATTCACCTCGTCATCATCGGGATGGAGAAGATCGTCCCGACCTGGAGCGACGCCGCCTACCTGGTGAAGGGGCACAGCGCGAGCGCGACAGGCCAGAACATGACCGTCTATGTCTCTGCCATCACAAAGCACGTGCCCCTCGCCGGCTCCGCAGAAGGCAGAGAATTCCACGTCATCATCCTGGACAACGGAAGAAGCAAGATGAGGGACGACCCTTGGTTCTCTGACGCGCTGAATTGCATCCGCTGCGGTGCCTGCATGAACGTCTGCCCCACATACGGCATCGCGGGAGGGCACACCTTCGGCTACATCTATCCAGGCCCCATCGGCATCCCGTGGACCGCCGAGGTCCACGGGTTGGACAAGGCGACCTTCGCCCACCTCTGCATCTCCTGCGGGCTCTGCAAGGAGATCTGCCCGGTGGACATAGACATACCGATGATGATAGCGAAGGTCAAGGAAGAGGAGATCGCCGAGAACGGCCAGCTGGTGGTCAACGACTTCTTCATGGCCTCAGAGACCCTCGCCAAGATGGCGAGCTCGACCGCGCCGCTCTCCAACTGGTTCCTGCGGCGCAGCGCGACACGGGCGTTGATGGAATCGCTCGTCGGGGTCGACAGGAGGAGGACGCTCCCAGCATTTTCGAGGAGGAGGCTGAGGCCCAGGCTCTCGTCGCTGGGTACGGGGAGCGGGGCGACCGGTAAGGTCGTCTTTTTCCCAGACATCTACGCGGACTACAACGAGCCGCAGCTCGGGGTCAGGGCGGTGAAGATCCTCCTCTCCCTGGGATACCGCGTGGAGGTGCCAGACCTCCGGTGGAGCGGAATGCCCTACATCTCCTATGGGAACGTAGCGAAGGCGACCGAGGTCGCCAGGGAGAACCTGGACTCCCTCGAGAAGTATCTGGACGAGGGGTACGCCGTCGTCTCGACCGAACCGACGGCGGTGTACATGCTGCGCGAGGTGTATCCGAAGCTCGTCCCTGGGGACCTCGCGAACAAGGCGCGCGAGAGGAGCTTCCCATTCTTCGGCTTCATCCACGAGAGGCTTCCTGAGCTAGAGCTGAAACCGAGCTTCCCGACGGCCGAGCCCATCGGGTTCCACATCCCGTGCCACGACCGCTCCGTATCGCACGGGACGCCGGCGATATCGTTCTTGAGGGGCGCCGGGTACAGGGTGCAGGTGGTCGAGAACGGGACGTGCTGCGGGATGGCCGGGACTTTCGGGATGAAGCACGGCGACCTGGGCTACAACCTCTCGATGGCGGTGGGCGACCACCTCTTCCGACTCTTCAGAGAAAGCGGGCGCAAGCTCGTCGCGACAGAGAGCAGCGTCTGTTCGACGCAGATATCCGACGGCGCGGGCTTGAAGGTCATCCACCCGCTCTATGCGGTGGAAGAGGTCGCCAAACCGGCGTCGAAAGCGTGATGCGCTTAAGAGGCGCATAGAAGCGGGCCGCGTCATGGAAGAAAGGCTCCTGATGGTCCCTGGTCCTACGAACCTCTCGACTCGGGTGAGAGAGGCGCTGTCGCAGCCGCAGGTCGGGCACACCGACCCGGACTTCGCCCAGAACTTCTCCGAGACCCTCAGGCTCGCGAGGCGCGTCTTCAGGAACAACGCAGGTTACCAGTTCGTGTTGACGGGCACTGGAACGGTCGGGATGGAGGCCGCGGTGGCGGCGACGGTCCAGCCCGGAGACAGGGTCCTCATTCTAAACACAGGGTATTTTGGACAGCGGATGGCGGACATCAACAGGTGCTACGGGGCAGAAGTCGAAGAGCTGAACTTCGGCTTCGGAGTCCACGCCGACCCAGACTCGGTGAGGAAGAGGCTGGCCGCGGGCGGCAAGTTCAAGGCCCTCTACGTGACGCAGGTGGACACGGGCACGACGGTATGCAACCCGGTCGACGAGATCGTGGAGGAAGCCAAGAACGCAGGCGTCATGGCGCTGGTCGACGGCGTCTGCTCCGTCGGAGGAATCGAGCTTGACTTTGACGGGATGGGTGCAGACCTCGCGTTCACCGGCTCACAGAAGGCCCTTGCGGCTCCTCCCGGGGCCGTCCTGATCGCGGTCTCGATGCCCTTCCTCGAGCAGCTGGAGGCGAAGAGGGGGAAGATACGCGCCTATTACTCAGACCTGCTGAGGTGGAAGGCCGTGATGGACGACCCACGGACCTATTTCGCCACCCCAGCGGTGCAACTCATGCAGGCGCTCCACGAGGCCCTTCAAGAGGTCGAGGACGAAGGACTCGAACAGAGGTGGGAAAGGCACAAGAAAAACGCGAGGATCATCAGAGACGGGATAGAGGGCGTTGGCGCCAAGCTGGTAGTCGAAGAAGGCCACAGGGCCGACACGGTCACGGGCCTTTGGACAAGCCCCGGCGCCGCACCTGAGATCCAAAAGTACCTCCGAGACAAGCACAGGATAGACGTGGCCAGGGGGCTGGGAGAGAACAACACCAAGATGTTGAGGGTCGGTCACTTTGGCAATCTCAGCGAGCAGCAGGCGAGCTTCTTCGTAGACTCTTTCAGGGAAGCCGTAGGGAGCGCCAGCAAGCTCTAGCTGCGGAAGCTCCGCGCCGTCTTGTCCGGCGTCGGAACCCGAACGAAACCGCGACCAACGGATGGGTTTTGTCCAATTAAAGGGAGATGTCCACGAATCTTCTGGGTGTCCACTCGCTGGAGATAGCTTGATAATGAAGCCGAAGGTTCAGAAGTAAGGGAAAGCGATTTGGGACTTGCTGGAGGAGTTATTGCGATAGTTATTGGTCTTGTTCTCGTATTTGTTGCCATAGGACTAGGGATGCTAAACGGACTAATCCTTGGGAGCGTAGTCGGCCAACCCCAAGCCGCTACACAGGGAGAGCAACAAATCGCAATGGTGGAAACCGTCGGTCTAGTTGTTGTTGGAATTGTGGCAATCATTGTGGGGTTCATCATGCTAAAAGATTGACCTTCCAAAGCAACAAACTTAGAAGAATTCCCAGAAGTGCCAACTCTGACCCGGTGACTAGGCCCAACGCGAAGATACGGCTCTATCTTTGCGTCATACTCGGTGAGTTCCGTGTTGGGATTCTCGAGATTGGTCAAGTCGAGCGAATCTAAGAAAGCCCAAGGTATCGTTACCCACATCAACAGACAAAATGTTGCGACACCAAGGCCAGGCTCGAAGAAAAGTCCCAAGACCATATAGAACGCGGTTATCGAGCCTAATATCATTAGCTCAAGTCGATGTGGAAAGAGATTCGGAATGAGGATGTCAGAGACAAGCCG
>JAPCJN010000032.1:13964-17833 GCA_027886925.1 Nitrososphaerota archaeon
TTCTCGTCTCTCCCAGAGTAGTTTACGGAAGCCTTGGAACGAGGCACTTGCTACGGAATCAACGGAACAGAATACGTTCAGGCTCCGCTTTAACTCATCTCCCGCGACTGGACGCTCGGAGAATCGCAGAGCGCCTCCCGTTGATTGGACAGCACCAACGGATGATTAGGTTTTATACACCCCAAAAATTCTCGTTCTGGCCTATGACCGCTTCAGAGTCGGAAAAGATTTTGGGCATTGACCTGGGGACGACCAACTCAGCGGCAGCCGTCCTTGAGGGAACCAAGGCTATCTCGATCCCGAGCGCAGACGGACCGGCGACCGGAGGCAAGATGTTCCCCTCGGTCGTCGCCTTCTCCAGCGACGGCGACATAGTGGTCGGCGAAAGGGCAAAGAGGCAGATGTCGGTGAACCCGCACGGCACGGTCTTTGAGATAAAGAGGAAGATGGGGACGGAGTACAAGGTCAACATCGACGGGAAGAGCTACACGCCGGAGCAGATCTCGTCATACATACTCCAGAAGATAAAATCAGACTCCGAGGCGTATCTGGGCACGACGCTGAAAAAGGCGGTGATCACTGTGCCCGCCCATTTCAACGACAACCAGAGGCAGGCCACCAAGGAGGCCGGGGCGCTCGCCGGTCTACAGGTGATCAGGATAATCAACGAGCCCACCGCGGCGTGCCTGGCCTACGGCTTGGACAGGGCCATAGGGAGTGAAGGCAAGCTCCGGATCATGGTGTTCAGCTTCGGCGGGGGGACGCACGACGTGACGACGATGGAGATAGCTGGGGACACATACAAGGTGCTAGCGACGAGCGGCGACACGCAGACCGGCGGGACGGACATCGACAACGCCATCGTCACGAGGCTTGTAGACCAGTTCATGCAGGAGACAGAGGTTGACCTCAGGAAGAGCGTGCCCGCCATGGTCAGGCTCAAGGAGGCCGCCGAGAAGGCCAAGATCGAGCTCTCGAGCCAGCTGGCCGTCGAAATCGGAGTCCCCTTCCTCGCCGAGGTGGGAGGCGTGAAGAAGCACCTGAAATACGAGCTTACCCAGGCCGAGCTCGAACAGCTCTCGCTCCCGATAGTGAAGAGGGTAGAAGGGACCATCCGAAGCGTGCTCATCGATTCTCGGCTCGGACCCGAGGACATCGACAAGCTCATCCTCATCGGCGGACAGACAAAGATGCCGCTGATAAGGAGGGTCGTGGAGCAGTACATGGGAAAGTTCGCCGAAGAGGGAGTCGACCCCATGGAGTGCGTGGCGATAGGGGCTGCCTACCAGGGTGCAGTGTTGACGGGGAAGCTGAACTATCGGCTCATGGACGTCACCCCGCTCACGCTCGGGATCGAGGATGCGGCGGGGACGGTCCAAAAGATCATCTACCGGAACACCCCGATTCCAACGTCGAAATCGCAGGCCTTCACCACCGCTGAGGACGACCAAACGGAGGTGAACATCCACGTCCTCCAGGGCGAGAGACAGATGGCCGTCGACTGCGTCTCCATCGGGGTCTTCGACCTGAAAGGGTTCAAGGCAAGGCCAAGGGGCGTCCCCCAGGTCGTGGTGGGGTTCGAGATAGACGCGAACGGGATACTGAAGGTCTCCGCCAAGGAGCTCTCGAGCGGGGTCGAGCACAAAGTGACGATAACGGGAAGGATGAAGATTCCTGAAGAGGAGCGGAATCGGCTCATCGAGGAAGCCAAGAAGTTCGCTAACGAGGACAAGGTGCGAAGGGATGAAGCGGCGCTGTTCAGAAACGCTGACCAGTTGCTCTACAAGGCCCAGAAGATCAAGGAGGATCTCTACATCCCCAAAGAACGCTGGGCCAAGCTCGACAATGTGAGCGATGAGCTCAGGCAGGTCATAAGAGACGCCGCGGACCACTCAGACCACGAAAAGAAGATCGACTCTGTAAAGTCGAAGATGATCGAACTTGCGGACCTGATCAACGACACGATAGACGTCTACGAGATGGGCGAAGCCGCTTAGGTGCGCTAAGAGCTATTCATCATCTGAGGAGTGGGCGGATGCCCCCCTGCAGGTGAGTCGCGCTCGGTTGGTCAGGAGGCGCGGCTGTAGAGTTGAGAAATAGCCTGAAAGGCGTCGAGAACGCGACTCCGCTGGGGCTGAGCGACAGGACGGTGATGAAACAGCCACAGGCCGGTTCGTTGTGGAACATGAACGAGACCTGGGTCGCCCTGTCCGCCGCCAGCGTTGTCTTCACCGATATCAGCTGCAACGTCTGGTTTACGCCGTTCCTCATGCTCGCGACGAAAATCGCCTGCCGAGGCGCGTTCATGTTGTTGAGGTAAGTCAGCGTTATCCCCATGTTCGACGGGTAGTTATCGAGCGCCGGAGCCGCAGGCAAGTTGGAGTAGGTCGGCGTCCCCTGGAGCGACAGCGTGTCGTCGCCATACTGAGAAAGGAGGCTCCCGTTCAGCGCTCCTAGGAGGTCCGACGCGCCCGCGTCTCTCTGGGTCAGTGAACCGAGGTTGAACGTCCTCTCGACGAACTTCATCAGAGAAGTGTGGTCCGAGAGCGTGTGGTCGATGTAGCCGTGCTTGGCGTAAGGTGAGATCAGGAGGAGCGGGACGCGGAACCCTAGGCCGTGTTTGTCGACCTGGGGAGGAGCGACATGGTCATACCAACCGCCATAGTCGTCCCAGGTGAGGAATATGGCGGTCGACGACCAGTACTGGCTCCCCTGAATGGCGTCGATGAGAGACCGCACCCACGCTTGGCCTGCGCCAAGGTCGTAGGGCGGGTGTTCGTTTTGGCCGTCATTGGCCATCACATACGACACCCCCGGGAGGTTCCCGCCCTGGACATCGCCGATGAACTGCGACTCGTACTTGAAATCTGCCATCCGGCTCTGGTTGTTCGCGACCGAGGAGACGAGCCCGAGAGCGTTCTCATTTCCCACATAATAGGGCGAGTAGTATGCCCACGAAACGTGTCCGGCCGAGAGCTTGTCCACGATGGAGCCGATGTTCATGTTGGGGGACTGGGGCGATACTCCGTCGGCCACCCCTCCGTCCTGCCCTGCTACCAGGTAGAGGTGGTTCGGCAGCGACGGACCCATAGCCGACGTGTAGTAGTTATCGAACAGCGTGTAGTTTTGCGCCAGGCTCCAATAGTATGGGATGTCCTGTTGATTGTAGTAGCCAAAGGTCTCGTTCGAATGCTCCGCCTGAAGGAAATTGTCCATCTTGCCCTTGTCGTATGCGCTATGGGCGCAGCTCGTAGAATGGCAAAGGTCGACCACGGGGCCGGTAATGTGGTATGGGTGCACCAATGACGGGTCGTTGCGTATCCCGTTCGCGCCGGGGAACGTCCCGAAGTAGTTGTCGAACGTGTGGTTCTCCTGCATTATGATGACCACGTGCTGAATCGGGTTGGTCCCGACGCTGTCGAGTGCGGAGGACTGCTGAGCGGCCGGAAACAAGAGCAACAGCACCAGGGGTAGAAGCGGAAGCAGTCTGTGTCGACTCCCACCAGAAATGCCTGGACCGTAGGCCAGGCGAAACCCGGCATGAGTCACGCTACGAGAGCGTGATATTAACAGTATTCCCCATCTATAGCGTGAATAGGTATTATTTATTCGTGACTATTTCGCATATATGTGCTAATTCCTGGGCGCACAAAGGGATATTCGTGACTATTTCGCATATATGTGCTAATTCCTGGGCGCAAAGGGATTTTTAGCGGGGCCGTGGGTCGACACACGTCATGTCCTCTGCGCGCCCTCGCCCTGACTTTAGGAGCGAGGAACGGCTCATGCCCGTGATCCGTGCAAGATTGGCAGAACGGCTCATCAAGGAAGGGTTCAGGCCCAAAGAAGCTGCATCAGCCCTGAACGTC